>CAZONQ010000072.1:0-12265 GCA_964581125.1 uncultured Ornithinimicrobium sp.
CACCGGTGTTCTTGTCCCACACCACCGCGGTCTCGCGCTGGTTGGTGATGCCGATCGCGGCGAGCTCGGAGTTGGCCAGGTTGGCCTTGCCCATGGCCTGGCCGATCACCTCGCGGGTGTTGTCCCAGATCTCGGCGGGGTCGTGCTCGACCCACCCGGCCCGGGGGAAGATCTGCCGGTGCTCCTTCTGCCCGACCGCCCGGGCCCTGCCGGCGCGGTCGAAGACGATCGCCCTCGTGCTCGTCGTGCCCTGGTCGATGGCCAGGACGAAGCGCGCCCCGTCGTTCATCGGCTCTCCACCTCTCCGGCCAGCACCCGGTCGCGCGCCGCCACGGCGGAGGCGTCGTCCGGCTCGCGCGCCGCGGCCTCGTCGGCGTGCACCCGCCGCTCGTAGGCCGCGACCTCCGCGGCCTCCTGCTCCTCGTCCCAGCCCAGCCACTGCACCGCGATCTCGGCGATCTCGGGCACCGCGGCCAGGCCCTTGCGGGGCGCCTCGTAGTAGAGCCGCGTGCGCCGCATCATGACGTCCTCCAGGTGCAGCACCCCCTCGCTGATGCAGGCGTAGGCGACCTCGACCCGCAGGTAGGCCGGGGCGTGCTCCAGCGGCCGCGCCAGCGAGGCGTCCTCGGCGATGAGCTCGAGCAGCTGCTCCACGAGCGAGCCGTAGCGGTGCAGCAGGTGGTCGGTCACCTGCACGCTCCACCCGAACCGCTCGCGCAGCGCCGGCATCCGCCGCCGGGTGGCGGCCTCCCCGACGGCGCCCAGCAGCGGGATCTGCTCGGTGATCGACGGCAGCTCCACGGCCTGGTCGCCCAGCGCGAAGTCCACCGCGTCGCGCGCCATCACCCGGTATGTCGTGAGCTTGCCTCCCCCGACCACCGTCAGG
This sequence comes from uncultured Ornithinimicrobium sp., assembly GCA_964581125.1. Lineage (GTDB taxonomy): Bacteria > Actinomycetota > Actinomycetes > Actinomycetales > Dermatophilaceae > Ornithinicoccus. Next base: position 887 of record CAZONQ010000072.1, read on the forward strand.
CCGGGCACGGGGCTGGCCACGGTGTGCTCCCGGGAGACGCTGGCGCTGTCGCCGGCCGCCTTGGTCCCGGGCTGGAGCAGCGGTCGCAGCCCGGCGTACCAGCCCACGACGTCGTCGCGGGTCAGGCGGGTCGTGAGCACCTCGTTGGCGTGCTCGAGGACGTAGTCGATGTCGGTCGCCGTCGCGACCGGGTGGCCGAGGTCGAGGTGCCAGGGGGTGTCCGTCGTCCCGATGATCCAGTAGCGGGACCACGGGATGAAGAAGAGGACCGAGCGCTCGGTCTGCAGGAAGAGCCCGCTCTCGCCGGAGATCCGCTCGCGCGGGACGACGAGGTGGATGCCCTTGGAGGCCTGCACCCTCAGCCCGCCGTCGGTCTCCGCGAGGTCGGTGACGTCCTCGGTCCAGACCCCGGCGCAGGAGATGACGTGCCGGGCCCGCGCCTCGAGGGTGCGGCCGGTCTCCCGGTCGAGCAGCGTGGCGCCCACCACCCTGCCGGAGCCGTCCTTGAGCAGGTCCACCGCCCGGGTGCGGCTCGCCGCGTGCGCCCCGTAGGTGTGCGCGGTGCGCACCAGCGTCGCCACCAGGCGAGCGTCGTCGACGGTCGCGTCCCAGTACTTGACGGCGCCGACGGCCTGGTCGGCGCGCAGCTCGGGGAACTCGCGGTGCAACCCGCCGCGGGTGCGGTGCTGGTGGATGGGCAGCGCCCTGCGGCCGGGCATGAGGTTGGCCAGCAGGTCGTAGAGCGTCACGCCGGCGCCGTAGTAGGCGCGCTGCCAGACCCGGTGCTCCAGCGGGATGAGGAACGGCATCGGCTTGACCAGGTGCGGCGCGAGGGTGCGCAGCAGCAGCCCCCGCTCGGTCAGCGCCTCGTGGACGAGCGCGAAGTCGAGCATCTGCAGGTAGCGCAGCCCGCCGTGCACCAGCTTGGTCGACCACTGCGAGGTCCCCGACCCCCAGTCGCCGGCCTCGACGAGCGCCGTCGACAGCCCGCGGGTGGCCGCGTCGAGCGCGGTCCCGGCCCCCGTCACGCCGCCGCCGACCACGAGCACGTCCAGGGGCGGGCCGTCCTCCCCGCTGGCCCGCAGCACGCGCAGGGCCTCGTCGCGGTCCCGGCCCGTGAGCGCCTTCGGTTGCATCGGCTCGCCCCTTCCGTCGTCCCCGTCCTCGCGGGTGCGCCTAGCCTCTCACCCCGCGCACGGGCGTGCGCGGAGGGTCCGGCCTCGACCGGACGGGCCGGGTGCGGCAGGCTGTCCCCATGCTGCGCAGCCTCGGAGCCGTCCGCGCCCTCGGGACGAGGGACGTCGAGGAGGCCCTCGAGATCTGCGGCGCGGACCCCGTCACCAACGTCTTCGTCGCCGCGCGGATCGTCGAGAGCGGGCTGGCCGGGACCCGCGGGCCGCTGTTCGCCTACGAGTCCGGCGGCGAGCGTGCCCTGTGCTGGTGCTCGGCCAACGTGGTGCCCGTCGAGGCGAGCAGCCGCGCTCTCGGCGCCCTCGCGACCAAGGTGGTGCGCCGCCGCACCTGGGCCAGCTCGGTCTTCGGTCCGGCCGACCAGGTCCTGGACCTGTGGGGCCGCCTGGAGCGCACCTGGGGGCGCCCCCGCGAGGTCCGCCCCAACCAGCACGTGATGACCATCACCTCCTCGCCCGCGCAGGCCGGGCACCCGGTCGACGCCGCGGTCCGCCCGGCACGTCCCGAGGAGGTCGACCTCGTCGTCCCGGCGGCGACCGCGATGTTCACCGAGGAGATCGGCTACCCGCCCTACCAGGGCAGCGGCGTCGCCTACCGCCGGGGCGTCCAGGGCCTGGTGGAGCGGGGCCACACCCTCGTGCGGGTCGAGGACGGCGAGGTCGTCTTCAAGGCGGACCTGGGCTCGGTCGCCCTGGGCGTCGCCCAGGTGCAGGGCGTCTGGGTGCACCCGCGCCACCGCGGGCAGGGGCTCGCCGCGCCCGCGATGGCGGCCGTCGTCGAGCACACCCGGCGGCACGTGGCCCCGACGGTGACGCTCTACGTCAACGACTTCAACGAGCCCGCGGTGCGCACCTACCGACGGGTGGGCTTCCGGCAGACGGGGACCTTCGCGACCGTCCTGCTGTGAGGCGGCGGACTCAGGCGCCGTCCGCGGGGCCCACGCCCGCGACGCGCTCGACGACGTCGGCGGCCGCGCCGGCGCCCCGCTCGGCAGCCACCGCGCGGCCGACGTCCACGGCCCGGCGCCGCACCTGCTCGCCGCCCGCCACCGCGAGCGAGGCGCGGAGGGCCTCCGCCGTCGCCCGCTGCGCCGGCACCGGCGGGCCGGCGACCCCGATCTCGTGGCAGCGCCGCGCGAAGAAGGGCTGGTCGAGCACGAAGGGCACCACGACCTGGGGTATGCCGCTGCGCAGCGCCTGGGCGGTCGTGCCCGCCCCGCCGTGGTGGACCACGGTGCGGACCCGGGGGAAGAGCAGCTCGTGCGGCTCGTCGTCGACGAACCGGACGCGCTCGTCATACCTCGTCTCGTCCAGACCGGTGCCGCGGAGGGTGACCACCCGTCCGCCCAGCCCGAGCACCGCGTCGACCGCGAGCCGGTGGGCCTCGCGGGTCGGGGCCGCGCCCTGGGAGCCGAAGCCGACGTAGACCGGCGCGGGGCCCCGCGCCAGGAAGGCCTCGGTGCCGCTCGACAGCCGGGCCCCGGCGGGCAGCTCGCGGAAGGGGTATCCGGTGGCCCGGACGAGTCGCCCGGAGACCCGCCGCGGGGCGACGACCTGCGGGGAGTGGGCGACCACCGTCGGGGTGCTGAGCATCATCCGCGCCGCCCGCGCCCGCTGCCTCCTGGTGAGGCGGTCGCCGAGCGCGCGCAGCGGCACCGAGGTGACCTGCCCCGCCGCCGGGAGGGCCCGCAGCCCCGCGACGAGGTTGGCCGGCGACCAGCCCGGCCGCACCGACAGCATGCTGGCGTCGCCCCAGCCCGTCGGCATCGCGGGGACGAAGAGCAGGGCGGCGTGCGGCCGCGGGTCGGCGGCCGCCATCGCGCACGCCCACGGCAGGGTCAGCACGGTGGAGACGACGGCGTCGTAGCGCGGCCACAGGTCGCGCAGGGTCGGCCCCACCTCGGCCGCGAGGTCGCCGGTCCAGCCCGCGACGAGCGCCATCTGTCCGGCGGTGTCCTCGGGCATCCGCGCGGTGACCCGCTCGTGGTAGACGCGCATGACCTCGGTGCGGACCTCCTCGACCGCCACGCCCTCCGCCTCGACGAGGTCGACGAAGTCGCTCGTCGCGGTGACGCCGACGTCGTGCCCACGCCGGCGCAGCTCGGCGGCCAGCGCCAGCACCGGCTGGTAGTCGCCGCGGCTCCCGGCCGCCAGCACCGCGACGCGCACGGTCTCAGCCCGCCAGCCGCTCGTGCAGGAAGGTCCAGGCCAGCGCGTGCCAGCTGGCCCACTGGTCGGCGGTGCTCGCGCCGCCGTGCCCGCCCTCGGTGTTCTCCCAGTAGGTGACGTCGCGACCGTGCTCCTCCAGCAGGGCCGCCATCTTGCGGGCGTGGCCGGGGTGGACGCGGTCGTCCCGGGTCGAGGTCGCCAGGTAGACCGGTGGCGTGGGACGGCCGCCGTCGAACCGCTGGTAGGGGGAGTAGGTGCGCAGCCACTCCCACTGGTCCGGGTCGTCCGGCTCGCCGTACTCCGCCGTCCACGAGGCCCCGGCCAGCAGCAGGTGGTAGCGGCGCATGTCGAGCAGCGGCACCTGGCACACGACCGCGCCGAAGTCCTCGGGGTAGCCGGTGAGCATGTTGCCGACGAGCAGGCCACCGTTGGACCGGCCCGTGCAGCCCAGCCGCTCCACCGAGGTCACGCCGCGCGCCACGAGGTCGCGCGCCACGGCGACGAAGTCCTCGTAGGCCCGGTGCCGCTCCGGTCCGAGCGCCGCCCGGTGCCACCGCGGCCCGAACTCGCCGCCGCCGCGGATGCCGGCGACGACGTGGACGTGGCCGTCGGCCAGCCAGGCCCGGCCGACGATCGGGTCGTAGGCCGGCGTCAGCGCGTGCTCGAAGCCGCCGTAGCCGTGCAGCACGGTCGGCGTCGACCCGTCGAGCGGCAGCTGCGCAGGACCGACCTGCCAGTAGGGGACCCGCGTGCCGTCCGCCGACGTCGCCCAGTGCTGCGCGACGGACAGCCCGGTGGCGTCGAACCGCTCGGGCGCCCGCCTCAGCGGCTCCAGGACCAGGTCGCCGGCACCGTCCTCGGAACCGCCCACGTGGGCGACCGAGAGCGCCACCGGCTCCAGGAAGCCGGTCGTCGTCAGCCACAGGTCGTCGCTGCCGTGCTCGTCCACGGCCCACACGCTCACCGTCCGCAGCCCGAGGTCGAGCGCGTCCGTGAGGTCGCGCGTCGACCACGCGCCGTCGGCGCCGGGGGAGTGGACCTGCACCGTGTGGCGGACGTCGACGAGGGCCGTGGTGACCAGCTGGTGGGCGGTCCACGTCACGTCGACGAGCGCCGACCGGTCGTCCGGCACGAAGACCGGGGTCCACGCGGCGTCGCCGCCCAGCGCGGCCCCCAGCGGCGCGACGAGCAGGCTGCCCTGCGCGTGCTCGACGGTCCGGCCGTCGGCGCCGCGGGCCCGCCACGCCTCGCGCAGGCGCACGGCCACGAGGTCGTCGTGCACGGTGACGTCCGCGCTGCTCGGCAGCGGCAGGGGCACCAGCCCGTCGTCGGTGAGGACGAGCAGCTGGCCGTCGTAGAAGGCCACGGCGCGGCGCAGCAGCGTGCGCCCGGTCTCCTGGTCGTGCTCGACGAAGACCCCCAGGTCGTCCTCCTCGACGGTATGGAGCACCGTCGCCTCCTCCAGCGGCGTCCCCCTCTCCCAGAGCCGCACCGTGCGCGGGTAGCCCGACCGGGTCGGCCCGGTGGGGTCCGCCGCGGAGGTGACGTAGACGTGGTCGCGGTCACGCCACACCAGACGTCCCTTGGCCTCCGGCTTGGCGAAGCCCTCGGGCTCGGGGACCCACTCCAGGGTGGTGAGGTCGAGCTCGCGGGTGGTGCCCGCGTCGGCGCCGCCGCGCGAGAGCTGCACGAGGGCGCGGTCGTGGGTGGGACGGAGCACGGAGGCCCCCTGCCAGACCCACGCGACGCCCTCCTCGCGGGACAGCTCGTCGAGGTCGACGAGCACCTCCCAGGCCGGGTCGTCGCCGCGGTAGGAGTCCCACGTGGTGCGCCGCCACACCCCGCGCGGGTGCTCGGCGTCGGTCCAGAAGCCGTAGAGGTGGTCGCCGACCTGGCTGACGAGCGGGATGCGGTCGGGCGCCTCGAGCGCCTCACGGATCCCGGCGTGCCGGGCCGCGTGGCCGTCGTGGCCGGCGAGACGCTCCTCGGCGCGCCGGCTGCGCTCGCCGACCCACGCGAGGGCGGCCTGCGACTCCACCTCCTCGAGCCAGCCGAAGGGGTCCTGGTCCGGGACGGGTGCGGGCTCTGCCATGGGCCCACTCCATCACAGGGCCACGGCCGCGCCGTCACCGAGCCGCGCCGATGGTCACGTTTTCATCACCATTGGGCTCCCCTCCTTGGGGGGCGCGGGGCGCCCCGGGTAGTGTGCCCGGGGTGCACATCCGTGAGCGTGCATAACTATCCACCGCCTTCGAGGGAGGGACCGTGTCTCCGCTGCGCCGCCGGGTGCCGACGTGGTCCGAGCTGCGTCCCCTCGTGCGGGTGGAGCCGCCGACCCTCCGCCGGACCCAGGCCGCCCTCCGCCGCGCCGCCACGGTCGAGGACCTGCGGCAGCTGGCGCGCCGGCGCACCCCCCGGGCCGTCTTCGACTACGTCGACGGCGCGGCCGAGGGCGAGCGCTCGCTCGCGCGGTCGCGGCAGGCCTTCGCCGACGTCCAGTTCCGCCCGCGCGTCATGCGCGACGTGCGGAACGTCGACTCGCGCATCGAGGTCCTCGGCGTGACCAGCCCGGTCCCGGTGGTCCTCGCCCCGACCGGCTTCACCCGGATGATGCACACCGAGGGGGAGTGGGCGGTCGCCCGCGCCGCGGCCGACGCCGGGGTGCCCTACACCCTGTCGACCATGGGGACGGTCTCGGTCGAGGACCTGGCCGCCGACGTGCCGGACGTGCAGCGCTGGTTCCAGCTCTACCTGTGGCAGGACCGGGACGCCTCCCGGGAGCTCGTCCGCCGCGCCGCGGGGTCCGGCTTCGAGACCCTCGTGCTCACCGTCGACACCGCCGTCGCGGGGCAGCGCCTGCGCGACGTGCGCAACGGCCTGACCATCCCGCCGGCCCTCACCGCCAGGACCCTGGCCGGCATGGCGCTCCACCCGCGCTGGTGGGCCGACCTGCTCACCAGCGAGCCGATCGAGTTCGCCTCGCTGCGCACCAGCGGCGGCAGCGTCGCCGAGCTGGTGGACCGGATGTTCGACCCCGGCATCACCCACGATGACCTGGCCTGGCTGCGCTCGGAGTGGCCCGGACGGATCGTGGTCAAGGGCGTCCAGCACGCCCAGGACGCCGCCGACCTCGTCGCCCTCGGCGTCGACGGGCTCGTCGTCTCCAACCACGGCGGGCGCCAGCTCGACCGCGCCGTCGCCCCGCTCGACCTGCTCCCGGAGGTCCGCGCCGCGGTCGGCCCCGACGTGCCGGTGCTCATCGACGGCGGCGTGCTCGACGGCGGCGACGTCGTCGCCGCCGTGGCCCGCGGGGCGGACGCCGTCATGGTCGGGCGAGCCTACCTCTACGGCCTCATGGCCGGCGGCCAGGCCGGCGTGGCGCGGGCCCTGGAGATCCTGGTCTCCCAGGTCCACCGCACGATGCGGCTGCTGGGCGTGGCCAGCCTCGCCGACCTGACCCCCGAGCACGTGTCGCGTGCACCCCATACGCCCGGCGTCCCGGACGCCGCCCACCGACCCTGAACGACCCTGACCCGCCCCACTCCCGGAGGAGACCCATGAACACCACCCTGAAGCTGCTCGCCGGCACCAGCGCGCTCGCCCTCGTCCTCACCGCCTGCGGGGGTGAGGACGGCGACGGCGGCGGGTCCGGCGGCGAGCTCGTCGGCAGCGGCTCCGGCGACTCCTGCACCATCGAGGCGCCCGTCCCGGTCGGCGCGGCCGTCTCGCTCACCGGCGGCGCGGCGTCCTACGGCGACTCGCAGAAGAAGGGCCTGGAGCTCGCCGCGGAGAAGCTCGCCGAGAAGGAGGGCGTCACCTACGACCTGAAGATCGAGGACGACGCCTCCGACCCCAAGCAGGGCATCACCGTCTTCGAGAGCTTCACCCAGGACCGCAGCGTCATCATCGGCCCGACCCTGTCCAACACCGCCTTCCAGGCCCAGCCGATCGCGCAGGAGGCCGGCGTGCCGGTGCTGGCGATCTCCAACACCGCCAGCGGCATCACCGAGCAGGGCGACTTCATCTTCCGCGACTCGCTCACCGAGGCGCAGGTCATCCCGCAGACCGTCGAGGTCGCCAAGGAGCACTTCGGCCTCGAAAAGGTCGTCGTCATGTACTCCAACGACGACGCCTTCACCGAGTCCGGCTACGAGGTCTTCGCCTCCGCGCTGGAGGAGCAGGGCATCGAGATCGCCAGCACGCTGACCTTCTCCAAGGCCGACACCGACTTCCGGGCCCTGCTCACCGAGGCCAAGGGCGCCGAGCCGGACGCCATCGTCGTCTCCGGGCTCATCGAGGCGGCCATCCCGCTCGTCACCCAGGCCCGCCAGCTGGGCATCGACGTGCCGATCATCGGCGGCAACGGCTTCAACAACCCCAAGCTGATGAGCGACGCGGGCGAGGCGGCCGAGGGCGTCGTCGTGGGCGCCGCGTGGAACTCCGCCTCCGAGGGCGAGCTCAACAAGGCCTTCCTGGCCGACTTCGAGGAGAAGTTCGGCAGCCAGCCCGACCAGTTCGCCGCCCAGGCCTACACCGGCATGGTCGTCATCGACGCCGCCGTGCGCGCCAACTGCTCGGGCGAGCCGGAGGACATCCGGGACGGCCTGACCGGCATCCAGGACCTGGACACCGTGCTGGGCACCTTCTCGATCAACGCCGACCGCGACGCCGAGCACCAGGCGGTCGTGCAGATCGTCGAGGACGGCGCCTTCACGCCGCTGAACTGAGCGGGCGATGCAGCAGCTCCTCAACGGGCTCTTCCTGGGGTCCCTCTACGCGCTCTTCGCGATCGGCTTCACGCTCGTCTTCGGCATCCTCGACCGGCTCAACCTGGCGCACCCGGCCGTCTTCGCGGCGGCCGCGTTCGTCGGGATCGAGCTGGTCGCGGTGGGCGGGCTGTCGATCTGGGTGGCCCTGCCGCTCGTCGCCGTGGTCGGCGCGATCCTCGGGCTGGTCATCGAGCGGGTCGCGTTCCGGCCGCTCAAGGGCAGACCGGACGCGCACTTCGCCGGGCTCATCTCCTCGATCGGCCTCGGCGGGATGTTCATCGCGCTGCTGCTGGCGCGCTACGGCCCCGACACCCGACGCTTCCCCGTCGAGGCGTTCCCGGCCCAGACCTTCGGCTTCCTGGGCGCCCGGGTGACCCTCCTGCAGGTCGCGATCCTCGTGATCTCGATCGTGCTCATGGTCGGCCTCACCTGGCTGGTCGCGCGGACCCGGCTCGGCCGGGCCATGCGGGCGGTCGCCGAGAACCCGCGGGCCGCCACGGTCCTGGGGATCAACGTCGACCGCGTGACCGCGACGACCTTCGCGCTGTCGTCCGCGCTCGGCGCGGTGGCCGGCGCGCTCTTCGCCATGAACGTCAACTCCGCCCAGCTGGGGATGGGGTCGGCCATCGAGCTGAAGGGCCTGGCCGTCATCATCGTGGGAGGTATGGGGTCGCTCCCCGGGGCGCTCGTCGGCGGGCTCGTGCTCGGGCTGGCCGAGGTGTTCGCGGTGCAGTACGTCGGGTCGAGCTGGCGCGACCTCGTCGCGTTCGGGCTGCTCTTCCTGCTGCTCGTCGTCCGGCCGCAGGGACTCTTCGGCAGCCGCAGGGTCCGGGAGGTGTGATGACCGAGTCCGTCCTCGTCTTCATCGCGCTCAACGCGGTCTTCGCCTACTCCTTCTACGCGGTCCTCGTCGCCGGCCAGCTCAGCCTGGGCCAGGCCGGGTTCGGCGCCCTCGGGGGCTTCACGGCCGCCGCGCTGGCGCCGGCGCCTGCGGACGTCGGCGACCTCCCGGCGCTGCTGGTCGCGATCGTCGTCGGCATGGTCGTCGGCGCCCTGGCCGCCGTCGTGCTCGGGCTGCCGACGATGCACCTGCGCGGGGTCTTCCTCGCCATCGCGACGCTCGGGTTCGCCGAGGCCGTCCGGATCCTGCTCATCAACGCCGAGTGGACCGGCGGGGCCAACGGCATGTCCGTGCCCAAGGTCGTCACGCCCGCCGTCGCGTGGGTGTGCCTGGCCCTGGTCGCCTACTGGTTCTGGCGGCAGGGGCCGAGCAGCTACGGCCGGGCGCTGGCCGCGATCCGCGAGGACGAGCTGGCGGCGCGGGCCATGGGCATCGACGTGGGCCGGCACCGGCTGTCGGCCTTCGTCGCCGCCGGGGCGGTCGCCGGGCTCTACGGCGTGCTGTGGGCCTACTACGTGCGCCTGCTGGCGCCGGAGGACTTCGCCTTCGGCACCGCGATCGACGGCCTGGTGATGGCCGTCGTCGGCGGGTCGACCACCTGGCTGGGGCCGCTGCTCGGCGCCGGGTTCCTCACCTCGGTGCCCGAGATCCAGCGCGCCCTCGGCGTGGAGGCCGGCTGGGTCCGGCCGTTCGTCGGCAGCCTGCTGCTCCTGCTCGTCATCGTGTTCCTCCCCGGCGGCCTCGGCTCGCTCATCCCGCGGGTGCGCGTCCGTGCCCGGGAGGGGGCGGCCGAGGAGGCACGGGGACGGCTCGTCGAGCGTCCGCACCCCGAGGCCGGCGAGACCATCGTGCGGATCACCGGCGGTGACAAGGACTACGGCGGCGTCCACGCCGTGCGCGACGTCGACCTGACGATCGACTCCGGCGAGGTCGTCGGGCTCATCGGGCCCAACGGCGCGGGCAAGACGACCCTGGTCAACATGATCAGCGGGGTCGTGGCGCCCTCCGGAGGGACCTTCGAGGTGCTCGGCACCACGCCGGGACGCACACCGGTCCACCGGGTCGCGCAGGCCGGCGTGAGCCGCACCTTCCAGCACTCCAAGCTCTTCCCGCGCCTGTCCGCGCTGGAGAACGTGCTCGTCGGCGCCCACGTGGTGAGCCGGCCGACCTTCCTGCGCCGGCTGCTGTGGCTGCCCGGCGCCCGTCGCGACGAGGCCCAGGTGGTGGCGCACGCCGCCCGGTGCCTGGAGCGGGTCGGGCTCGCCGACCGCTCCGGCGAGGAGGCGGCGTCGCTGTCCTACGGTGACCAGCGGCGGCTGGAGATCGCCCGGGCGCTGGCCTCCGAGCCCTCGCTGCTCATCCTGGACGAGCCGGCCGCGGGCATGAACCACGTCGAGGCCGACGCGCTCTCCGAGCTCATCGGCTCCCTGGCGGCGGAGGGCCTGACGATCCTGCTCATCGAGCACAACGTCGGCATGGTCATGAAGACCTGCGACCGGATCGTCGTGCTCAACTTCGGCCAGGTCATCGCGACCGGCACGCCGGCGCAGATCATCGAGGACCCGGCGGTCATCGAGGCCTACCTCGGCGGCGACGACGCCGAGCCCGGTGCGGACAGGGAGGAGGCGCGATGAACGACCCGATCCTGACGGTCGAGGACCTGGAGGTGTCCTACGGGCGGGTGCGCGCCGTGCGCGGCGTCAGCTTCACGGTGCCCCGCGGCGGCCTGGTCACGCTCGTCGGCGCCAACGGCGCGGGCAAGAGCTCGATCATCAACGCGGTCAGCGGCGTCGTGCGGCCCTCGGGCGGACGCATCCTCTTCAAGGGCGACGACGTCACCAAGCGGCCCGCCCACGCCCTCGTGGGGCGGGGCCTCGTGCAGGTCCCCGAGGGCCGGCAGATCCTCGCGTCCATGACCATCGAGGAGAACCTCCAGCTCGGTGCCTGGCACAGCTCCGGCGCGCGGACCGACGAGGTCTACGACCGGTTCCCGGTGCTCGCCGAGCGCCGCGCGCTCCCGGCGGGCAGCCTCTCCGGCGGCGAGCAGCAGATGCTCGCCATCGGCCGGGCCCTCGTCGCCGAGCCCGAGCTCATGCTGCTCGACGAGCCGTCGATGGGCCTGGCGCCCAAGGTGGTCGACGACGTCTTCCGCGTCATCGAGGAGATCCGCGCCGGAGGCACCAGCGTGCTCCTCGTCGAGCAGAACGCCCGCCGTGCCCTCCGCGCCGCCGACCACGGCTACGTCCTGGCCAGCGGCGAGGTCGCCCAGTCCGGCCCTGCGGCCGACCTGCTCGCCGACGAGGGCATCGTGGCGGCCTACCTCGGCCTCGAGCGCGACTGAGGCCACCCT
>CAZONQ010000073.1:0-12247 GCA_964581125.1 uncultured Ornithinimicrobium sp.
GCGGCGTCTCTGGCTGCGCGGCGTCTCTGGCTGCGCCCTCAGGCGGCTGCGCCCACCCTGCTGCCCGCCTGCCGTGCGGGCCGTTCGCCGACGTGCCAGCGCATCTCCATGCGCACCCGCCCGTCGGCCGTCGTCACCGGCACCCAGGTCATGACCGCCGTGCGCTCGGCGCTGCGGATCGTCCGTACCTCGGCCATCTCGCCCACCCTTCTCCTCCGGTCGTTCACCTTCTGTTCACCTAGCGTACACGTGAGCAGCCCCAAGGTGAACAGGAGGTGAACACGCACGGCCGGGCGGGGGAGGGAGGGGCCGGGAGGGGCCGGCGCGGCTCCGGAGGGTGTCAGCGCGGTGACGACGCCCGGAGGGCGCCGCGCAGCGGCACCCTCCGGGTCGCCGAGCTGACCAGGGACTCGAGGGATCCTCGTGCCGGCACCGAGGCGAAGGCCGCCCCCACGACGACGGCCAGCACCGCGTGGACGGCCAGCGCCGCGGCGCCGCGCACCCCGAGCGCGCTGGCCATCACCACCACGTGGGTGGAGTAGAGCGTGAGCGTCATCGCGCCGGCCCCGGCCAGCACGCGCCACGGCAGCGCCGGCGCCAGCCTGACCAGCCACAGCGCCAGCCCGAGCACGAGCAGGGCGCACCCCGTGGTGTGGGCGAGGTCGACGACGCTCCCGCTGTGCGGCGACCAGACGCCGAGCCACCACGCCGAGCCGGCCGGGTGCGTGCCGTGCAGCCCCTCCCGCAGCTCCGTGCCCAGGACGGACCACGCACCCGCCGACAGCCCCTCGTCCGCGAGCAGCGCCGCCCGCGCGGCGCCGGACGAGGTCACCAGGGCGGACACCGCGGCGGACAGGGCCGCCAGCCACGCGCCGGTGAGCGCGAGCCTCGGCCCGACCGCGGGACGCCGCAGGTCGAGCCGGCCGACCGCCATGCCGGCGTAGAGGTAGGTCGCCCAGGTGAGGACCGGGTAGTAGCCGGTGAGCAGCAGCTCGAGCCCCAGGGTCGACGGGTCGGTCAGGTCGAGGACGGACGGCACGATCTTGGCCGGTGCGTCGACCTGCCGGCGCAGCAGCAGGCTCACGACCGGCGAGAGCAGCCCCCAGGTGACGGCCAGCAGCGCCAGCGACCGTGCCCGCCAGGTGACGACGGGCAGCGCGCAGAGGAAGAGGACGCCGTAGAAGGTGAGGATGACCGCCAGCCCGCTGGGCAGCAGACCGAGCACCAGCCCGAGCGCCGCGACCAGCGCGGCGCGGACGACGAGCCGCACCCGGTGGCCGGTCGGGTCGGCGGCGACCCCACGCGTGGCCAGCGCGACGCCGACGCCCGCCAGCAGCGCGAAGAGCGCCGACGACCGGCCTGCGACGAGCTGGAAGAGCGGGTCGACGCGGCCGGGCCCGGTCGGGTCGGTCGGATCGACCAGGTGCGCGGCGAACATCCCGAGCAGCGCGACCAGCCGCGCGAGGTCGACGCCGACGATGCGGCGCGCCGGCTCGTGGCCAGGGCTCATGTCCAGAGCCGCACCAGGGCCGCCGTCGCGGCCGCCACCGCCACCACGAGCAGGAAGGGCGCGCGCAGCAGCAGCGCGACGACCGCCGCGCCCACGCCGGCCGCCCGCGCGTCGAGCACGAACGTGCCGTCGGAGGTCAGGAAGGCCTGGGTGACGACGAGCGAGGAGAGCAGCGCCACGGGCAGCAGCGGCGTCACGCGCGCGACCCAGGGGATCTCCAGCACCCGCTCGGGCACCAGGTAGCCGATCAGCTTGAGCAGGTAGGCCAGCGCGCACGCGGCCAGCACGGTCACCCAGGCGGTCACGCCGGCACCTCCACCTTCTCCTGCTCGCGGTGCCTCCGCCGCGGCAGCCCCACGACGAGCGCGGCGGTGGCGGCGACGAGGACCGGCACGCCGGGCGTCGTGAACGGTGCGACCACGACGGTCAGCACGACGGCGAGGGCCGCCACGGCGAGCGGGTCCCGGCCCTTGAGCCGGGGCCAGAGCAGCGCGACGAACGCGCCGGCCGCGGCCGCGTCGAGCCCGTAGGTCCGCGGGTCGCCGAGCGCGTTGCCCAGGAGCGCGCCGAGGAGCGTCATGAGGTTCCACAGCACGAAGACCGTCAGCCCGGTGACCCAGAAGCCGACCCGCTGGGCCTCCCGGTCGCCCTGCGAGATCGCGACCGCGGTCGACTCGTCGATCGTCAGGTGCGCGGCCGCCGGGCGGCGCCAGCCCCGGACGTCGAGCAGGTGGACGAGCTGCAGCCCGTAGAACATGTTGCGCACGCCCAGCAGCGTCGAGGTGCCGACCGCGGCGACCGGCCCGCCGCCGCTGGCCACCACGCCGAAGAGCGCGAACTGCGAGCCGCCGCTGAAGAGCAGCAGGGAGGTCACCATCGTCTGCCAGACCGTCAGCCCCGCGGCGACGCCGAGCGCGCCGCAGCTGATGCCGTAGGCGCCGGTCGCCACGCCCACCGCCAGGCCCTCGCGCCCGGCAGGGGTCCGCCACCACCGGGTGGGGTATGCGGTGTGCTCGCTCACGCGCGGCTCACGCCTGGTCCAGGGTCGCCACCAGCCGGACCTCGCGCGCGGTGCCGCCCTCGTCGTCGACGACGCGGTCGCGCCAGGCGCCGTCGGGCGCGAAGCCGGCCTCCTGGAGGAAGGCCCGGGTCTCCTCGGCGTCCGCGAGGACCCAGGTCGCCACGGCCTCGAGCCCGCCGTCCGCGGTCCCGGCGCGCAGGGTGTCGACGGCCGCGTTGAGCAGGCGCGAGCCGTGACCCTGGTGGCGCGCCTCCGGGTGCACCCCGCCCTCGTAGATCATCCCGGTGGCTCCCGCCTCCAGCCCCGGCTCGTCGCCGGCCGGGCCGATCGCGACGTAGCCGACGACCCTGGGCCCCTCGGTCGCGACCAGGAGGCGGTGACGAGGCGTGGGCGGCTGCTCGAGGGAGCGACGCCATACCTGTCCCAGCCGGGGGCCGGTCATCGCGTCCAGCGCCTCGCGGGGGAGGACCTCGGCGTGGTCGTGCCGGTAGACGAGGGCCTGCACGAAACCGACGGCGGGGGCGTCGGTCGCGCGGCCGGTGCGCACCGCGACGTCCGCGAGCGGGCCGGGGCGGGACTGGGGGTCGGTCATGGTGCCGCCAGTGTCCCACGCGGGTCGGCGCCGGCCGCCGCCCGCCCCGTGTGACAGGTCGGGCGGCGTCTGACGGTCGGGCTGTCATAAACAGGAGCGTTCTGGCAGACTGGAGACATGTACGGCAACGACTTCGGGCCCCGCGACGACGCGCCCCTCAACGCCGCGGAGACCCAGGACTACACCGAGGCCCTGCAGGACTACTTCGACGGTCTGATCGAGCAGGACTCCCGGATCGAGCCGCGCGACGCGATGCCGGAGGGCTACCGCAAGACGCTCGTCCGGCAGATCGCCCAGCACGCGCACTCGGAGATCATCGGCATGCAGCCGGAGGGCAACTGGATCACCCGTGCGCCGAGCCTGCGCCGCAAGGCGATCCTCATGGCCAAGGTCCAGGACGAGGCGGGCCACGGCCTCTACCTCTACTCCGCCGCCGAGACCCTGGGCGTCGACCGCTCCGAGCTGCTCGACAAGCTGCACGCGGGCAGGCAGAAGTACTCCTCGATCTTCAACTACCCCACGCTGACCTGGGCCGACGTGGGCGCCATCGGCTGGCTCGTCGACGGCGCCGCGATCATGAACCAGGTGCCCCTGTGCCGCTGCTCCTACGGTCCCTACGCCCGCGCGATGATCCGCGTGTGCAAGGAGGAGTCCTTCCACCAGCGGCAGGGCTACGAGATCCTCTGGACGCTGTCGAGGGGCACCGAGGAGCAGCGCGCGATGCTGCAGGACGCCGCCGACCGGTGGTGGTGGCCGGCGCTGATGATGTTCGGCCCGCCGGACTCCGGGGAGAAGGCCAAGGACGGTCACACCGCCCAGAACATGGCCTGGGGCATCAAGCGCTTCACCAACGACGACCTGCGCCAGAAGTTCGTCGACATGACCGTGCCGCAGGCGATCAAGCTCGGCATCACCCTGCCCGACCCCGACCTGCGGTGGAACGAGGAGACCGGGCACTGGGACTTCGGCGAGGTCGACTGGGACGAGTTCTGGCGGGTGCTCAAGGGCGACGGCCCGTGCAACGCCCAGCGCATCGCCACCCGGGTCGCCGCCCACGAGGACGGCGCCTGGGTCCGGGAGGCGGCCGTGGCCTACGCCGCCAAGCACGCCGCGCAGGAGGAGGTCGCATGACGCAGGCCGGCTGGCCGCTGTGGGAGGTCTTCGTGCGGCCGCGGCGCGGCCTGTCCCACGGCCACGTCGGGTCGCTGCACGCCCCCGACGCGCAGATGGCCCTGCGCAACGCCCGCGACGTCTACACCCGCCGCCAGGAGGGTGTCTCCATCTGGGTGGTGGCCTCCTCGGACATCACGGCATCAAGCCCCGAGGAGCGGGACAGCTTCTTCGACCCGGCCGCCGACAAGGTCTACCGGCACCCGACGTTCTACGAGGTGCCCGAGGACGTGGAGTACCTGTGAGCACCGGTCATGACTACTCCGGCGTCACCGTCGCCGGGCCCCGCGAGCGGCCGGTGACCGACCCGACGAGCCTGCACACGGCATACCTGCTGAGCCTGGGCGACGACGCGCTGGTCTACGCCCAGCGGCTGGGGGAGTGGATGACCCACGCCCCGCAGATCGAGGAGGACATGGCGCTGGGCAACGTCGGGCTGGACCTGCTGGGCCAGGCGCGCGCGCTGCTGACGCGCGCCGGGGAGGTTGAGGGCCGGGGCCGCGACGAGGACGCGATGGCGATGCTGCGCGACGAGCGGGAGTTTCGCAACGTGCACCTCGTGGAGCAGCCGCGGGGCGACTTCGGCCAGGAGATGGCCCGGATGCTGTGGTTCGCCAGCTACCAGCACGAGCTCTACACCGCGCTGCTCGGCTCCGCCGACGAGACCCTCGCCGGCGTCGCGCAGAAGGCGGTCAAGGAGGTCGACTACCACCGCGACCACGCCACCCAGTGGGTGGTGCGGCTCGGCGACGGCACCGACGTCAGCCACGAGCGGATGCAGGCCGGCCTCGAGGCGGTCCACCCCTACGTCGGCGAGCTCGGCGAGGACTGGGCGGCGGCGCGGTGGGCGGCCGACGAGGGGATCGGCGTGCTGCCCTCGACCCTGACCGACGCGGTCAACCGCTACGTCGCCGACGTCCTGGACGCGGCCACCCTGACCATGCCCGACGAGCCCCGCTGGCGCGCCCGCGGCGGCCGCGAGGGCGTGCACTCCGAGGCGATGGGCTACCTGCTCGCGGAGATGCAGCACGTCGCGCGCAGCCACCCGGGCGCCACCTGGTGAGCGTGGTCGCGGGAGCAGGTGCAGGTATGCCGACGCGCACCCCTCGTCCGCCCGTCACCCCCGCGCTGCTCGAGCAGGTCGAGCGCGAGGTGCGGGCCGTGCGCGACCCCGAGATCCCAGTCGTCTCCCTCGACGACCTCGGCGTCATCCGGGACGTCGAGCACGTCGGCGACGGGCTGCGGGTGACGATGACCCCGACCTACTCCGGCTGCCCGGCGATGAAGGTCATGGAGGACGACGTCCGCGCCGCCGGGGCCCGGCACGGCGTGCCCGTCGAGGTCGTCACCCGGCTCTCGCCGCCGTGGACCACCGACTGGATGAGCCAGGAGGGCCGCGAGTCCCTGCGCCGCTTCGGCATCGCCCCGCCCACCGGCGAGCGGGCGCACGGCGGCCCGGTCGGGGTCCGGCTGCAGCTGCGGCGGGTCGCCTGCCCGCTGTGCGGCTCGCCCGACACCGAGGAGATCTCCCGCTTCGGGTCGACCGCCTGCAAGGCGCTGCGCCGGTGCCGCGCCTGCCACGAGCCCTTCGACGAGTTCAAGACCATCTAGCCCCACCGCATACCCGAGAGGAGCGTCCGTGGCCCTCATCACGCAGCCGACGCGTCGGCGCGCGACCTTCCACGACCTCACCGTCAGCCGGGTCGACCGGCTCACCGACGACGCCGTCGCCATCTCCTTCGAGGTGCCGGAGGACCTGCGCGAGGAGTTCGACTTCCAGCCCGGCCAGCACCTGACCGTGCGGGCGACGATCGACGGGCAGGACGTGCGCCGGTCCTACTCCTGCTGCATCTCCAAGGGCGAGTCCACCGAGCGGGGGGTCGTCCGCGTCGCCTCGGCGCGGGTCCCGGGCGGGACGATGTCGACCTGGCTCAACGAGCACGTGCGGGCCGGCGACGTGCTGCAGGTCATGACGCCGCTGGGGTCCTTCGTCTGCCCGACCGACCCGACGGCCACCAAGCACCACGTCGCGGTCGCCGCGGGCTCGGGGATCACGCCGGTGCTGTCGCTGCTGTCGACCGTGCTCGAGGAGGAGCCGGGGTCGCGGGCCACGCTCATCTTCGGCAACCGCCGCACCGACTCCATCATGTTCCTCGAGGAGCTGATGGACCTGAAGAACCGCTACCCGGGTCGGCTCAGCCTCTTCAACGTGCTCTCCCGCGAGCGGCAGGAGCTGGAGCTGCTCACCGGCCGGATCGACCGGGAGAAGTTCGAGGAGTTCCTCGCCACCTTCGTCCCCGAGGACGAGGTCGACGAGTGGTATCTGTGCGGGCCCTTCGGCCTGGTCGAGGGCGTGCGCGAGGTCCTGCGCGAGCGTGGCGTCGCCCCCGACCACGTGCACCACGAGATCTTCCACGTCGACGACAGCGGCGGCATCGCGCCCGCGCCGGTCGTCGAGGTGGACGAGAGCGCCCCGGCCGAGGCGGTCGTCACCGTGACGCTGGGCGGGCGCACCACCACCGTGCCGATGCCGACGCGGCGCGAGTCGATCCTGGACGCGACGCTGCGCGAGCGCGCCGACGCCCCCTTCTCGTGCACCAACGGCGTGTGCGGCACCTGCCGGGCCAAGGTGGTCAGCGGCGAGGTCGAGATGGACCGCAACTACGCACTGGAGCCGGACGAGGTCGAGCGCGGCTACCGGCTGATGTGCCAGTCGCACCCGGTGAGCGACACGGTCGAGATCGACTACGACGCCTGAGGGCCCGCCGCTGCAGCGGCGCTCAGGCCGTCGCGGCGCTGCGGCGGCGCAGCACGTCGGGGGCCCAGGACAGCCTGCGCAGCGGGTCGAAGGGCGTGAGCGCGGCCGGGACCTGCCCGGTCGTGATCTGCTCGGCCAGGAGCTGGCCGGTGATCGGGCCGAGGGTGATGCCCCACATGCCGTGGCCGCCGGCGACGAAGACCCGCTCGGACGTCGTGGCCCCGACGAGCGGGAGCCCGTCGGCGGTGACCGGGCGCGAGCCGACCCACTCGTCCTGGCGGTGGTCGAGGTCGGCCCCGCGGAGCAGCGGGCGCGTCGACTCGACGATGGCGGTGATCCGGCGCGGGTCGAGCGGGGAGTCGGGGCGACGGAACTCCATCATCCCCGCGACGCGCAGGCGGTCGCCCAGCGGCGTCAGCGCCACCCGGGTGGCCGGGAAGTAGAGCGGGCCGCGCGGCATCTGGGTGGTCTCCACGCTGAAGGAGTAGCCGCGGCCGGCCTGCACCACCTGCCGCACGCCGAACTGCGCGACCAGCTCGCCCAGCCACGCGCCGCTGGCCACGACCACCGCGTCGTGAAGCCCGGCGCCCTCGCCCGTCGCGTCGACGCGGACCCCGCCGCTGCCGATGTCCTCGAGGCCGAGCACCTCCGAGCCGGTGACGATCTGCGCGCCGCGCTCGCGCACCGACGCGGCGAGGGCCTCGACGAAGTCGACCGGCCGGATGTAGCGCTGCCCGTGGATGATAATCGCCGCCTGGACGGTGTCGGACAGGGCCGGCTCGCGCCGCCTGGCCTCGTCGCCGCCGATGAGCTCGTGCTCGACGCGACCGCCGGAGCGCTCGATCTGGCGGAACTCGTCGAGGAGGGTCTGCACGTCGCCGGCGCGGTCGTAGGCGGCGGTGAACGGCTCGGCCGGGTAGACCTCGGCCCGCACACCGCCCGCGACGAGCTGGTCGAAGGCCTCGAGGGCCCGCTCGTTGACCGGCAGCAGCGCCCGCATCGCCGTGTCCCAGCGGCCCGCGGTGCTGTGCCGGACGAAGCCCGCGACGAACTGCGCCAGGCGGGGGTCCGCCGTCGGCGGCACGTAGACGGGGGAGTTGGGCGACAGCACCGCACGCATGCCGTAGCGCAGGACCGCCGGCTCCGGCAGCGGCGTCGCGATCGCCGGCGTCAGCCAGCCGGCGTTGCCCCAGGACGCGCCCGCCGCGACGCCCTCACGGTCGAGGACGGTGACCTCGACCCCCTGCTCCTGCAGGTGCCACGCCGTCGCCAGCCCGACCATCCCTGCACCGACCACCGCGACCCTGCGCGCGTCCACGACCACTCGACCTCCTCGGCGTACTTCACCTGTGCGCCCATCGTCCCACCACGTCGGCAGGCCCTGCGACGCAGGGTCGTCGGCTCCGCGGACGGTCAGGAGCGCAGCGCGTGCCAGGGCACGCCGACCTGCAGGAGCAGCTCGCGCAGCAGCGGCAGGCTCACCCCGACGACGGCGTGGAAGTCTCCCTCGACCGACGTCACGTAGGGGCCGCCCAGCCCGTCGACGGTGAACGCCCCGGCCACCTGCAGCGGCTCCCCGGTGGCGACGTAGGCCTCGATCTCCTCGTCCGAGAGGTCGGCGAAGCGCACCAGCGTGGACGCGGTGGCGCCCAGCGTCGCGCCACTGCCCCCCTCGCGGTCGTCGACCACCCAGTGACCGGTATGCAGCGTGCCCGCCCGGCCGCGCATCCTCCGCCAGCGCTCGGTCGCCGTGGCGGCGTCGCCCGGCTTGCCGTGCACCTCGCCGTCCAGCTCGAGCACCGAGTCGCAGCCCAGCACGAGGGCGTCGGGCCGCTCCGCGGCGACGACCGCCTCGCACTTGGCCCGTGCGAGGGTGAGCGCGACGTCCGAGGGGTGGAGCACCCCATACCTGTCCTGCGCGGCGGCGAGGACGGCGTCCTCGTCGACCCCCGAGACCACCACCTCCGGCTCGACGCCCGCGCTGCGGAGCGTGGCGAGGCGGGCGGGGGAGGCCGAGGCGAGGACGAGGGGGAGCACGGGCGACAGGCTACTGCCGGGCACGCCACTGCTCCGCGGTGAGGGCGTGGAAGAGGTGCCGGACCAGCTCGGGGAAGGCGGACGCGTCCACGCGCGGGTGGTCGAAGTCGCGGGTGGGGTCGCGGCGCAGCCCGATCTTGTCCATCACGCGCAGCGAGGCGTGGTTGCCGGCGGCGGTGAACGAGACGATCTCCGGCAGGCCGACCTCCTCGAAGCCGTGGCGCAGCGTCTCGCGGGCCGCCTCCGGGGCGTAGCCCTGGCCCCACGCGTCCCGGGCCAGCCGCCAGCCGACCTCGACGCCGGGCCCCGAGGGCAGGAAGTCGGCCGGCCACAGACCGGTGTAGCCGACGAACCGGCCGGTCGCCCGCTCCTGCAGCGCCCACAGGCCCCAGCCGCGCTCGCGCCAGCAGGCGTCGATGCGGTCGACGAAGGCGTCGGAGCGCTCGCGGCTCAGCGGTCCCTGGAGGTGGCGGACCACCTCGGGATCACGGTTGATCGCGGCGAACGGCTCCCGGTCGGCGTCGACGAAGCCGCGCAGCACCAGCCGCCGGGTGCGCCGGACCGGCACCCCCGACGAGGTGCTCACAGCTCGTCGAGCACGGCGGCGCGGAGCGTGTCCAGCCCGACGCCGCCGATGTCGAGGGCGCGGCGGTGGAAGGCCTTGAGGTCGAAGGCGTCGCCCTCGCGACGGCGGACCTCCTCGCGCAGCTCCAGCCACAGGCGCTCGCCGATCTTGTAGGCCGGAGCCTGGCCGGGCCAGCCGAGGTAGCGGTCGAGCTCGAAGCGCACGAAGCCCTCGTCCATGTTGACGTGGTTGTTGAGGAACTCCCAGGCCTTGTCGTAGGTCCACTCGCCGCCGCCGACCTCCGCCGGGGCCTCGAAGCCGCAGTGCACGCCGATGTCGATGACGACGCGGGCCGCCCGCAGCGACTGCCCGTCGAGCAGGCCCATCCGGTTGCCGGGGTCGTCCATGTAGCCCAGGTCGGCCATCAGCCACTCGCTGTAGAGCGCCCAGCCCTCGCCGTGCCCGGAGGTCCAGGAGGCCAGCCGGCGCCAGCGGTTGAGCAGCTCGGAGCGGTAGACGGTCTGGCCGATCTGCAGGTGGTGGCCCGGCACGCCCTCGTGGTAGACGGTCGTCAGCTCGCGCCACGTGGAGAAGCGGGTGACGCCCTTGGGCACCGACCACCACATCCGGCCCGGCCGGGAGAAGTCCTCGGAGGGCCCGGTGTAGTAGATCCCGCCCGTCTGGCTGGGCGCGATCATGCACTCGATCCGCCGGACCGGCTCGGGCACGTCGAACTGGCTGTCGGCCAGGTTGGACACCGCCTCGTCGGCCTTGACCTGCATCCACTCGCGCAGCGCGTCGGTGCCGTCGAGCTGGTACTGCGGGTCGTCGTCGAGGATCGCCACGGCCTCCTTGACGGTGGCGCCCGGCCGGATCTGCTCGGCCGTCTCCTCCATCATCGCGGTGATGCGGGCCAGCTCCTCCTGGCCCCAGCGGTAGGTCTCCTCCAGGTCGATCGTCGCGCCGAGGAAGGAGCGGGAGCGCAGCTGGTAGAGCTCGCGGCCGCACGCGTCGGACTCCGGTGCCTGCGGGGCGAGCTCGTCGAGGTAGGTCGCCAGGGCGCCGAAGGCGGCCTTGGCCGAGGCGACCGCGGAGGAGAGCAGGCCGCGCACCTCCTCGTCCTGCCCCTCGGCCTCCCCGAGCAGCGCGTCGAAGGTGCTGGTCCCGTCGGTGGCCTGGTCGCGGCACTGCTCGGCGACCTTCTCGACCTGGCGGCGCGGGGCGACCTGGCCCCGCTCGGCGGACCAGGCCAGGGCGGAGGCGTACTGCTCCATGGCCGTCGGGACCGCGTCGAGGCGGGCGACGATCGCGCGCCACTGCTCGTCGGTGTCCTTGCCCATGATGTCGAAGATGTCGCGGACCGCCTGCGGGGCGGAGGCGAGGACGTTGATGTCGACCGGGGCGCGGCCCTCGAGCACGAGGTCGAGCGCCTCGACCTCGAGGCTCAGCCGCTCGTGCAGGGCGGCGGCGGTCACCCGGTCGACGTCGTCGACGGGCGTGAGCCGCTCCAGCGCGGTCAGGGTCTCGGCGGCCTGGTCGCGGCGGGCGCGCAGGCCCTCGACGGACAGGTCGTCCAGCTTGTCGTCCTGCCCGGGCACGCCCAGGTAGGTCGCCTCCAGGGGGCTCAGCGCCACCGTCGCGTCCAGGTGGGCCTCGGCGAGGCGGTCGATGTCGGTCTGCTCACGGGTCTGCTCGGTCACAGTGAGCCAAACTACCCCGGCGCCGACCCCGGGCGCACCGGGCGTGGCGGGCGGGAGTCCCGCCGGGCGCGCGACGTAGCGTGGGGTCATGAGCGCGCGCGTCAGGTCCACCAACGTGGCCCGTCCCGGGCCGGAGCCCTCCGGCAAGCCCTACCTGACCGGGATCGACAAGCGACCGGTCGACCGGCTCGAGGTCTTCGAGCCCGGACCGAGCTATGGCGACGGGCCGGGCGTCGTCGGCGACCACGTCGGGGACGTGGACCACCACGGTGGCGCCAACAAGGCGGTCTACGCCTACGCCCGCGAGGAGCTGGACCGGTGGGGGCAGGAGCTGGGCCGTCGCTTCGACGACGGTGCCTTCGGCGAGAACCTCACCACCGAGGGTCTCGACCTCGAGGCGCTGCTCATCAACCAGCAGCTGCGCGTGGGCGGGGAGGTCGTGCTCGAGGTGTCGGTGCCGCGCACCCCCTGCTCGACCTTCGCCGGCCACCTCGGCGAGCCGGGATGGGTGCGGCGCTTCGCCGCGCACGGACGGTGCGGCGTCTACCTGCGGGTGGTCGTGCCGGGCACGGTCCGTCCCGGTGACGCGATCACGCTCCTGGGGCGTCCCGACCACGACGTCGACATGATCACCGCCTTCGCCGCCGCGATGGGAGACGACGAGGCGTCCCGCCGGGTGGTCGCGGCCGCCTGCCTGCCGCAGATGTACCACGAGCGCCACGTGCGCAGGCTCGCCGCCCGGGCCTGAGCCGGGGGCAGGGGCGCGCCTGTGCAGGATGGTCGCCCTGGCGACCGACACGCCGCAGTGCACCGTGTGCTTGTGCACGACACGCCGAGACTCGGTGAGGTGCAGAGCGTGCGCCCGGTCGGTGAGGTGCAGAGCGTGCGCCCGGT
>CAZONQ010000074.1:0-12243 GCA_964581125.1 uncultured Ornithinimicrobium sp.
CTCCCCCGCCTGCTCGGGCAGCAGGAGGTATGCCGCGAGCGCGCCGGCTGCGAAGGTGGCCCCGAAGAGCGCGAACAGGCCGGCATCGCCCCACCAGCCGAGGACGAAGGGCACCGACAGCGGCGCCACGATCGAGGCCAGCCGGCCGAACCCGGCCGCCGCACCGGCCCCGGCGCCGCGGATCGACGTCGGGTAGATCTCCGGGGTGATCGCGTAGAGGGCGCCCCAGGCGCCGAGGTTGAAGAAGGACAGCGCCATGCCGGCCGCGATGAGCTGGCCGACCCCGCCGGCCATCCCGAAGAGCGCGGCGGAGACCGCGGAGCCGACCAGGAAGGTCGCCAGGGTGGCCCGGCGGCCCCAGACCTCGACGAGGAAGGCGGCCACGGCATACCCGGGCAGCTGGGCGAGGGTGATGACCAGGGTGTAGCCGAAGGAGCGCACCATGTCGTAGCCCTGGGCGTGCAGCAGCGTCGGGAGCCAGATGAAGGCGCCGTAGTAGGAGAAGTTGACGCAGAACCAGACCAGCCAGATGCCGGCGGTGCGCACCCGGTAGGCGGGCGACCACAGCTGGCCTGGGGTGCGCGCGGCGGCCGGAGGCAGCGGTGCGCTCTCCTGCGGCTCGACACCGGCCGAGGCCTCGAACCGGCGGACCACGGTCTCGGCCTCGTCGACCCGGCCGCGCCGCTCGAGGAAGAGCGGCGACTCCGGCAGCCCCCAGCGGACGACGACGGCGTAGAGGGCCGGGACGAGTCCGAGCGCGAACGCCCACCGCCAGCCGTTGTCGGACAGCGGCACCACGTAGTAGCCGATGAGCGCGGCGAGCAGCCAGCCCACCGCCCAGAACGCTTCCAGCACCACGACCATCCGGCCACGGATGCGCGTCGGCGACATCTCGCTCACGAGCGTGGAGGCCACGGGCAGCTCGGCCCCCAGGCCCAGGCCGACCAGGAAGCGGAGCACCAGCAGCGCGGCGAGGCCGGTGACGAGCGCGGAGGCCCCGGTCGCCACGCCATACACGAGGAGCGTCAGCGCGAAGACCGTGCGCCGGCCGTAGCGGTCCGCGAGCAGCCCGCCGACGGTCGCGCCGATCGCCATGCCGACGAAGCCGATCGACAGCAGCCACGACTGCTCGGTGCGGCTCAGGTCCCACTGGGTGGCGACGGCCAGGCCGACGAAGGAGATGAGGCCGACGTCCATGGCGTCCAGCGCCCAGCCGGTGCCGGACCCGAGGAGGAGGCGCAGGTGCTCGCGGCTCAGCGGCAGCCGGCCCATCCGCTCCGGGCGGGTCGGGCGCGTGTCGACGGGCGTCGTTATGTTCGACATGAGCATAATGGTAGCGCGGGCGGTCCGCCGACGGAGAACGCCCTCGTCGCGCCGCCTCCGGCTCAGCGGTAGTTGGTGAACTGCAGCGCGACGTCGAGGTCCTTGCCCTTGAGCAGGCGCTGCACCTCCTGCAGGTCGTCGCGCGACTTGGAGGTGACCCGCAGCTCGTCGCCCTGGATGGTCGGCTTGACCCCCTTGGGTCCCTCCTCGCGGATGATCTTGGAGATCTTCTTGGCGTTCTCGCTCGAGATGCCGGACCTCAGGGCCGCCTCGAGGCGGTACTCCTTGCCCGAGGCCTTCGGGTCGCCGTCGTTGCTGTAGTCCAGGTGCTTGAGCGAGACGCCGCGCCTGACCAGCTTGGTCTGGAGCACGTCGAGGACCGCCCGGCAGCGCTCCTCGCTGTTGGCCGCCATCTTGATCACCTCGCCCACGAGCTCGACGCTGGCGCCCACGTTGCGGAAGTCGTAGCGCTGCCCGATCTCCTTGGCGGCCTGGTTGACGGCGTTGGCGACCTCCTGGTGGTCGACCTTGCTGACGATGTCGAAGGACGAGTCGGCCATGGCGGCATACCTCCTGGTGCTGGGTTCGGTGGGTGGCTGAAGGACTGTTATCCTGTCACCCGCGCACCACGCGGTGCGCACTGGCAGGTTGTCCGAGTGGCCAATGGAAGCGGACTGTAAATCCGCCGGCGTACGCCTACGCAGGTTCGAATCCTGCACCTGCCACCCCTCGACGGGCACCGGGACATCCTGGTGCCCGTCGCTCGTTCTCCCCACCCGTGGGCGTCCCGCGCGCCCCGTGCAACACCTGCGGTCCCGCGGACATAGTGAGGTTGTCGGCGCCCCACCAGGGGCGCCGCCACCACATCTTCGGCAGGAGGGACGGGTATGGCGCTTCGCCTCGCGGGCGAGGGTGGTCCGGCGCCCGGCAGCACGGTCGCCCGGGACGCCCCCTGGTTCGACGGCTTCTTTGCCCAGCACGCGACCTCCGTCCACCGCTACTTCGTGCGCCGGGCGGCCCACGTGGAGGTGGAGGACCTCACCGCCGAGGTCTTCGCGACCGCGTGGCGACGGCGGGAGAAGATCCCGGACGGCTTCGAGCTCCCGTGGCTCTACAAGACCGCCTCCTACGTGCTGGCCAACCACCGCCGCAAACCGACCCTGACGCTCCTCTCCGACTACGCCGGCAACGACGAGGAGCACGCCACCCGCAGCGTCGACCCGGCCGACCTGGTCATGGTCGACGACGAGGTGCGTCGCGCCCTGTCGCAGCTGAGCGCCCGGGACCGCACCGTGCTCATGCTCCACGCGTGGGAGGGCCTGGACGGCGAGGGCCTGGCCCGGGCCCTCGGGCTGACCCGGGGCGGCGCCGCGGCAGCGCTCTCCCGTGCGCGGGCCCGCCTGCGCGACGCCTGGGACGAGGACCACTGATGGCCCCTGCGCTCCCCACCACCAGCTCACCCCACACCACCACCCGGCAAGGAGGACCATCATGGTCGACCACGACGACGAGGCCCTGAACCGGCTGCGGGCCAGCGACCCGGCCACCGGCTCGCACCCCGACCTGCACACCCTGCGCCGCCGCATCGGGCAGAAGGCGCCCGCCAGCCAGGCCGACACGGCCACCGCCCTGCGCGACGACCCCTTCGGCGGCCCGGCCGGGCGCGTGCCCTGGATCGCGGCCGCGGCCGTCATCGCGCTCGCCTTCGGCGCCGGCGGCTACGCGGTCGGCGCGCAGCAGTCCCCCTCCGGCGGCCAGGTCGCCGCCGGCCAGGACGACGAGCGCTCCGGCGGGGCGGACGCCGAGGACGCCGCCGAGGAGCTGCTCGGCGGGATGGCGGCGCACTCCTACGGCGAGAGCGACTCGGCCAGCGTCACGGCGGAGGCCGGCTACGCAACGGAGGAATCCGCGGCGGGCGAGGCCTGGGACCCCGGCCCGGTCCGGCTCGTCGCCGGGCCCGGCCTGCCCACCGACCACCCGACCGGCGAGGTCCGCGCACTGATGTCGGAGGAGGATCCCGACGCCTTCCTCTCGGCCTGGGCCGAGCGCCTCTCCTTCGACGGCGTGCGTCCCCAGGCCGGCGCCGACGAGGACGGCTGGTTCGGCGACGACCTGCTCTACGACCCGGAGGGCGTGCGCATGCTGAGCGCCAGCGCCGAAGGGGACGGCGGGGCCTTGTCCTTCAGCTTCCAGGACATGCTCGGCGACCCGTGGTGCAAGGAGATGTACTCCGGCATGGCCGAGGCCGAGACGGAGCAGCTCAAGCAGGAGTTCACGGACGCGTTCGGGCCCGACGTCAGCTATCCCGACGTCTCCCGGTGCAAGGACGTCTCGGGCCCGGCCCCGAGCGACGAGCAGGCGATCGACCAGGCCAGAGACTTCCTGGCCACCACCGGCCTGGACCTCTCCCGCTACGACCTGGCCGTGCCCGACTACCAGGACGACACGAGCAACCAGGTCATGGTCGAGGGCGTGCCGGAGGACGGCTCGATGGGCGGCCAGCTCAGCGTTCAGGTCACCGTCGGTCCGAGCGGCGTCACGAACGCCTACGGCATGGTCGGCGAGATGAAGCCTCTCGGGGACTACGCCCTCGTCTCAGCCACCGAGGCGGTCGAGCGCTACGGCCAGCGGGAGTTCGGGATGGAGTACGGCATCACGCTCGAGGAGGACATGGTCGAGGCCTCCACCGGGGCGATGACGACGATGCCGACCGAGCTGGAGATGCCGGACCCGATCCCGGTGGAGCCCGGCATGAGGATCCCGCTCCTGCTCAAGGAGAAGGTCGTCACCGGCGCCGAGCTGACCCGGGGGACGATCTGGGCCAACACCGGCGGCCCGCTCGAGGTGCCGGCGTGGAAGCTCACCACCGAGGACGGGATGCACTACGCGGTCCTCGCGCTCGCCGACGAGGCGATCGACTGGCAGAGCTGGGGCGACTGACCCCGCGCCATGCGCAGGAGTCACCCCGGTGGGTCCGAACCCACCGGGGTGACTCCCAGTTGTGTTCAGCGACCATGGGCCTCCAGCCAGCGCGTGATGACGGCCCCCGTGGGCCGCGGACAACGGTCTGCCATGCCTATCGCGAGGTTGGGGTCCAGCTCTCGGTAAGGGTCCCACGCCGTGTCCGGAAGGCCGGGGTCGAGGTACATCTTGGTCTGTTGCTCGACCCAGGTCTCCTTGCTCTGCGGCTGCTCGACCGTGAGGCCCTCGGCCTCCAGGCACGGGACCGTCTCCCTGACCAGGAGCTCGTACATCGCGCCGAGCTCCTCGGCCACCCGTCTCGCAGACAGTTCCTCGTTGAGGCAAGGGCCGGTCTGGCGGGCACCTTGACACGAGGCACTACGGCGCTTGAGACCGCCGTCGAAGTGGCACCATGCGGGCATGACGACACGATCCCTCCCTCGGCCCGTGCGGCTCGCCCACGCACCCGCGCTGGTCCTGCGCGGGCAGTCATTCGACTCCTCCCGCCCGGCGGTGATGGCGATCGTCAACCGGACGAGCGACTCCTTCTGGGCCGGCAACCGGCACTCAGCGCTCGACGACGCGCTCGCGGCGCTGCACGCGGCGGTCGCGCTCGGGGCGGACATCGTCGACGTCGGCGGGGTCCGGGCCGGGCAGGAGGGCGAGCAGGTCACCGCCGCCCAGGAGAAGGACCGGGTGCTGCCCTTCCTGGAGGCGGCACGCACGGCATACCCCGACCTGGTGCTCTCGCTCGACACCTGGCGCAGCGAGGTGGCGGAGGCCGCCGGCGGGCTTGTCGACCTGATCAACGACACCTGGGCCGGCGCCGACCCCGAGCTGGTGCGGGTCGCGGCGCAGACCGGTGCGGGCGTGGTCTGCTCCCACACCGGCGGACTGCCGCCCCGGACCGACCCGGTCGACGTGCGCTACGCCGACGAGGAGGGCGACGACGAGCTCGCGGTCGTCCGCGACGTGCTGCGCGTGCTGGCGGACGGTGCCCGGACCGCGCTGGACGCGGGCGTGCCCGCCGAGCGGATCCTCGTGGACCCCACCCTCGACTTCGGCAAGACCACGCGGCACTCGCTGACCACGCTGCGGCACACTGCCGATGTCGTGGCCCTGGGCTTTCCCGTGCTGCAGGCGCTGTCGCGCAAGGACTTCGTCGGCGAGACCCTCGACCTGCCGGCCGACGAGCGGCTCGAGGGCACGCTCGCCGCCACCGCCGTGGCCGCCTGGCTGGGCACGACGGTCTTCCGCGCCCACGACGTGCGCGCGACCCGCCGCGTCGTGGACATGGTCGCCAGCATCCGTGGCGACCGCCCGCCCGCGCTCAGCGTGCGGGGCGAGCCGAGGAGCTGAGCGTCCCGGGGCTCCGGCTCCCTCGCGCGGCGCCGCACCCCTGTGCAGGAACGGTGCGTCACATCCGTGGCTGGGACGACCGATGTGACGCACCGTTTCCGCACAGGCGTGGCGTGGGGCACCCGCACCTCCGGGCGGCTGCGGGCTAGAACCGCTCGATGCCGGGCTGGTTGCGGTCGGCCATGCCCTCGAGCCGGGCGATGCGCTTGTCCATCGGCGGGTGTGTCGCGAACATCCGCGTGACGTCCCGTGCGCGGAAGGGGTTGGCGATCATCATGTGGCTGGCGTTGACGACCGCCGGCTCCGGCGCCAGGGGCGCGCGGGCGGTGCCCGCCTCGAGCTTGCGCAGCGCGGAGGCGAGGGCGAGCGGGTCGCCGGTGAGGGTGGCACCGTCCTCGTCGGCGTCGAACTCCCGGGTGCGGCTGATCGCCAGCTGGATCACCGTCGCCGCGAACGGAGCGAGCAGCGCCATCGCGAGCATCGCGAGGGGGTTGCCGCCGTTGCCCCGGTTGCCGCCGCCGAAGAAGAGCATCATCTGCGCCACCGAGGTGATGATGCCGGCGATCGCGGCCGCCACGGAGCTGGTGAGGATGTCGCGGTTGTAGACGTGCATGAGCTCGTGGCCGAGCACGCCCCGCAGCTCGCGCTCGTCGAGCAGGTGCAGGATGCCCTCGGTGCAGCAGACCGCGGCGTGCTCGGGGTTGCGGCCGGTCGCGAACGCGTTGGGCGCCGCCGTCGGGCTGACGTAGAGCCGGGGCATCGGCTTGCCGGCCTTCTCGGAGAGCTCCTCGACGATGCGGTACATCTCCGGCTGCTGCTCGCGCGTGACCGGCTGGGCCCGCATCGCGCGGATCGCCAGCTTGTCGGAGTTCCAGTAGCTGTAGAAGGTCGTGCCGACGCCGAACAGCGCGAACAGCCAGATGTAGCGACCACCCCCGACGACCGCACCCAGCCCGAGGAAGAGCGCCCAGATCGCGCCGAAGAGGGCGGCCGTCTTGAGCCCGTTGAAGTGCCTGTGCATGCCCCGTCAACGACGACAGGCAGCGCCGTTGTTCCGCGCCCTCGCAGGTCGGCGCGGCGCGGTGAAGGTCGACCGGCCGCTCACACGACGCCGACGGGGCTGATGCTCCAGACCACGACGAGCAGGGTCAGCACCGCCACGACGACCCACACGCGTGCCGGGGTATGGGGTGCTGCCGCCTCCCCCTGCGCCTCACCTCCGTCGTGGGGCTCCTCGTCGTCGGTCCCGGCACCAGGCGTGGTCGGGCCGGCGCCGACCCCGACCCGGTCGGGCACGCCCACCGGGGCGGGCCCGAGGACGCGCACCAGCCAGCGCACGTAGACGGCGATCCCGAGCGCGACGTTGAGCGCGGCGACGACGGCGAGCCACCAGGTGCCGTCGCCGGCGACGGGACGCAGGGCCACGACCTTGGCGACGAGGCCGACGACGGCCGGCGGGAGACCGGCCAGGGTGAGCAGGGCCAGCCCCAGCGGCAGGGCGAGCAGCGGGCGGCGGCGCAGCAGGCCGGCGTGCGCGTCGAGCGAGGTGCCCCCGCCGGCCTCGGCGACCGCGACCACGACCGCGAAGGCGAGGAGGGTGCCGAGCACGTAGACGACGAGGTAGGACCCGGCGGCGTGCACGGCGCGGGAGGACAGCGAGGCGAGCGGGAGCAGCACCCAGCCGGCCTGGGCGACCGTCGACCAGGCGAGCAGCCGGACGGTGTCCGCCTGCACCAGCGCGACGACGTTGCCGACGCTCATCGACAGGGCGGCCATGAGGGCGATCGCCAGCAGCGAGGTGTCGTCGACGGTCCCCAGGGCGCGGACGAGCACGACCGCCGCGCCGAGGGCGGCCGCCTTGGAGACGGTGGCGAGGTAGGCCGTGACCGGCAGCGAGGCGGTCGTGTAGGTGACCGGGGTCCAGGCGTGGAAGGGCACGGCCGAGAGCTTGAAGCCGAGACCGGCGAGCACGAAGACGGAGGCCAGCAGGAGCAGCACCGGGTCCCGGGAGGTCGGCTGCTGCAGCAGGGCGGTGCCGGTGGCGGCGACCCACAGCGCGGCCCCGAGGGCGATGAGCCCGAAGGAGACCAGCGAGGTCATGAGCAGGGCGACCGCGCCCTCCACGCCCCGGGCCCGCCGCTCCCCCGACCACCGGGGGTCGGTGAGCGCCACCAGGCCAACGGCGGGGAGGGTGGCCAGCTCGAGCGCGACGAGCAGGCTGCCGAGGTCACCGGCGGCCGGCACGGCCGCGGCACCCCCGGTCGCCCCGAGGACGAGCGCGGCCATGACCGGTGCCCGACCGGCCCGGGACGGGCCGCCCCAGTCGCGCCAGGCGAGGGCCAGGACGGCCCCGGCGGCGAGCAGCGAGGTCAGCTGGAGCACGGAGGTGAGCCGGTCGGCGGCGTAGAGGCACTGGCCCGACGGCAGGCAGAACGCGCCCCGGACGTCGCCGGCGGGCAGCCCCAGCCCGGGCAGGGTGGCCGCCGCGCCGCCGAGCAGGCCGGCGGCGACCAGCCACAGGTGGACGCCGCGCCAGCCGGGCACCGCCGCGTCGACCACCAGCACGACCACCGCGGCCAGCAGCGGTGCCAGGACGGGCAACGTCGCGACGAGGTGGAGGTCGAGGGTCATCGGCCGACCACCAGCTCGGTCACGGGGGCGGTGACGGCCAGCAGCAGCATCGGCAGCACCCCGACGACGAGGACCAGCGCGCCGAGCGTGCGCAGGGCGTAGCGCTCGGTGCGCACGGCGTCGGGCACCCGCGGCTCGAGCCGGTCACCGTTCCACACCTCGTGCAGCACCCGGGTGCTGTAGGCGACGGCGAGCGCGCCGCCCACGGCGGCCAGCACGGCATACAGGCGGAACCAGCCGTCCGGCCGGTCCGCGGCGGGCGCCCACGAGGCGTAGATCGCGCCGATCTCCGCCCAGAAGCCGGCGAGCCCGGGCAGCCCCATCGACGCCGCCATGCCGAGCGCGAGCCAGGCGCCCAGGTGCGGAGCGGTCTCGCGCAGCGCCGCGCGGGCGACGGTGAAGCGCGCGCTGCCCCAGCGGTGCTTGAGCCCGCCGACCACGACGAAGAGCAGCGCGGAGATGAGCCCGTGCGCGACGTTGCCGAAGAGCGCCGCCTGCAGCCCGGTCCGGGTGCCGGTCGACAGGCCGAGGACCACGAAGCCCAGGTGCGCGACCGAGGACCAGGCGACGAGCCGCTTGAGGTCGTCCTCGACGAGGCAGGCCAGCGAGGCCCAGACGATCCCGACCGCCGCGAGCCCGCCGAGCAGCGGGGCGAGCGCGGCGAAGCCCTCCGGCACGACCGGCATGACCAGCCGCACCATGCCGTAGGTGCCGAGCTTGAGCAGCACGGCGGCCAGCAGCACCGAGCCCGCGGTGGGCGCCGTCGAGTGCACCCACGGCAGCCAGGTGTGCAGCGGGAAGACCGGCACCTTGATCCCCAGGCCGACGAGCAGGATCGCGGCGAGCACCACCTGGGTGCGCGGCTCGATGCCGGCGCCGCGCTGGGCCGCCCAGACGCTCAGGTCGCTGGTGCCGGTGGCGGTGGCGACGCCGAGCAGCCCGACGACCATGAGGGTCGAGCCGACGACCGTGACCAGCAGGAAGCGCAGTGCGGCGCCGTCGCGGCGGCTGTCGGGGTCGCCGTAGCGCGCGACGAGCACCCACATCGGGACCAGGACGAGCTCCAGGCCGAGGAAGAAGAGGATCGCGTCGCCGGCCAGGAAGGCCACGAGCGCTCCGAGGACCACCAGCAGGAGGCACGAGTGGTATGTGGCCAGGCCGGGAACGTCGGTCCCGCGGACGACGGGGATGGGGGACGTGGTCTGGATGCCCTCGTCGGCGGGCGGGTGCTGCCGCCGCGGGTGGGGCACGTGCAGGTGGAGGCTGACCGCGACGACGCCGACGAGCGAGGTGAGCAGGAGCAGCGGGATGCTCAGCCCGTCGGCGCCGAGCCGCAGCCAGACGCCCAGGCCGGGGATCCACGGCTCGGCGACGGCCGGCCGGTGCAGGGCGGTGCCGGCGACGCCGACGGCGGACAGGAGCGCGGCCCCGACGGAGATCGTGCGCACCGCGCGGTAGCCGGGCGGCGTCCCCCACCGGCCCGCGGTGAGCAGCACGGCGGCCGCGAGCAGCAGCGGGGCGAGCGCCAGCACGATCCAGCCCGCGCCGAGGTCCGGGACGAGGTCGACCGCCTGGCCGACCGCGGTGCGCAGGGAGTCGGTCACCGGGTCACCACCCCGATCGCGGCGAGGACGAGGACGCCGCCCAGGACGAGGGCGAGCGCCGGCGTGGCCCGGCGCGGGGTGAGCAGCTCGCCGGCCAGCCCGAGCAGGCGGGGCGCCGCGCCGGCGCCCTTGACCCACGCGTCGAGCACCTCGCGGTCGAACCAGGTGACCGCGCGGGCCAGGGCGACCACGGGGGTGGCGACCAGCAGGCGGTAGGCGTAGTCGAAGCCCAGGCCCCGCTCGGCGGCGAGGCTGGCGCGGGCGGGGACGCGCGCCGCGGCGTCGCGGGTGCGCACGCCGCGGGCGGCGAGCTTGACGGCGAGCGCGGCGACGACCATGAGCAGGAGCGTGGCCACGAGCAGCTGGAGGTTGAGGTGGACCTCGCTGCGCCACACCGGCATGAGCGCCACGAGGCTGCCGAGGAGCGTCATGGTGGCCAGCAGCGTGGTGCCGAACCGGGCCGAGCTGCTGATCGCGGCCTCGGCGCGCTCCAGGCCCTCGGCCTCGTGGACGACCTGCGGCTCGTCGAAGAAGTCGTCGATCCGCTCCACCGGCTCCTGCTGGTAGGTCGCCACGTGCTGCTCGACCTGGGTCGGCCGGTCCAGCACCAGCCAGGCGCGCATGCAGTAGGCGGCGGTCAGCGGGGCCGAGGCGCCGACCGCGGACAGGACGACGACCGAGGCCAGGCCGCCCCCGCCGGTCGCCGCGGTCTCCGCGGTGCCCAGCACGAGCTCCTTGGAGAAGAAGCCGACGAAGGGCGGCACGCCGGCCAGCGCGAGCAGGCCCCAGGCGAAGCGCCGGCGCAGCACGCGGTAACGGCGGGCGCCGGAGGCGACGGTGGCCATCGCGGTGCCGCCGACGAGCACCGCGAGCCAGCCGGTCGCCAGGAAGAGCAGCGCCTTGAACCAGGCGTGCGCGACGAGGTGCTGCGCGGCGGCGTCCGGGCCGGTCTGCGGGGTGGCGGCCGCCAGGACGGCGAGCATGAGCGCGACCTGGCTGACCGTGGACCAGGCGAGCAGCCGCTTGAGGTCGGCCTGCGCGAAGGCCATGACCGCGGCGCCGAGCAGGGTGACGGCGGCCAGCACCGCGAGGAGCAGCCTGGCCTGGTCGGTGACGGCGAGCAGCTCGAAGAGGTGGATGAGGACGACCGAGCCGGCCGCGACCATCGTCGCGGCGTGGATGAGCGCGGACGCGGGGGTCGGGCCCTCCATGGCGTCGGGCAGCCAGTCCTGGAAGGGGAAGATCGCCGACTTGCCGGCCACGCCGACGACGACCAGGAGGAGGGCGAGGACGAGCCCGCGGGTCGGGGCGACCTCGGACCAGTGCTCGACGATCGCGGAGACCGAGGTGGTGCGCGCGCCCGCGGCGAGCATCACCATACCGAGCACGAAGCCGACGTCGGCGGTGCGCGTGACGACCAGGGCCTTCAGCGCGGCACGGCGGGCGGCCGGCTTGGTGGAGTGGTGCCCGATGAGCAGGTAGGAGCACCAGCCCATCACCTCCCAGCCGACGATGAGCAGCAGCACGTCGTCGGCGTGCACGGTGAGCAGCATCGCCGCGGTGAACGCCGAGACGGTGGCGGCGAAGGTGGGGTAGCGGGGGTCGTACCAGAGGTACCAGCGGGAGTAGACCTGGATGACGAGCGCGACGGTGGCGACGGTGACGGCGACGAGCGCGAGCGGCCAGGTGGCGACGAGCCGCAGCGGCACGTCGAGCTCGCCGAGGGGCAGCGGCCCGACCGAGGCGGAGGTGTGCTGGCCGTGGACCGCGAGCAGCACGCGCAGCTGCCAGACCGAGGCGAGCCACATGACGAGCCCGCCGCCGACCGCGATCCAGGCGGCCAGCCGGTTGGACCGGCCGCTCAGGGTGATGCCCGCGAGCGCCGCGAGGGCGGGCACGAGCACCAGCCACTGCATCGGCGTGCCCCAGAAGTCGGGCACCGACAGGCCGGGTATGGAGATCTGCGGCAGGTCGGGCAGCGGCGGCAGCTGCAGGTCGGACCAGGACAGGTCGGGCCAGTCGATGACGTTCATCCGGCGGCCTCCTCGGCCGGCGCGGGCCCGACCCCGTCGGCGCCGCGGGGGTCGAGGTCCGCGTGCAGGTCGACGTGGCCGCGGGCGCGGTAGAGCGCGAGGATGAGCGCCAGCGCGAGGACGACCTCGGCGGCGGCGATCGTGATGACGAAGAGCGTGAGCACCTGCCCAGATGCGTGCAGGTCCGGGGAGGTCTGGCCGACCGTGACCAGCAGCAGCCCGGCGGCGCCGAGGAGCAGCTCGACCCCGACGAGCACGAGCACGGCGTGGCGGCGGGCGAGGATGCCGTAGACGCCGAGCCCGGCGAGGACGGCGACGAGCAGGTAGGGCAG
>CAZONQ010000075.1:0-12227 GCA_964581125.1 uncultured Ornithinimicrobium sp.
GCCCCGCCCGCGGAGGCCGCCGGGCGGGCGCGGGAGCTGGTGGCCTCGATGGCGCTCGCGCTCCAGGGCTCGCTCCTGGTCCGCTTCGCGCCGGCGCCCGTGGCGGACGCGTTCGTCGCCTCCCGCCTGGGTCCCGGGGGCGGCCACCTGTATGGGGTGCTGCCCCGCGGGACGGACACCGGCGCGGTCCTGGACCGGCACTGAGCCGGCGCGGGCGCTCCCGGCTCAGCAGCCGACCAGACGCTGGGCCAGGTAGCCCTCGACCTGGTCCAGGGCGACGCGCTCCTGGGCCATCGTGTCGCGCTCGCGCACCGTGACCGCGTGGTCCTCCAGGCTGTCGAAGTCCACGGTGACGCAGAACGGCGTGCCGATCTCGTCCTGGCGCCGGTAGCGGCGGCCGATCGCACCGGCGTCGTCGAAGTCGACCATCCAGTGCTGCCGCAGCGCCGCCGCCAGGTCGCGCGCCTTCGGCGACAGGTCGGCGTTGCGGGACAGCGGGAGCACCGCGACCTTCATCGGCGCCAGGCGCGGGTCCAGGCGCAGGACGGTGCGCTTGTCGACCCCGCCCTTGGTGTTGGGCGCCTCGTCCTCGGTGTAGGCCTCCACGAGGAAGGTCATCAGGGAGCGCGAGAGACCCGCCGCGGGCTCGATGACGTAGGGCGTGTAGCGCTCCCCGGTCGTCTGGTCGAAGAAGGTGAGGTCCGCCCCCGAGTGCTCGCTGTGCGTGGAGAGGTCGAAGTCGGTGCGGTTCGCGATCCCCTCGAGCTCCCCCCACTCGCTGCCGGTGAAGTTGAAGCGGTACTCGATGTCGACGGTGCGCTTGGAGTAGTGGGACAGCTTGTCCTGCGGGTGCTCGTAGTGGCGCAGGTTGTCGGGCGCGATGCCCAGGTCGGTGTACCAGCGGGTCCGCTCGGCCAGCCAGTACTCGAGCCACTCCTCGTCCTCGCCGGGCTTGACGAAGAACTCCATCTCCATCTGCTCGAACTCGCGGGTGCGGAAGATGAAGTTGCCGGGCGTGATCTCGTTGCGGAAGCTCTTGCCGACCTGCGCGATGCCGAACGGCGGCTTCTTGCGCGCCGCACCCATGACGTTGGCGAAGTTGACGAAGATGCCCTGCGCCGTCTCGGGCCGCAGGTAGTGCAGCCCCGACTCGTCCTCGACCGCGCCGAGGTAGGTCTTGAGCATCATGTTGAACTCGCGCGGCTCGGTCCAGGCCTTGTTGCCGCAGCTGGGGCAGGCGATCTCGGCCAGCGGGACGTCGTCCGGGTCGACCTCCTTGCCCTTCTTGGCCAGCTTGTCGGCGACCGCCTCCTGCAGGTGGTCGGCGCGGAAGCGCTTGTGGCACGACTGGCACTCGGTGAGCGGGTCGGAGAAGGCCCCGACGTGGCCGGAGGCGACCCACACCTGGCGGGGCAGGATGATCGAGGAGTCCAGACCCACGACGTCGTCGCGCGCCTGCACCATGGAGCGCCACCACTGGCGCTTGATGTTCTCCTTCAGCGCGACGCCGAGAGGGCCGTAGTCCCAGGCCGACCTCGTCCCTCCGTAGATCTCCCCGCTCGGGAAGACGAACCCCCGGCGCTTGGCGAGGGACACGACGAGATCGACGGTAGAGGTCTTGGCCATGCGCGCCAGTCTAAGGGTCCGAGGAGGCCCTCCCGCCACCGACTACGCTGGCCGACGTGTCCACCGCACCGCCACCTGACCCCGCCCCCTCCGACGGACCAGGACCCCTGCGCCGCCGCGTCGAGCAGGCCTCGATCCCGGCCCTCGAGCTCCTCGCCCGCCTGCCCGTCTGGCTGCCCTTCCTCGTCCTGCTGCTCCTCATGGTGGGCGGCGGATTCCTCGGCGGCGTCGTCGGCTGGGTCCTCGTCGGCCTGGCGCTCGCCTTCATCCTCTGGCTGCTCTACCTCTCCTGGCCGCGGCTCGGGACCGTCGACCGCGTGATGCGCCTGGCGGTGCTCCTCCTCTTCCTCGTCGTCACCGTCACCCAGCTCGTCCCCCGCGGCTGATCATCGTTTTGACAATCATTCTCAACAAGGCGCACACTGGACGTCATGCCCCGACGCCTCCCCGCCTCCCTCGCCGTCTCCTCCCTGGTCGTGGCGCTGTCCGCCTGCGGCACCGTCGGCGGCACGGCTGACGGCACCGCGGGCGGGGACGAGCAGGACGGCCTGAGCCTCGTCGCCAGCTTCTACCCGCTGGAGCACCTCCTGGAGCGCGTCGCCGGCGACCACGCCTCCGTCACCGCGCTCACCGCCCCCGGCCTCGACCCGCACGAGCTCGAGCTCAGCCCCCGCTCCGTCGGCTCGCTCGGCTCCGCCGACCTCGTGGTCTACGAGTCGGGCATGCAGCCGGCCGTCGACGACGCGGTCGCCAGCCAGGCGGCGGACCACAGCTTCGACGTCGCCCCGGCGGCCGACCTCCTGGCCTTCGGCGAGAGCGAGGACGAGCACGCAGAGCACGACGGGCACGACGGGGACGAGCACGACGACGCCGAGCACGACCACGGCCCGCTCGACCCGCACTTCTGGCTCGACCCGCAGCGCTACGGCGACGTGGCGACCGCCGTCGGCGAGCGCCTGGCCGAGCTGGACCCGGCGCACGCCGAGGACTACCGCGCCAACGCCCAGGCCTTCGTCGACGACCTGACGGCCCTCGACGAGGAGCTGGCCGCCGGCCTGGCGGGCTGCGAGGTCCGCGAGGTCGTCACCACGCACGACGCGTTCGGCTACCTCGGCGACCGCTACGACCTGCACGTGACCGGCATCACCGGGATCAACCCCGAGTCGGAGCCGTCGCCCGCCCGGCTGGCCGAGGTCTCCGCGCTCGTCGAGGAGCTGGGCGTGACGACGGTCTACGCCGAGCCGCTCCTGCCCCGGGCGGTCGCCGAGACGGTGGCCGCCGAGACCGGCGCGCAGGTGCTCACCCTCGACCCGGCGGACGGCCTGACGCAGGGCGCCACGGGGCAGGACTACCTGGAGATCATGCGCTCCAACCTGGAGACGCTGCGCCAGGGACAGGGCTGCCCGTGAGCACCGGCACCGGCCGGCCGGCCCTGGAGCTGCGCGGCGCCGCCTTCGGCTACGCGGGCCGACCCGTCGTCACCGACGTCGACCTCGCGGTCCGGCGCGGCGAGGTGGTCGCGGTCCTGGGACCCAACGGCTCCGGCAAGACGACGCTCGTCAAGGGGCTGCTCGGCCTCTCCGAGCACCTGTCCGGCGAGGTGACCGTCCTCGGGACCCCGCTGGCCCGGCTCCGCGACCGGACGCGCGTCGGCTACGTGCCCCAACGCCATACCCTCGTCGGCGGTGTGCGCGCGACGGTGGCGGAGGTCGTGGACACCGGCCTGCTGGCCTCTCGGCCCTGGTGGCGACCCGCGAGCCGCGCGGAGCGGGAGCGCGTGCGCGAGGCCGTCGAGGCCGCGGGCCTGGGCGACCGGCTGCGCTTCGACGTCGACACCCTCTCCGGCGGGCAGCAGCGTCGGGTGCTCATCGCGCGGGCGCTCGTCGCCCGGCCCGAGGTGCTCGTCATGGACGAGCCGACGGCCGGCGTCGACCGGGCCAGCCAGGCCGTCCTCGCCGAGGTGCTGCACCGGCTGGCCGACGAGGGCACGACGCTGGTCGTCGTCACGCACGAGCTCGCCGCCCTGCACGGGATCGTCGACCGGATCGTCGAGGTCGACACCGGCCACGTGACCTTCGACGGCACCCCGGAGGACTACGCCGAGCACCAGGCGCGGGCGGCACGCCTCGCCGGAAGGGCGGCGGTCCGGTGAGCGAGATGCTGAGCCTGGAGTTCATGCGCAACGCGCTGCTCGCGGCGTTCTTCGTCGGCCTGGCCGCGCCGATGGTCGGGATCTTCCTCGTCCAGCGCGGACTGTCGCTCATCGGCGACGGCCTGGGCCACGTCGCCCTGGCCGGCGTCGCGGTCGGCGTGCTCACCGACCGGGCGCCGGTCCTCACCGCGCTCGTCACGGCGGTCGCCGCCGCGGTGGCGATCGAGCTGGTCCGCGCGCGGGGCCGCACCTCCGGCGACGTCGCGCTGGCGCTGATGTTCTACGGCGGGATCGCGGCCGGCGTCGTCATCATCAACCGCTCCGAGGGTGCCCAGACGGGGTCGCTGACCGGCTACCTCTTCGGGGCCATCACCACGATCTCACGCGCCGACCTGCTCGTCTTCGGCATCCTCTCGGCCGTCATCGTCGTGGTCACCCTCGTGCTGCGGCCGCGGCTCTTCGCGGTCGCGGGCGACGAGGAGCACGCGCGCGCCAGCGGCATGCCGGTCCTGGCGCTCAACATCCTGCTCGCGGTCCTCACCGCCGTCACGGTCGTCGTCGCCATGCGCGTCATCGGCCTGCTCCTCATCAGCGCGCTGATGATCGTGCCCAACGCCGCCGCGCAGCAGGTCTCGCGCAGCTTCCGCGCGACCAACCGCTGGGCGGTGCTCTTCGGCGTCGTCGCCGCCGTCGGCGGCGTCATGACGTCCTACCGGCTCGACACCGCCTCCGGCGGGACGATCGTCCTGCTGGCGATCGCGATCTTCGTCGTGGCGATGCTCGTCGCGGCGGGCGTCCGGCTGGTCGGCCGGCTCCGGCACCGCCGCGCCGAGCGCCACCCGCACGAGCACGGTCCGGACTGCGGACACGAGGCGGTGCCGCACGGCGACCACGTCGACTACCTCCACGACGGCCACCGTCACGCCGCCCACGAGGGTCACTACGATGAGCACTCCGACGCCGAGCCCGACCCCGAGTCCGAGCCAGAGGAGGCCACCCGGTGACCGCCCCGAGACGGCGCCCGACCCCGCAGCAGGCGGCCGTGATCGCCCAGCTGGAGCGGACCGAGGACTTCAGCAGCGCCCAGGACCTCCACGCGCACCTGCGCGCCGCAGGCTCCAAGGTGGGCCTGGCCACGGTCTACCGCACGCTCACCGCCCTCGCCGCTGCCGGTGAGATCGACATGCTCCGCACCGACGAGGGCGAGGCCGTCTACCGCATGTGCTCCACCGGGCACCACCACCACCTGGTGTGCCGGGAGTGCGGTCGGACCGCCGAGATCGAGGGGCCCGCCGTCGAGGCGTGGGCCGAGCGCGTCGCCGCGGCCCACGGCTTCACCCGGGTGGAGCACACGCTGGAGGTCTTCGGGACCTGCTCGACGTGCACGGGGACCGCGCAGCCGTGAGCGTCCACGTCCGCGACTACGCCGACACCGACGAGCCGTCCTGGCTGCGCTGCCGGGCGCTGTCCTTCCTCGGCTCCGCCTACTTCGACGACGTCAAGACCGAGCGGACGGCCTTCGACGGCGAGGCGGTGCGCCTCGTCGCCGTGCACCCCAGGCCCGACGGCGTGACGACGCCCGGCGACGACGAGGTCGTCGCCATCCTCGACGTGGAGCTCTGGGAGGAGGACGGCGTGCCCGTCGCGACGGTCGACACGGTCGCGACTCACCCCGACCACCAGCACGCCGGGCTCGCCACGACCCTCCTGGACACCGCCCTCGGGCGGCTCGCCGGGCACGGTCTCGCCTGGATCGACGCCTGGACGCGCGAGGACCGGGCGGCCAACGCCTGGTACGTCGCCCGCGGCTTCGCCCTCGACCAGACCTACCTGCACGTCTACAAGGACTGGTCCGACCCGGACGAGGGCTACGCAGCCCCGCACGGCCTGGGCGCCCCGGTCAAGGCCTTCTTCCACGGTCCCGACGAGGACCTGCAGGTATGGCGTGCCCGCTTCGCCCGGGTGCACCAGTGCCGCCGCTACGTGCGGCCCCTCTGAGCCCCGCTCAGCGGGGCGTGTCCACCGCGCCGCCGTAGCGCCGGTCGCGCGCGGCATACGTCTCGATCGCCGCCCACAGGTCGCGCCGGTCGTAGTCGGGCCACAGCACGTCCTGGAAGACCATCTCGGCGTAGGCGCTCTGCCAGAGCAGGAAGTTGGAGGTGCGCTGCTCCCCCGAGCTGCGCACGAAGAGGTCCACGTCGGGCACCTGCGGGTGGTAGAGGTAGCGCCCGACCGTGCGCTCGTCGATCCCCCGGGGCGAGAGCCGGCCGGCCTTCACGTCCTCGCCGATCCGCCGCACCGCGTCGGCGACCTCGGCCCGCCCGCCGTAGTTGACGCAGAAGTTGAGCGTGATGACGTCGTTGCCCCGCGTCTGCCGCTCGGCGGTCTCCAGCTCGGAGATCACCGACCTCCACAGCTTTGGCCGGCGCCCTGACCACAGCATGCGCACGCCCCAGGAGTCGAGCTCGTCGCGCCGCCGGTGGATGACGTCGCGGTTGAAGCCCATGAGGAAGCGGACCTCCTCGGGGCTGCGCCGCCAGTTCTCCGTCGAGAACGCGTAGGCGCTGATGCACCCCACGCCGATCTCGATCGCACCGGCGATGACGTCGAGCAGCGAGGCCTCCCCCGCCTCGTGGCCCTGCGTCCGCCTCAGGCCGCGCCGGTTGGCCCAGCGCCCGTTGCCGTCCATGACGATCGCCACGTGCCCGGGGACGAGCTCGCGGGGAACGGCGGGCGGCCGCGCGCCGCTGGGGTGCGGGAAGGGCGGGACGGGGCTTTTCGTGCTCACCTAGTGGATCCTCTCGACGTGGCGCAGCGACCGCACCCCTCGCTCCAGGTGCCACTGCAGGTATGCGGCCACGAGCCCGCTCGCCTCGCTGCGGTGACGTCGCTGGCTGGCGTCGGCGACCGTCCAGTCGCCGGTGAACAGGGCGCCGAGCAGGTCGAGGGTCTCCGGCGCCGGAGCGGTCGAGCCGGGCGGCCGGCACGAGGGGCAGACCGACCCGCCCGAGGGGACGTGGAAGGCCCGGTGCGGGCCCTCCATGCCGCAGCGTGCGCAGTCGTGGAAGCTGGCGCGCCAGCCGGCGATCGCCAGCGCGCGCACGAGGTAGGAGTCCAGCACCAGGCGCGCCTCGTGCTCGCCGGAGGCGAGCGCGGCCAGGCCGCCGGCGAGGAGACGGAAGTGCTGCAGCGCCGGCTCCCCCTCCTCGGTGAGCTGCTCGCAGGTCTCGAGCATCACGTTGGCCGCGGTGAAGGAGGGGTAGTCACGGGCGATCGCCTCGCCGTAGGCGGCCAGCCCGTCGGCCTGGGTGACGGTGTCCAGGTTGCGGCCCTCGTAGCACTGGACGTCGACGACCATGCCCGGCTCCAGCCGCGCGCCGAACTTGCTCCTGGTCCGCCGCACGCCCTTGGCCACGGCACGGACCTTGCCGCGTCCCCGGGTGAGCAGGGTGACGATCCGGTCGGCCTCGCCCAGCTTGTGCGTGCGCAGCACGACGGCTGCTTCGCGGTAGGTGGGCATGGCTCCATTGTCCCCCTCCACGCCGCCGATCCGCCGCAGGTGGGCTCCGCGCCACGCGGGAGGCGCACATGTCGTACATCTGTTCTATCATGGCGGGATGATGCTCCAGGGCTCGCTCCTCGACCAGGTCGACGAGGTCGGCCTGCGCCCCCTCGCCGGCGCGGTCCGGCGCACCACCCTCACGCACGGCGCGTGGGTCGACGTCCGCCCCGGCTGGGTCACCGGCGCCGACGAGCTCTTCACCCGGCTGACGCTCGACGGCCCCGCCGGGGTCGGGTGGCGGGCCGAGCGCCGCACGATGTGGGACCAGGAGGTGGACACCCCGAGGCTCCTGCGGTTCTACCGCGAGCACGAGACGCTCCCCGACCCGGTGCTGACGCAGGCCCGCGAGGCGCTCTCGGCGCACTACGGACCCGAGCTCGGCGAGCCCTTCCGCACCGCGGGCATGTGCCTCTACCGCGACGGGCGCGACAGCGTGGCGTGGCACGGCGACCGTCACGGGCGCAGCACCCACGAGGACACGATGGTCGCCATCGTGAGCCTCGGGTCCCCGCGGGCGCTCCTCCTCCGTCCGCGGGGCGGCGGCACGAGCACGAGGTATGTCGTGGGGCACGGAGACCTGCTCGTCATGGGCGGCTCGTGCCAGCGCACGTGGGACCACTGCGTGCCCAAGACGACGCAGCCGGTGGGCCCGAGGATCAGCGTGCAGTTCCGCCCGCGCGGGGTGCGCTGAGCCGGACGAGCTCACGGACCGCCGCCGCGTCCGGCGCGAGCAGCGCCTTGTCGGCCAGCGCCGTGAACTGCGCGACCGACCCGGACCGGACGGCGCGCTTGACGGTCGGCACGGCCGCCGCGGTCGCGCTGAGCTCGTCGACGCCCAGGCCGACGAGCAGGCCCGCCAGGTCCGGGTCGGAGGCCACGGCGCCGCAGAGGCT
The DNA here is from genome assembly GCA_964581125.1 of uncultured Ornithinimicrobium sp. GTDB lineage: Bacteria > Actinomycetota > Actinomycetes > Actinomycetales > Dermatophilaceae > Ornithinicoccus. The sequence goes on from CAZONQ010000075.1 coordinate 8,234, forward strand.
GACCCGGACCCCGTCGGGCACGTGCTCGACGACGTGCCGGACGAGCTGCAGCACCGCCGGCTCGAGCGGGTCGGCCCAGGAGGCGAGGGCGGGGTTGCCGCGCTCCGCGGCGAGCACGAACTGCGCCAGGTCGTTGGAGCCCACGGAGACGAAGTCCATCCCGGCGGCGAGGGTGCCGATCCGCAGCGCGGCCGCCGGCACCTCGACCATGATCCCGACCTGCAGCTCCGGCGGGGGCTGGGCCAGGCCCGCCCGCCTCGCGGCCCGCTCGAGCAGGTCGCGGGCGGCACGCACGTCCCCGGCCGTGGTGACCATCGGGAAGAGCACCCGGACGGGGTGCTCGAGCGCCACCCGGCAGACGGCCTCGAGCTGGTCCAGGAGCAGGCCGGGGTCGCGGGCGAAGGCGCGCAGCCCCCGGGCCCCGAGGAAGGGGTTGAGCTCCTCCTCCGCCGGGACGAACGCCAGCGGCTTGTCGGCTCCCGCGTCCCAGGTGCGGATGGTGATGTCGTGGGGGTCGAAGACCTGGGCGAGCGCGGCATACACCTCGACCTGCTGCTCGACCGACGGCGCCTGGCGCCAGCGGGCGAAGACCGCCTCCGTGCGCACCAGGCCCGCGCCGTCGGCACCCTGACCGGCGCCGGCGCGCGCCACGGCGAGCGAGGCGACGTTGGCCTTGACGCGCACGCGCACGTGGTCGGTGGTCACCGCCGGGACGTGCGCGTCGCGCAGCGCGGCCTCGCGCTCGGCCCGCCGCGCCGCGACCATCTCCTCGAAGCTGCGCCGGACCTCCGCGGGCGGGTCGACCTCGAGCCGGCCGCTGCGGGCGTCGAAGGCCACGACCGTGCCCTCCGGCACGTCGGCCCGGTCGCCGACGCCGGTGAGCACCGGGATCCCGCGGGCCGAGGCGACGAGCACGCCGTGGCCGGTGGCACCGCCCCTGCGCGTCAGCACCCCGTCGACGCGCGCGGCGTCCAGGGCGAGGGCCAGGCCCGGGTCCAGCTCGTCGACGACGAGCACCCCCTCGCCGACGACCTCCGGCTCCTCCAGCCCGAGGAGCTCGCGCAGCACGCGCTCGCCGACGCTGCGGACGTCGAGCGCCCGCTCCCGCTGGTAGGGGTCGTCCAGGTCCTCGAACCGGCCGGCGGCCCGGTCCACCGCCGCCCACCAGGCGGCCGCCGCCGAGGCACCGGCCCGCACGCCCTCGCCGGCGTCGGCCGCGACCGCGGGGTCGCGCAGGAGGGTCGCCTGGGCCGTGAAGACCTCGGCCTCGCCCCGCCCGAGCTCGGCACGGGCCTGGTCGGCCAGCTCCGCGAGGCGGCCCCCGGCGCGCTCGAGCGCCCCCGCCAGCCGCTCGGCCTCGGTCCCGGCTCCCTCCGCCGGCACGGAGCCCGGGTCGGGCAGCGTGTCCAGCCGGACCGCCGGACCGATCGCGGCCTCCAGCCCGGACCCGTCGACCCCCGGACCTGCCGTCACGACGAGCACCGGCGGGTCGTCGGCCAGCGGCTCGGCCGGCGGCAGGTCGCCGAAGCCCTGCGCGGCCAGCGCCACGAGGGCCTCGAGCACCTCCTCCGCCTGCGGCCCGCGGGCCTCGGCGACGAGCACGTGCCCCTGACGGGCGTCGAGGGTCGCGACCGCGGAGAGGCTCAGCCCGTCGACCGGTCCGCGCCCCGACGTGCGGTTGCGCACGAGGACGGTGGTGTCCGGGGCCACGCGCCCCACCCGGGCGACCAGGCGCGCCGCAGGACGGGCGTGGAGCCCGTGCTCGGCGAGGACCGGCAGCTCGACGGACCGCGTCGGGGGCCCGTCCGTGTCCGCGGCACCCGCGGCGGGCCCCGGGCCCCCGGTGCCTGTGCCCGTGCCGGCACCGGCCGGGTCGCCGGCGTCGCCCCCGTCCCCGAGATGCTCCGCCTTGGCCCGGCCTGCCCCGAGCGCCTCGCGCGCGCACGCACCCAGGTCCGCCCCCGCGGCCGCGGCGGCGGCCGCGGCGACCAGCCCCTCGACGAGGGGCGCGCTGCTGAGGCGGACGCGGCCGGCGACGTCGGGACCGACGAGCTCCAGCGCCATCTCCGCCGAGAGCACGGCGCTGCCCAGGTCGACGAGCACGAGCACGCCCTCCCCCGCCGACGCCTCGTCGGCCCGGGCCAGGGCCTGCGCCACCGCGGTGGCGTCGGTCCCGGTCGTCTCCTCGTCCAGCCCCGCCGCGACCTCCACGTGCGGTCCGGCGCCGTCGACCGTCTCGCTCGCCAGGGCCACGACCGCCCGCGCGAGCGCGCGGCTGTGGCTGACGACGACGAGGGAGATCATGGGGACGTCAGCCCAGGGTGCGGGCCGCCGCCTCGAGCAGCAGCACCGCACTGGTCGCCCCCGGGTCGACGTGTCCCACGCTGCGCTCCCCCAGGTAGGACGCCCTGCCCTTGCGGGCCACGAGGTCCTCGGTCCCGTCGCGGCCGCGCACGCCGGCCTCGGCCGCGGCGCGCAGGCACTCCGCGGTGCCGGCCCCGGCCCCCAGCGCGGAGTCGTAGGCCTGCAGGGCCGGCGCGAACACGTCATACATGGTCTTGTCGCCCACCTCCGCGCGCCCGCGGGCGACGATGCCCTCGACGCCCGCCGTCAGCGCCCGACCGAGCGTGCCGGCGTCGACGTGCGTCGCACCGGCCAGCGGGCCGGCGAGCCGGAGAAAGAAGGTGCCGTAGAGCGGGCCGGACGCCCCGCCGACGGTGCCGACGAGCGTCATGCCGACCTTCTTGAGGTAGGTGTCGATGCCGGCGAACTCCTCCTCCGCGGCCAGCTCCGCGCAACGGCCGAACCCGCGGACCATGTTGGTGCCGTGGTCCCCGTCGCCGATGGCGCGGTCCAGGTCGGTCAGGTGCGCCGCGTGCTCCTCGACCACCTCGGCGCACGCGGCGACCCAGGACTGGAAGTCGGTCAGTGTCGTCATGGTCTCCTCACGCTCCCCATCGCAGGCCGGGGGTCGCCACCGGGGCGTCCCACAGCCGCACGACCTCGTCGTCGGCCCGCAGGAGGGTGACCGAGCAGCCGGCCATCTCCAGCGAGGTGATGTAGTTGCCCACCAGGCAGCGGGCCACGGTGATCCCGGCCCGGTCCAGGAGGGACCGGACCTCGTCGAACATCAGGTAGAGCTCGAGCAGCGGCGTCCCGCCGAGGCCGTTGAGCAGCGCGACGACGCCGTCGCCCCTGCGCAGGCCCAGGTCCTCGACGACCGGTCCGACGAGCGCCGCGGCGACCTCCCGCGCGGTCCCCAGCGGGACGCGGCGGCGGCCCGGCTCCCCGTGGATGCCCACGCCCAGCTCCATCTGCCCCTCCCCGAGCTCGAAGGTCGGCACGCCCGCCGCGGGGACGGTGCACGAGCTCAGCGCAACGCCCATGGACCGGGTGCGCGCGTTGACGTCGCGGGCGAGGGCCGCGCAGGCCGCGAGGTCGCGGCCCTCCTCCGCCGCGGCCCCGACCACCTTCTCGAGCAGGACGGTGCCGCCGGTGCCGCGCCGGCCCGCGGTGTAGAGGCTGTCCTGCACGGCCACGTCGTCGTCGGTCACCACCAGCTCGACCCGGGGTCCGTCGTCGGCCAGCGCCTCGACCGCCATCTCGGCGTTGAGGACGTCGCCGGTGTAGTTCTTCACGACGTGCAGCACCCCCGCGCCCCCGTCCGCGAGCCGGTGGGCGGCGACGAACTGGTCCGGGGCCGGGGAGGTGAAGACCTCCCCGCAGCACGCGGCGTCGAGCATCCCGGGGCCGACGTAGCCGGCGTGCAGCGGCTCGTGGCCGGACCCTCCCCCGGACACGAGGCCCACCTTGCCCCGGGTCGCTCCGCCCCGGCGGGACACGACGCGGTGCCCGGTGTCGACGACCAGCGCGTCGTGGTGGGCGGCGGCGAGGCCGGCCAGCGACTCCACCACCACGTCCGCCGGGTCGTTGACGAGCTTGCGCATGCGCCCACTCTGCCACGGGCGCCGCCCGGACCGCGGACGGGCCGGGC
>CAZONQ010000076.1:0-12011 GCA_964581125.1 uncultured Ornithinimicrobium sp.
GCACCCCGAGGGCGGCGGCCCGCACGTCCGGCACCGGACGGTGCCCGCGGCCGGTCAGGCGGGCGGCCAGCGTCTGGCGGGCGGGCCCGAGCAGCAGCTCGCCCGCCTCGCTGCCGCCTCCCCCGACGACGACGGTCCCGGGGTCGAGCGCCGCGGCCAGGTTCGCGAGCCCGTGGCCGAGCCACCGGCCGACCTCGGCGAGCAGCTCGACTGCGGTGGGGTCGCCCTCCAGCGCAGCCCGCGTGACGTCCTCGCCCTGCAGCCGGTCCGGGTCCCCGCCGCACCGCTCGAGCAGGCCGGCGGCCGGCGGCCCGCCCGCGTCCAGCACCTCGTGGGCGGAACGACGCAGCACGGAGCCGGAGGCGTACTGCTCCCAGCACCCGCGGTTGCCGCACTCGCACCGCCGGCCGTCGGGCACCACGGTCATGTGGCCGAACTCCCCCGCCAGCCCGTGACGACCGCGCTCGAGGCGTCCGTCGACGAGCAGCGCCCCGCCGATGCCCGTGCCCAGCGTCACCATGAGCAGGTGGCTCTCGCCGCGGGCCGCGCCGAAGCGGTGCTCCGCCCAGGCGGCGGCGTTGGCGTCGTTCTCGACGACGACGGACACGCCCAGGCGCGCGGCGACCTTGTCCCTCAGCGGCTCGTCGCGCCAGGACAGGTGCGGCGCGAAGACGACCGTGCCCCGGTCCCCGTCGACGAAGCCGGCCGCGCCGATCCCCACGCCGACCGCGCCCTGGTCACGGGCCTCGGGCCGGTCCAGCAGCTCGGAGACGACCGCGACCACGACGTCCTCGACCACGTCGGGGGAGGTCGTCCGTCCCGGCGTCCCGCGGCGGGTCTCGTGCACGACACGACCCCGCCCGTCGACGAGGCCGGCCTTGATGCGGGTGCCGCCGACGTCGACGCCGACCGCGAGCGGGGTTGCCGTCATGCGGGCACCCTAGTGGCCCCGCCCGGGCCGCCGCGGCACGCGGGTATCGTGGGTGCGCCCCTGCCCAGCCCCTCCCAGGAGGACCCCGTTGCCGGACGTGACCGTCCCCCCGCTCGTCCCGACGTCGTCGGTCACCAGCATCTCCGAGTATGTGGTGCGCTGGGCCGAGCGCGAGCCCGACCGGGTGCTCGTGGGGGTCCGGGACGCCGGTGAGGACGGCTGGCGGGACGTCACCGCTGCCGAGCTCCTCGCGGACGTCGACGAGCTGGCCCGCGGCCTCGTCGCGGCCGGCATCGACGCGGGCGACCGGGTGGCGATCATGAGCCGCACCCGCTATGCGTGGACGGTCGTGGACCTCGCGCTGTGGAGCGTGGGCGCGGTGCCGGTCCCGGTCTACGAGACCAGCTCGGCCGACCAGGTCCGCTGGATCCTCGGGGACTCCCGCGCCGTCGCGGTCGTGGTCGAGGACCGGGCGATGATGACCACGGTCACCCAGGTGCGCGAGGGCCTCCCCGACCTCCGGGACCTGTGGTGCATCGAGGCCGGCGCCCTGGACGAGCTGGTCGCCGCGGGCGCGGACGTGCCCGCCGAGACGGTGTCGCAGCGGCGCGGGCAGGTCCGCGCGGAGGACCTGGCCACGATCATCTACACCTCCGGCACGACGGGCCGGCCGCGGGGCTGCGAGCTCACCCACGACAACTTCCTCCACCTGGCCGAGAACGCCTCGGAGCGGCTGTCCGCCGTCGTCCGCCGGCCGGGGGCGGCCACGCTGCTCTTCCTGCCCCTCGCGCACGTCTTCGCGCGGTTCATCCAGGTCGTCTGCCTGCAGGCCGGGGCCCGTCTCGGGCACGCCCCCGACCCCAAGACGCTGCTGCCGGACCTCGCGGGCTTCCGGCCGACCTTCCTGCTCGCCGTGCCGCGGGTCTTCGAGAAGATCTACAACTCGACCGAGCAGAAGGCCGAGGCCGGCGGCAGGGGCAAGGTCTTCCGCTGGGCGGCGAGGGTCGCCGAGCACTACAGCCGCGCGCTCGACGACGGCGGGCCCGGGGTCCTGCTGCGAGGGCAGCACCTGCTGGCCGACCGGCTCGTCTTCGGCAAGCTGCGGACGGCCATGGGCGGCCAGGTGGAGCACGCGATCTCCGGCGGTGCCGCCCTGGGCGAGCGCCTGGGCCACTTCTACCGCGGCGTGGGGCTCGTCGTGCTCGAGGGCTACGGGCTCACCGAGACCACCGCCCCGGCGACCGTGAACACCCCCGACATGATCCGGATCGGCACCGTCGGACGTCCGCTGCCCGGCGTGTCCGTGCGGGTCGACGAGGGCGGGGAGGTCTTCGTCAAGGGTGTCAACGTCTTCCGCGGCTACCACGACGACGAGCGCGCCACCGAGGAGGCGTTCGAGGACGGCTGGTTCCGCACCGGCGACCTGGGCGAGCTCGACGGGGACGGCTTCCTGCGGATCACCGGCAGGACCAAGGAGCTGCTCGTCACCGCCGGCGGGAAGAACATCTCCCCCGGCCCCCTCGAGGACCGGCTGCGCTCCTCGCTGCTGGTCTCCCAGTGCATGGTCGTGGGCGAGGGGAGGCCGTTCGTCGCCGCCCTGGTCACCCTCGACGAGGAGACCCTGCCGACCTGGGCCGAGGCCAACGGGCTGGGGCCGCTGACGGTCGACGAGGCGCGCACGCACGAGGCCGTGCTGGCCGAGGTGCAGCGTGCCGTCGACGAGGCCAACGCGTCGGTCAGCCGCGCCGAGTCCGTCCGGGCCTTCACGATCCTCGGCGAGGACTTCACGACCGAGAACGGCCTGCTCACGCCCTCGATGAAGCTGCGCCGCAGCCGGGTCACCGAGCAGCTGCAGGCCGAGATCGACGCGATCTACGACCGGCCCCGCGGCTGACGGACGCCGCGGACCGCGGCATCCCACGGCCGGCGGGTCCCACGGCCGACGGTCGCCACGGTCGGCGCTAGCCGACGGCGGTCCTCGTGCGCGGCTCCGCCCGCGCGCCGGCCCGGGCGGCCTCGTCCGGGTGCACCAGGCCGGCACGCACGAACGCGCTGACCGCCGCCAGCTCGTCGGAGTCCAGCGGCAGCAAGGAGCGGTCGTCGTCCCCGTCCCGGGCCGGCGCGTGCCCCTCGGCGTCGCGCGGCCGGGGGCTCTCCAGCCAGATGCGGCCGAGCACCGGCACGATGCAGTCCCCGCAGAGACGTCCCCGGACGGGGCAGGTCTCGCAGTCGATGGTGGTCGTGGTCATGGTGTCCACCTCCTTCGCCGACGACGCTAGAGAGACCCACCGACAGACCCGGGCGCCCTGCACCCCATACCCCCGCTCCCCGGCGGGCCTGCCCGGGTCTGTCGGTGGCCGCGTCTACCTTCAGGGACATGCAGATGGTGCAGGAGACGTTCGACGACCTGGGCCTCGCCCTGTCCGACGTCACCTTCGTCGTCGTCGACCTCGAGACGACGGGCGGGTCGCCCTCGGGCTCGCAGATCACCGAGTTCGGGGCGGTGAAGGTCCGCGGTGGCGAGGTGCTGGGCGAGTTCCAGACGCTGGTGCGCCCCACCACGCCGATCCCGCCGTTCATCAGCGTGCTGACCGGCATCACCAACGCGATGGTCGCCGACGCCCCCGGCATCCGCACCGTGATGCCGCAGTTCCTGGAGTTCGCGCGGGGGTCGGTCCTCGTGGCGCACAACGCCGGCTTCGACGTCTCCTTCCTCAAGGCGGCGGCGCTCGAGACCGGCCACCCGTGGCCCGGCTTCGCGGTCATCGACACGGTGCGCCTGGCGCGGCAGCTCGTGCACAAGGACGAGGCGCCCAACCACAAGCTGTCGAGCCTGGCCAGGCTGTTCTCGGCCACGACCACCCCCGACCACCGGGCGCTCCACGACGCGCGGGCCACCGTCGATGTGCTGCACGCGCTCATCGAGCGGGTCGGCAACCTCGGCGTGCACACCCTGGAGGAGCTGCAGTCCTACACCTCCCGGGTGAGCCCCGCCCAGCGCCGCAAACGCTTCCTCGCCGATGCCATGCCGTCGGCGCCTGGGGTCTACGTCTTCAAGGACGGGCGGGGCGAGCCGCTCTACGTCGGCACCGCCACCGACCTGCGCCGGCGGACCCGCACCTACTTCACCGCCTCGGAGTCCCGTCGGCGGATGACCGAGATGGTCGGGCTGGCGGAGTCGATCACCCCGATCGTGTGCGCGACGCCGCTGGAGGCCTCGGTCCGCGAGCTGCGGCTCATCGCCGCGCACAAGCCGCGCTACAACCGACGCTCCCGCCACCCGGAGAAGGCGGTGTGGGTCAAGCTCACCGACGAGCCGTTCCCCCGCCTGTCGGTGGTGCGCTCGGTCGGCGGCGACGGCGCGCACTACGCCGGTCCGTTCGCCAGCCGGCGCACGGCCGAGGCGGCCGTCAGCGCGCTGCACGAGGTCGTGCCGCTGCGGCAGTGCACGACGAGGCTCTCCCCCCGCTCCCCGCGCGGGTCGGCCTGCGTCCTGTTCGACCTGGGCCGGTGCGGCGGCCCGTGCATCGGGGAGCAGTCCGTGGAGGACTACGCCGAGGTCACCCAGCAGGCGGTCGGTGCGCTGAGCGGGAGCTCGCGCGAGGTGATGGCCGAGCTGCGCTCCCGCCTGGACGCGCTGGCCGAGCAGGAGCGGTTCGAGGAGGCCGGCACCCTCCGGGACCGGATGATGGCGCTGGTGCGGGCCGCGGCGCGCGCCCAGCGGCTGCGGCCCCTGGCCTCCGCGCCGGAGCTGGTCGCCGCCCGCCGGCACGACGCCGGCGGCTGGGAGGTGGTCTGCGTGCGCCACGGTCGGCTCGCCGGCACGACCGTCACGCCCGCCGGGGCGGACCCGATGCCGCACATCGCGGCGCTGCGGCAGACCGCCGAGGTCGTCGAGCCGGGCACCGCCCTGCCGGAGGAGACGGAGCTGGTGCTGCGCTGGCTGGAGACCCCGGGGGCGCGGCTCGTCGACCTCGACGGCACGTGGACCTGCCCGGTGGACGGGGCCGGCGCGAGCCGGGCCGTGCTCGAGCCGCAGGCGAGCACGTGGTCCTCCACCGACCTCGAGCCGGCCGCCCCACGGCCGCTGGACCGGCCCGCCCGGGCCCTGCGCGGCGCCGTCTGACGAGGAGCCGCGGCACGCCGCGGGCGGAGGCTCAGCCGTCGAGCCCGATGTCGAAGCCCGCCTCGAGGTCCTCGTCGGAGTAGGTGCGGAACGCGATGTGCGTGTTGGTCTCCAGCACGCCCTCGACCTTGTTGAGCCGGTCGGCGATGACGTCGTGGAAGTCCTCGTGCCGCTTCACCCGCGCGACCGCGACGAGGTCGATGTCGCCGGTGACCGAGTAGACCTCGCGGATGCCCTCGATGCGGGCGATCTGCCGGGCGACCTCCGGGATGCGGGACACTTCTGCCTTGATCAACACGATGGCGGAAATCACGCCGTCACTCTATCGTCAGCGTCCCGCGTCGGGGCAGCCACGGTCAGCCCCAGCCCAGCTCGTGGAGGGTGTCGTCGTCGATGCCGAAGTGGTGGGCGATCTCGTGCACGACGGTCACGGCGATCTCGTCGAGCAGCTCCTCCCGGTCCTGGCACATCCGCACGAGCGGGCCGCGGAAGATCATGATGCGGTCCGGCAGGTGCCCGCCCCAGTGCAGGTCCCGCTCGGTCAGCGGGATCCCGTCGTAGACGCCGAGCAGCTCGGGGTCGTCCTCCGGCGGCTCGTCCTCGACGAGGAAGACCACGTTGTCGAGCCGGTCCATGAAGGCGGCCGGCACGAGGTCGAGGGCGTCGCCGACCGCCTCCTCGAACTCCTCCCGCGACATCTCCAGCGGCGCGACGCCGCCCCCGGCGGTCCCGTCCGCGGCCCCGGGGTCGGACGACTCCGCCCCGTCCCCCTGGTGAGGGACGGGGCGGTCGTCGTGCTCGTGGCCGTCAGTGATGCCGGCCCGCCTCGACGGTGTCGTCGTCGGCGTGGCCCGAGGGGCCGGTGCCGGGGATGTCGGAGACGCCCTCGCCGTGCTGCTCGATGGCCGCGGCCGCCTCCGGGGTGTCCAGCGCCTCGTGCTCGCCGTGCGACTGGGCGGCGGCCAGTTCGCTGGGCGTCACCGGGGTGATGGCGTCCTTGTAGAAGAAGGAGGACAGCCGGTTGCGCAGCCCGGCGGCCGCACCGACGGGCCGGCGCACGCCATACCCGTCCGTCCCCGGACCGTCGACCGAGCCCAGCGGGACCGGGGTCTCGTAGTCGACCAGCGGCCAGCGCTCGAACTCGTCCATCGGCGCGTGGACCTCGAAGAAGCGGCCCTCGGGCGTGCGGACGATGCGGCCGGTCTCGTGGCCGTGCAGCACCTTCTCGCGGTCGTGGCGCTGCAGCGACAGGCAGAGCCGCTTGACGATGAAGAAGACCACGACCGGCAGCACGAAGAACGAGATCCGGAAGGTGTTGGTCAGGTCGTTGATCGACAGGTGCAGCTTGATGGCCAGGATGTCGTTGATGCACGCCAGGGCGAGCACCAGGTACATCGAGATGGCCGCCGCGCCGATGGCGGTGCGCACCGGGGCGTTGCGCGGGCGCTGCAGCAGGTGGTGCTCGCGCCTGTCACCGGTCACCCAGGCCTCGAGGAAGGGGTAGACGCCCAGGACGATCCAGACCAGCGGCAGCAGCAGCAGCGAGCCGAGGAAGATGTTCATGCTCCAGGTGGTGCCCCACAGCGTGAACTCCAGCCAGCCGGGCAGCAGCCGCAGCGCGCCGTCGGAGAACCACATGTAGAAGTCCGGCTGCGACCCGGCCGTGACCTGCGTCGGGTCGTAGGGGCCGAAGACCCAGACCGGGTTGATCTGGACGAGCGCCGAGACCAGGGCGGTGACGCCGAAGACCACGAAGAAGAACCCGCCGGCCTTCGCGGCGTACACCGGCATGACCGGGTAGCCCACCACGTTGTTGTTGGTGCGGCCCGGGCCGGGGTACTGCGTGTGCTTGTGGATGACGACGAACGCCAGGTGGGCGACGAACAGGCCCACGAGGATCGCCGGGATCAGCAGCACGTGCGCGATGTAGAGGCGCGGGATGATGATGTCGCCGGGGAACTCGCCGCCGAAGACGAAGAAGGTCATCCAGGTGCCGATGACCGGGGCGGACATCATGAAGCCGTTCATCGCCCGGATGCCGGTGCCCGAGAGCAGGTCGTCCGGCAGGGAGTAGCCGGCGAAACCCTCGATGCAGGCCAGCAGCGACAGGACGACGCCGATGACCCAGTTGATCTCGCGCGGCTTGCGGAAGGCGCCGGTGAAGAAGACTCGGGCGGCGTGCAGCGCGATGCCGACGATGAAGAACAGCGCGGCCCAGTGGTGCAGCTGACGGATCAGCAGGCCACCCTTGATCTCGAAGCTGATGTGCAGCGTCGAGGCGTAGGCCTCCGACATCGCGATGCCCTTGAGCGGCACGAAGGAGCCGTCGTAGACGACGTGGCCCATGCTCGGCACGAACCACAGCGTCAGGAAGGTCCCGGTGATCAGGCAGATGATCATCGAGTACATCGCGATCTCGCCGAGCAGGAAGCTCCAGTGGTCGGGGAAGACCTTGCTCAGCCCGAAGCGGATGGCCTTGGCGGCGCCGCTGCGCTCGTCGATCGGCACGAGGGGCTTGGGGAACTGCGCGTCCGGGGAGGCCTGGTCGGTCGAGGAGGGCGACACCGTGAGGGTGTCGGTGCCGGTCGCGTATGCGGTGCCGGTCTCCTCGCGCAGGTGGTCGGCCCCCTGCGGCACGCGGTGACGCGGGGTGCTCATGCCTCATCTCCCTTCAGCAGGCCGGGACGCTCGCGCTCGAAGAAGCTCGGGCCCACGGGCTCCTGGAAACTGTCGGCAGCGACGATGTAGCCCTCGTCGTCCACGGTGATCGGCAGCTGCGGCAGCGGCCGCTTGGCCGGGCCGAAGATGACCTTGCAGTCGTCGGTCATGTCGAAGGTCGACTGGTGGCACGGGCAGAGCAGGTGGTGGGTCTGCTGCTCGTAGAGCGCCACCGGGCAGCCGACGTGGGTGCAGACCTTGGAGTAGGCCACGATCCCGTCGTAGCCCCAGTCCCGCTGCTTCTGGCTGCGGATCTTGGCCGGGTCGAGCTTGACCAGGATGATCTGGTCCTTGGCCTTGGCGGTCAGCAGCTCGTTGGGGTCGAGGTCGTGCGCCGCGGCGCCGGTGAAGCCCTCGGGCATGACGTGGAAGACCGAGCCCTGGGTGACGTCGGCGGCCTTGATCGGCGCCCCCGAGGGGTCGATCATCAGGCGCACGCCGCTCTCCCAGTTGGTCTCGAAGAGCTCGCCGCGCGGGCGGGGGCCGAGCCCGGCGACCACCGGCACGACGAGCGGCAGGGCGAAGAGCCCGAGCGCGCCGCCGGCCGAGCCCAGCAGGGCGCTGCGGCGGTTGAGCTGGGAGCTGCGCCAGCCGTGCGACAGCTGCCAGGCGACGGCGTCACGGTCCTCCTGCGGGGAGGCCTGCGCGTGCCGCTCCTCGACGACCTCCTCGTCGGGCATGAGGGTCTTGGCCCAGTGCACGGCACCGACGCCGATGCCGAGCAGCGACAGGCCCATGGTCAGGCCGAGGACGGTGTGGAAGAGGTTGACCTCGCCGATGCCGACGATCGTGCCCTTGACGTTCGGGTCGATGACGTAGTAGGCGACGAGGAAGGCGATGGAGGCCAGGGCCGAGATGGTGAACATCGCCACGACCTGGGTGGCCGAACGCTTCGCGGCCCGCTCGTCCAGGTCACCGCGCCGGGGCCGGTGCGGCTCCAGGCCCGGGTTGGGGAACTTGTCCGGCGAGGTGTCCTCCACCACGGCCGGGACGTTGTCGTGCGTGCTCACGTCAGGCTGCCTTCCGTCCGATCCAGACCGCCAGGGCGATCAGCGTGCCGATGCCGAGGGTCCAGATGAAGAGTGCGTCCCCGGCAGGGCCCACCGAGCCGAGCCCGGCGCCGCCGAAGGAGTTGCCGCCTTCCTCGATGTTCTTCAGGAACGCGATGATGTTGTTCTTGTCCTGGGGGGTGAGGTTCTGGTCGTTGAAGACCGGCATCGACTGCGGGCCGGTCAGCATCGCCTCGTACATGTGGACCGCGTCCACGCCGTGCAGCGTCGGGGCGTACTTGCCCCGCGTCAGGGCGCCGCCGGTGCCGGAGGCGTTGTGGCACATGGCGCAGTTGGTGCGGTAGGCGGCACCGCCGGCGGCGATGTCCGCGCCCTCGAGGTCGATCTCGGGGATCTCCGGACCGGGGCCGAGGGAGGCGACGTAGGCGGCGAGCTGGCTGATCTGCTCCTCGCTCAGCTCGACGTTGTCGAGGTTGCGCTCGGCCTGGACGCCCGGCTCGGGCAGCGGCATGCGACCGGTCGACACCTGGAAGTCGACGGCGGCCGCGCCCACGCCGATGAGCGACGGCCCGTTGGGCTCGTCGCCCTCGCCGTTGGTGCCGTGGCAGGTGGCGCAGTTGGCCAGGAAGATCTTGCGACCCTCCTCCACGTCGTCGGCGGAGGCCGCGGCGGCGGCGCTGCTGCTGGGGGCGCTGGGCTGGAGTGCTGCGTAGGCCGTGCCGGTGAACGTCAGGCCCAGGAGGAGCACGACCAGCAGCGCGAGGGGGCTGCGGCGCAGGGCGGCGAGGGAACTCACGCGTCTGTCCTTCCGGTGGTCGTCGAGGCTTGCGGGTGGTGCGCCGTCGTCGGCGCGGGGAGTGGCGTGGGCGTGAGCATGGCGGTCACTGGAGCACGTAGATGACGAAGAACAGCGCGATCCAGACCACGTCGACGAAGTGCCAGTAGTAGGAGGTCACCACCGCGCCCGTGGCCTGGGCGTGCGTGTAGCGCTTGGCGGTGAAGCTGCGGGCGATGATGAGCAGGAACGCGAACAGGCCGCCGGTCACGTGCAGCCCGTGGAAGCCGGTGGTGATGAAGAAGGCGGAGCCGTAGGAGTCGGCGGTCGGCGTCACGCCCTCGCTGGTGAGCGTGGCGTACTCCCAGATCTGGCCGGCGATGAAGGTGGCTCCGAAGATGTAGGTCAGGACGTACCACTCGCGCATGCCCCAGCCGTCGGGGCCGAGCGGGTTGCCGATCTGCCAGAGCTTGCCGGTGCGGTGCGGGATGCCCCGCTCGGCCTTCCAGACCCCGAACTGGCACCACAGCGACGAGATGACCAGGATCATGGTGTTGATCAGGGCGAACCGCACGTCCAGGTAGGCGGTGCGGTCGGCCCACAGGTCGGGCCGGACGGCGCGGATGGTGAAGTACATCGCGAAGAGGCCGGCGAAGAACATGATCTCGCTGGAGAGCCAGACCATGGTCCCCACGGCGGTCATGTTGGGCCGCGTCGCGGGCCCGTGCATGGTCGCGTGGAACCGATCCGCGTCGGTCATCGTTGCTGCAGGTGTCGTCGCCACCCGGTCATTATGGCCTACGTGCCGTCGGACTTGTACGACCCCCTGCAGCGCGCCGCGCCCCGTGGTCGTCCCGGCCCGCCGACCTCGCTACCATCGTGCCCATGACCGCGACTCCCGCAGCGCCCCAGCAGCCCTCCACGACCGACGCCCGGGCGATCTCGGTGCTGCTCTTCAGCAACGACCGCACCGTGCGCGACACGGTCCGCGTGGGCGTCGGCGACCGGCCGGCGGACGACGTCGTCATCGAGGAGTGGCTCGAGTGCGCGACGGCCGAGATCGCGGTCACGGAGGCCAAGGAGGGCGACTTCGACGTCTTCATCCTCGACGGCGAGGCGCAGCCCTACGGCGGCATGGGGATCAGCCGCCAGCTGAAGAACGAGATCTTCGACTGCCCGCCGGTCATCGTGCTCACCGGACGCCCGGTCGACGGCTGGCTGGCCACCTGGTCGCAGGCGGACGCCGCCGTCCCGCGTCCGCTCGACCCCGCCCGCCTCGCGGCGACGGTGGCCGAGCTCGCCCGACGGTGAGCGCTCCGGCCAGCGTTGCCCCCGGCGAGGGCGGCGCGCAGGCGTGGCCCGAGCTGCTCACCGCGCTGATCCGGGGCGAGGACCTCGGCAGCGACGCGACCGCCTGGGCGATGGACCGGGTGATGTCCGACGAGGCGACCCCGGCCCAGCTGGCCTCGCTGCTCACCGGGCTGCGCGCCAAGGGCGAGACGGTGGCGGAGATGACGGGGCTGGCCAGCACGATGCTGCGGCACGCGCGCCGCTTCGAGGTCGAGGGGCCCACCATCGACATCGTCGGCACCGGCGGCGACCGGGCGATGACGGTCAACATCTCCTCGATGTCGGCCATCGTCATGGCGGCCGCGGGCGCGGTCGTCGTCAAGCACGGCAACCGCGCGTCCTCCTCCCGCTCCGGCTCCGCCGACATGCTGGAGGCCCTCGGCGTCCGGCTCGACCTCTCCCCCGAGCAGGTGGCCGCCGTCGCCGCGGAGGCCGGCATCACCTTCGCCTTCGCCAACGTCTTCCACCCCTCCTTCCGGCACGCGGCGGTGGTCCGGCGCGACCTGGGGATCGCCACCGCCTTCAACTTCCTGGGCCCCCTGACCAACCCCGCGCAGCCGCGGTATGCCGTCGTCGGCTCGGCCGACGCCCGGATGGCGCCGCTCATGGCCGGCGTCTTCGCCGCCCGCGGCACCCAGGCGGTCGTCTTCCGCGGCGACGACGGTCTCGACGAGGTCACGCCCGCGACGACCACGCGGATGTGGTGGGTCGGCTCGGCCGGCGAGGTGCGTGAGATGAGCCTCGACCCGCGCCGCCTCGGCCTCGAGCTCTCCCCCGTCGACGCCCTGCGCGGCGCCGACGCCGAGCACAACGCCCAGGTGGCCCGGCAGCTCTTCGCCGGCGAGACCGGGCCGGTGCGCGACGCCGTGCTCCTCAACGCCGGCACGGCCCTGGCGCTCTTCGCCGCCGGCGAGGGCGGGACCCACCCCGGCTCCGAGGACGAGCTGCACGAGCAGGTCCGCGCCGGCATGGACCGCGCGGCCCGCGCCATCGACGACGGCGCCGCCGGCCGGGTCGTCGAGCGCTGGGTGGCCGCCACCCGCGCCGCCGGCTGAACCCCTCCCCTCCCCCGACCGAGCGCACGCTCTGCACGCACCCCCG
>CAZONQ010000077.1:0-11976 GCA_964581125.1 uncultured Ornithinimicrobium sp.
AGAGGCACGGTGAGTCCCTGGGGTGGGTCTCGACGCTTTAGGGGACACAGCGGTTCTTCGCTGATCACGAGTGAACGGAAGGAAAGATCATGGCTCAGACCGTCAGCCCCATCGAGCTCCTCACCGTCGAGGAGGCCGCTCGCTGGTGCCACATCTCCCCGAACACCTTGAACTACCTGCGGGTCCAGCGCCGGTTCGCCCCCGCCATCCGGATCGGGCGGCGGGTCTTCTTCACGCCCTCTGACCTCAACGACTGGCTGGAGGCCCAGCGTGAGGAGCCGGAGTGATCCAGAAGCGGGGCAGGCGCTACCGCGTCCAGGTCAAGCACCGGGGCATCGTCGTCGCCGACCGGTCGTTCGAGCGCCGCAGCGACGCGCTGGTCTGGGAGCGCGAGCAGAAGCAGCTCATCCTCATGGGCGACTTCGTGCCTCCCTCGGCCGGCCGGGTCACGGTGGCCCAGCTGGCCAAGACCTACCTCGAGGCCAGGCGCGACCAGGTCTCGGTCCGCGCCTGGGAGTCCGACGAGAGCGCCCTGCGTGTCCACATCGTGCCGGCGCTGGGGCATCGCCCCATCGGGTCCGTCAACCGCGTCCACATCGAGCGCTTCCTGGGCACGGTCGCGAGCACTCGGTCGGTGGGAACGGCGGCACGCGTGCGGACGACCCTACGAGGGTTGTTCGACTACGCCGTGCGGTCACGGGTCATCCGCGATTCCCCAGCGGCGGCGGTCCGGCTGCCCCGCCCGGACTCCGGCCGCCGTCGTGGGGAGTTCAGGCCCTTCATGATGGACGAGCTGCTGGCCGTGGTGGAGGAGCAGCGCCAGCACGCAGGCGCCCAGGCGGACGTCACGCTGTTCCTCGGGCTGACCGGGCTCCGCTTCGGCGAGCTGCGCGGTCTTCGAGCCCGGGACGTCACCAACGTTCCCTACCCGGCGGTCGTCGTCGCCAGGTCGCTGCCTCAGTCTGGGCGCACCGGCAAGGTGATCGAGCGCACCAGTACCAAGAGCGGGCGCAGCCGGATAGTGCCGCTGCTCTCGCTGGCGCTTCCGTTGATCGAGGCACGTCTCGAGGGACTGGGCCCTGACGAGCTGCTCTTCCCGGCCAGCCAGGGTGGATACCTGCACGCCCAGAACTGGCGGCGCGCTGTTCGGTGGAACGAGACGACCGACGGCCGCCGGCCGCACGACCTCCGGCACACGGCTGCCAGCCTGTGGATCGCGGCCGGCGTGGACATCAAGACCATCGCGGTCTGGCTCGGTCACAGCTCCACGAAGCTGACGCTGGACACATACGGGCACCTCATGGGCACCGACGCCGAGCGGGCCGCCATCGAGCGGATCAACCGCGCCTTCGGGCACCAATCAGGCACCAGTCCGGGCCAAACCTCAGGCCGACCACTGCCACTGCAGACGGGAGAAGGCATCTGAACTGCAGAAACACAAAGTGCCCCCGGCAGGATTCGAACCTGCGACACCCGCTTTAGGAGAGCGGTGCTCTATCCCCTGAGCTACGAGGGCGGGACGCCCGGACGGCCGGGCGCCAGGAGAGATCTTCTCACGGATCGTGCGAGCGGCTCGTCGGCGCCCGGCGATAGCCTGCGCGGCATGACGTCCCGCACCGTGCACGTGGTCCGTGAGCTGTCCTTCGCCGCGGCGCGCTCCCTGCCCCACGTGTGGGGCGGCCGCACCGGCCCCCACCCCTACCGGGTGGCGCTCACCGTGGCCGGTCCGGTGGACCGCCGTGGCATGGTCGTCGACTGGGCCGAGCTGGACCGGCTCGCGGCGCCCGCGATCGCAGAGCTGGACGGCCGCGACCTCGTGGAGCTCATGGGCACGCCGTCGGCGGAGGTGATCGCGCTCTGGCTCGCCGACCGGCTCGGCCCGGTCGTGCCCGGCCTGGTGAGCGTGCAGGTGTGGGAGACGGACACGGCCTCGGCCGTCGTCCGTGTCCCGTAGCAGCGCGGCCTCAGGCCCCGGATCCGCCGAGCTCGGCGGCGAGCTCCTGCTCGTCCGCGTCCGAGAGCGAGGTCTGCAGGACGGTGCCGCCGAACGGGCCGAGCGCCGCCGCGAACTTGTCCTCGGTGATCTTGCTCGCCATGAGCACGACCGCGGCGTGCCCGGGCTCGAGCACGGCGTCGACCCGGTCCTGGAAGGCTCTGTTGACGCCGGCCTTCGTCAGCTTGCCGCTGACGGCGCCCAGCAGGCCCCCGACCATGAAGCCGAGGCCGGGCGCCAGGAAGAGCAGCCCGAGCAGCGTGCCCCACACCGCGCCGGAGGTCGCCGAGGCACCGACGATCTTCCCCGGGGTGTCGACGTGCCTCTTGCCGTCGGGGTCGACGCGCACCACGGCCAGGCCGCTCAGCCTGACGACGAAGTCGCGCTCGAGCTCGAGCACCTTGTCCTAGGCCTTGGCCGCGTCCTCGTGGGAGTCGTATCCCAGCACGATCAGCTCGGACATGGGTCCTCCTCGTGTCGCCCCGTGGTCCCGACCCCAGACTAGTGCGGATCGGCCCGACGTGGGGACGACGGTCGCTCACGTCCGGACCCGGGCTGCCAGGGTGGGGGTATGGCGCACCACACCTACGAGCTCGACCTCACCTGGACCGGCGCGGGAGACGGTGGCACGACCGGGTACCGCGACTACCGCCGGGACGTGACCGCGGTCAGCGCCGGGCGTCCGCGGCTGGAGCTGTCGGCCGACAAGCCCTTCCGCGGCGACCCGGCCCGGTGGAACCCCGAGCTCCTGCTGCTCGCTGCGCTCGGCGAGTGCCACCTCCTCTCCTTCCTGCACATGGCGGTGCGCCACGGCGTCACGGTCACGGCCTACTCCGACTCCCCCGTCGGCTGGATGGAGCAGGAGGGGCTGGGCGGCCGGTTCACCAGGGTGCTGCTGCGGCCGAGCGTGACCGTGCTGGACCCTGCGCACCTGGAGCTCCTCCCCGAGGTGCACCACGAGGCCGCCGCGGCCTGCTTCATCGCCTCGTCGGTGAACTTCCCGGTCGACCACGAACCAGTGGCGCAGAGTTCCAGGAATACCCCCTAGGGGTATAACGTTCAATCGACATGGGCACCGGACCGCACCACGACCTCGCACCTTCCACCGAGCCCGCCGGGCACGCCCCTCACGGGGATCACGGTGGCCACGGCGAGCACATGACTCACGGAGGTCATGGCGACCACGCCGGGCACAGTAGCCACGGGAGCCACGGGGGCCAAGGGGGCCACTCGGGTCACGGCGACCACGTCGCCCAGTTCCGGCGGCTCTTCTGGATCATGCTGGTGCTCGCCAGCCCGGTGGTGGCCCTGAGCCCGATGTTCGCCCACCTCGTCGGCTACGAGCTGCCGGGGGCAGACTGGGCCCGGTGGGTCCCGCCGGTGCTGGGCACGGTCGTCTACGCCTGGGGTGGCCGGCCCTTCCTGACCGGTGCCGTCGACGAGCTGCGGCAGCGCCGGCCCGGGATGATGCTGCTCATCGGGCTGGCCATCACGGTCGCCTTCCTCGCCTCGCTCGGCGCCAGCCTGGGGCTCCTGCACCACGAGCTGGAGTTCTGGTGGGAGCTGGCCCTGCTGGTGGTCATCATGCTGCTGGGCCACTGGATCGAGATGCGCTCGCTGGCCCAGACCACCTCTGCGCTCGACTCGTTGGCGGCGCTCCTGCCCGACGAGGCGGAGCGCGTCGAGGGCGACGAGATCGTCCGCGTGCCGCCGACCGAGCTCGAGGTGGGCGACGTCGTCCTGGTCCGGCCCGGCTCCGCCGTGCCTGCCGACGGCCGGGTCGTCGACGGCAGCGCCAGCATGGACGAGTCCATGGTCACCGGCGAGTCCCGCACCGTTCGGCGCGAGACCGGCGACGACGTGGTGGCCGGCACGGTCGCGACGGACTCCGGGCTGCGGGTGGAGGTCACCGCCACCGGGGACGACACCACTCTCGCCGGGATCCAGCGGCTCGTCGCCGACGCCCAGTCCTCGTCCTCCCGCGCTCAGCGGCTGGCGGACCGGGCGGCCGCCTGGCTCTTCTGGTTCGCCCTCGGGGCCGCGGGCGTGACCGCCGTCGTGTGGACGGTCCTCGGCATGCCGGACAGCGCCGTCGTCCGGACGATCACGGTGCTGGTGATCGCCTGCCCCCACGCGCTCGGTCTGGCGATCCCGCTCGTCGTCTCCATCGCGACCGAGCGCGCCGCCCGCGGCGGCGTCCTCGTGAAGGACCGGCTGGCCCTCGAGAGCATGCGCACCGTCGACGCCGTCCTCTTCGACAAGACCGGCACCCTGACCAAGGGCGAGCCGGCCGTCACCGCTGTCGAGCCGGTGGGAGGGCACGACGCCGACGAGGTGCTCGCCCTGGCCGCCGCGGCCGAGGCCGACAGCGAGCACCCCCTCGCCCGGGCCGTGGTCGGCGCGGCACGCGCTGCGCAGCTCGAGGTCCCGGGCGCCGCGGACTTCTCCTCCTCCCCGGCGGTCGGTGTCACCGCGACGGTCGACGGGCGTCAGGTCCGGGTGGGCGGCCCCCACCTGCTCGACGAGCACGACCTGGAGGAGCTGCCGGTGGCTGCGGGCTGGCACCGCGAGGGCGCGACCGTCCTGCACGTCCTCGTGGACGGCCAGGCGGTCGGGGCGCTCCGGGTGGCCGACGAGATCCGTCCGGAGTCCCGGGAGGCCGTCGACGCCCTGCACGCCTTGGGCCGCACCGTGGTCATGATCACCGGCGACGCCCGTCCGGTCGCGGAGACGGTCGCTGCCGAGCTCGGCATCGACCGGGTCTTCGCCGGGGTCCGTCCCGAGGACAAGGCCGCGAAGGTCGCCGAGCTGCAGGAGGAGGGCCTGCGCGTCGCGTTCGTGGGTGACGGCGTCAACGACGCGCCGGCCCTGGCGCAGTCCGACGTGGGCATCGCCATCGGTGCGGGGACCGACGTCGCGGTCGCCTCGGCGGGGGTCATCCTGGCCAGCTCCGACCCCCGGTCGGTCCTGTCGGTGGTCGAGCTCTCGCGGGCCAGCTACCGCAAGATGCAGCAGAACCTCTGGTGGGCTGCCGGCTACAACCTGCTCGCCGTCCCGCTCGCCGCCGGGGTGCTCTCCCCGGTGGGCTTCGTGCTGCCGATGAGCATCGGCGCGATCCTCATGTCGCTGTCCACGGTCGTCGTGGCGCTCAACGCCCAGCTGCTGCGGCGGCTCGACCTGCGGCCGAGGGCCAGCGTCGAGCGCGTCCTACCCACGGCCGTCGCCTGACGACCGGCGCGGGCGGCCACCGCCCAGGGCCACTGCGTCGCTCGTCAGGCGGTGAGGCGCACCGTGCTCGCGTGCGGGATCACGGCGTAGCGGTCGGGGGTGCAGGTCAGCAGGATGACCTGCACCTCGTCGCCGTCGCCCACGGTGGTGCCGAGCACCTCGCCCATCTGCCGGAGCCGGTCGGGGTCGGAGTAGCCGAGCGCGTCGTCGATCACCACGGGGACGCCCCGCTCCGGGTCGACGAGCCGGGCGACGGCGAGCCGGGCCAGGATGCCCAGCTGCTCCTTCGCCCCGCCCGACAGCTCGTCGTAGGGGACGGTGACGCCGTCGAGCGTGCGCGCCGCCAGGCCGAGGTCGTCACCGACGGTCACCGAGAAGCTCGGGCCGAACACCCTCCGCCCGAGGTCCTCCAGGGCCCGCGTGTAGGGCTCGACGTAGGTGCGGTGCGCCGCGTCCCGGTGCTCGGTCAGCGTGGTCCGCAGGTGCCGGGCCGCCCTCGCGCAGCGGTCGACGGCCTGGAGCTCGCGCTCGGCCGCGTCGAGGTCAGCGACCGCGAGGTCGTAGAGCTCCTGGCGCCCCTCCCCCGCGGCCATCTCGAGCTGGCCGCCGACGGCGTGCAGCTCGGCCAGGGCCGCCTCGCGCTCCGCGGTCGCCCGACGGTGCCGCTCGCGGGCGCGGCGGACGGCCGCGCGGGCACCGTCGACGTCAGCGGCATCCACCGCGGCGGCGGCCTCCTCCACCGCCACGGTCGCTGCCTCCACGTCCGCGGAGCGCCCGGCCAGGACCGTGGCGAGCGCGTCGTCGGCGACGTCGGCGCGGGCCGAGAGGACCTCGTCCTCCACCTCGCTCAGCCGGACGGTGTCCGCCTCGATCGCTCCCGCGGCACGCTCCAGGCGCGCCGTCACCGTCGCCGTCTCCGCACGCGCGAGCTGGAGCGCCTCGGCCGCGCCGCGCTGCTCGGCCCGCGCCGCGCGGAGGTCTGCCGTCGCCCTCTCGATCGCGGTGCGCGCGGCCTCCTCGTCCGACGGGGACGGCCCGTCGTGCGGCGGCTCCTCGTCGTGCGAGGGGCCTTCTCGGAACCGGGCCCGCGCCTCCTCGACCCTCCGGGTCAGCGCGTGGGGCAGGACCCCGGCGGCCGCCTCGGCCGCGAGCCCCCGGCCGAGGGGCCGGAGCAGCGCCTCGACGTCACGCGCCGCCTCCCGGACGGCCGCGCGGGCCTCCTCGGTGCGTGCCGCCAGCTCCTCCACCTCGTCGACGCCTCCGGCGCCCAGGGCGGCGAGGGCCTCCGCCAGCTCCTCGCGCAGGCGCCCGATCTCGTCCGCGCGGCCCAGCCCGTCCTCCTGGAGCCGCACCCGGACGCGCACCTGCCCGGGCACCTCGAGCGTCGTCTCCTGCTCGACGCTCACCTGGCCGGAGGCGCCGGGCCGGAACGTGGTGCCGGCGCCCGCCTCGGTGATGACCTCGACCTCGGCGCCGAGCGACTCCACCTCGAGCTTGGGGCTGAGCATCTCGTGCCGCGCGACGGCCGCGTCCAGCCGGTCCTGCAGCGTGCGGACGTCGCGGGCCTCCTCCCTGGAGACCTGCGTGGCCGGCACCGAGGCGGCGGTCGCGCGCACCCGCTCCACCAGCTCGGTCGCCCGCGCGAGGGTCGCCTCGAGGGAGGCGAGCTCGCGCGCACGGGAGAGGTGGTCGAGACGGTCGCGGGCCGTCTCCAGGCGGTCCGCGGCCTGCTCCGCCGCCGCGGCCGCGGCCGCGGCGGCCGTCTCGGCGTCGCGCAGCCCGGCCGCGAGTGTCTCGGCCCGGACGAGGTCCTCCTGCTGCGCGGCCCCGGCCCGCCCGAGCGACGCCCGCAGCGACTCCAGCCGGCCCAGCAGCCGACGCCGCTGCTCCTGGGCCCGCGCCGCGGCGTGCTGCAGCTCGAGCGCCTGCGCGTGCCGCTGGGCAGCGGCACGGTGGGCCTCGGCGACCACCTCGGCGGCCGCCGCGACCTCCTCCGCGCGCCCCAGCTCCCGGACCGCCAGCGAGCAGGCGGACTCGCCGGCGGCGACGCGCTCGCGCGCGGCGGTCCGTCGCTCCAGCAGGCGACGGCCTTCCTCGAGGCGCAGGTGGGCGTCCGCGACGTCCTGCTGCGCCTGGGTGAAGCGGGCCATGGCCAGCTTGTAGTCGCCCGTCGGCCGACCGGTGGCCGTGAAGTAGCGGCGGTACTCGGACTCGACCTGGTCGAGCAGCGCATCGGCGCCCTCGGCGTGCAGCTGACCGCCGGCGGCGGCGTCGAGGGCCTCGGTCAGCACGGTGCTGGACGCCAGCGGGGCGACGGTGCCGTCGCCCGACTGGCTCAGCCGCAGGGCGTCGTAGAGGGTGCGGTCCAGGTTGTCGCGGAGCAGGGTGTCCATGCGCGACTGCGCGGCGTCTCCGGTGAGCTGCTCCGGCCGCGCCCCCAGGACGTGCAGCGTCGTCGCGGGCTGCCGGAGCCAGCGCTTGGCGTAGCGGACGCGGGTGCCTCCGACGGTCAGCTCGGCCTCCACGAAGGGCGCGACGTCGCGGTCGACGGGCTGGAGCGCGCGGACCTCCGCGGCCCTCGACGTGGCCTTGAAGGAGAGCAGCGCGTCGAAGGCCTCGAGCATCGTCGACTTGCCGACCTCGTTGGGCCCCTCGAGGACGACGACGCCCCGGTCCGGGAGGTCGACGATGCGCTCCCGCACCCCCTTGACGTCACGCAGCGTGAGCCGGTGGAGCCTCATCGTGGACCCCCTGCCGCCAGCCGGTAGAGGAGCGCCAGCGCCTCCCGGGCGCTGGAGGGGTCGTCGGGCAGCCCCGGCGCCCAGGGCCCGTCGTGCGTGCCCTCCTCGTGGGCGGTCGACCGGATCTCCTCGACCGCGCTCGCGAGGAAGCCACCCAGCCCGAGCCCGGCGAGGTCGTCGTCGCCGGCAACGACCAGGTCCGAGTGCTGCCCGGGCCTGTGCAGGGCGCCGAGCAGGTCGCCGTGGCGCGCCAGCAGCTCCTCGAGCCGGGCGTGCTGGGCGAGACCCAGGGTGCCCCGCAGGTCGAGGCGCAGCGCGGTGCGGTCCTTGTCGGGCAGCCCGGCCAGCTCGGCGTCCAGGGCCTCCAGGTCGGCGTCGGACCCGACGTGCCGCTCGAGCGCGACGAACCGCCAGGTGGCGACGCTGTGCGACGTGACCTCCACGCCCGCCCGCCCGGAGGCCGACGGCTCCACGTCCACGACGAGGACGTGGCCAGGGTCCTGCTCACGCCACGCGGTCGGCTCGGGCGCCCCGGAATACCACACTGCGCCGTCGACCCTCGTGCGCGAGTGCCGGTCGCCCAGCGCGACGTAGTGCACGCGGCCCTCGTCGAGCGCCGCGACGAGCGGGGCCACGGCGATCGCGCCGGCGTCGCGGCGGTCCTGGTCGAGGACGTCGACGGCGCCGTGCGCCGCGACGATCCGCACGGTCCCCTCGGGGGCCGGACCCTCGGGCAGGTCGGAGAGCACCGGCGCGACGAGATCGGCGTCGGGGTGCTTGCCGTGCCAGGGCACCGCCACGAGCTCCACACCTGGCGCGACCTCCCGGACCCCGGCGGTGTCGAGGACGTGGACGTGCCCGGGCAGCTCCTCGGCCATCAGCGCGGTCGCCCAGAGGGACAGCGGGCCGAGGTGGTCGTGGTTGCCCGGCAGCAGGTAGACCGGCACGCGGACGGCACGCAGGGCCTCCAGCGCCCGGCGCACGGTCTGGGGCGTCAGCTGCGCGTGCTCGAAGACGTCCCCGCAGACCAGCACGAAGTCGCACCCCTCCCGCTCCGCGACCTCGCCCAGGCGACGGATCGCGTCGACGCGCGAGGAGGCGAAGCGGGACTGGGCCTCGGGCGCGAGGTAACGACGCGTCATACCGACCTGCCAGTCGGCGGTGTGCAGGAACCGGACCACGACCACTCCTCTCTCGCGTCCCTCGCGCCGTCGGTGCCCCGAGCTCGTCACCCACGCTAGGAGACGGCACCGACAGACCCCGGCAGGCGGGCTGCCGTGTCGGTCACGCCGCGGCTGCACCGCGCAGGCCGCTGACGGTCGTAAACTGGTCGGATGACGTCCTCGAACGCCGACCCCCCTCATAGTCCCGGGCCGGGCAGCGCCCGGCTTCCGCGCCGAGGTGGCAGGGGCACCTCGTGCTGATCCTCAGCGGTGTCGCCGTCATCGTCGGCCTGACGGTCATGACCGGTTACTTCGTCGCGCAGGAGTTCGCCTACGTCAGCGTCGACCGCGGCCAGCTCCGGCACCTGGCCGACCAGGGTGACCAGGCAGCCGCGCGCGCCCTGAGGATCACCTCCCGGCTGTCGTTCACCCTCTCCGGCGCCCAGTTCGGCATCACCGTGACCGCGCTGCTGGTGGGCTACCTCGGCGAGGAGCTGCTCAGCCGCGGGCTCACCGAGAGCTATGCCGACGCCGGCTGGCTCTCGCGGGCCGCCCTGGTGTCGATGTTCTCCGCCGGGACGCTCGTGTTCTCGACCGTCCTGCAGATGGTCATCGGCGAGCTCGGCCCCAAGAACCTCGCGATCGCCCGTCCGGTGCCGCTGGCCCGGGCGCTCTCGCGCACCACCCTGCTCTACCTCGCCGTGCTCGGGCCCGTCATCCGGCTCTTCGACGCCGCGTCCAACGCGCTGCTGCGCTCCGTGGGCATCGAGCCGGTCGAGGAGCTGCCGCAGGGGGCCACGCCCGAGGACCTGACCCGGATCATCGCCGAGTCGCACTCGGGGGGCACCCTCGACGAGGAGCTGTCGACGCTGCTCGAGCGCGGTCTCGCCTTCCGCGGGCGCGTGGCGGAGGAGGTCATGACGCCGCGCACGTCGGTGCGGACCGTGCAGGCGGACGAGACGGCCGCCGCGGTCCTCGAGGCGCTGCAGACCGGGCACGCACGCTTCCCCGTGGTGGGCCGGGACATCGACGACATCGTCGGCGTCATCGGGCTGCACGACCTGCTCGAGGTGGACGCGCACGAGCGCGGCGACACCCTCGTGCGCGACCTCGCCGGCGAGGCGGTCATCGTGCCCGAGTCGCTGCCGCTGCCGCGGGTGCTCGAGGAGCTGCGCGAGCGGCACCAGCAGATGGCCGTGGTCGTCGACGAGTACGGCGGCTTCGCCGGCATCGTCTCCTTCGAGGACGTGGCCGAGGAGGTCGTCGGGGAGATCTGGGACGAGGACGACGCGGAGGAGTCGACGAGCCTGTTCCGCGGGGACGGCCTGTGGGACCTGTCGGCCCGGCTGCGCATCGACGAGGTCGCGCAGGTGACGGGCATCGAGCTGCCGGAGCACGAGGACTACGACACCCTGTCCGGGCTGGTGCTGGACCGGCTGGGACGCACCGCCGAGGAGGGCGACAGCGTGGTCGTGCGCTGGACGGGCCGCGACGACGAGGGGGAGGAGCTGGTCCACCAGGCCCGCCTCGACGTCGTCACCACCCACCGCTTCGTGCCCGACGCCGTCGTCCTGCACCCGGTCGTGACCCGGACCCGCGCCGAGTGGGCCGCGCTCACCGAGGACGAGCGCGCGGGACTCTCCCGCGACGAGTCGCTCATCATCGCCGAGCCCGAGGAGGCCAGCCGATGAGCACCCCCGTCGCGCTGGTCGTCAGCGTCGTGCTGCTGGTCGCCAACGGCTTCTTCGTCGCCTCCGAGTTCGCGATCGTCGCCGCCAAGCGTCACCGGCTGGAGGAGAAGGCCGAGGAGGGCAACCGCTCCGCACGGGCCGCCGTCGAGGCCTCCAAGGAGCTGTCCCTCATGCTGGCCGGCGCCCAACTCGGCATCACGCTGTGCACCCTGGCGCTCGGCGCGCTCGCCAAGCCTGCGGTGGCGCACCTGCTCGAGCCGGTCTTCCACGCCCTCGGCGTGCCCGACGTGGCCGTCCACGCGGTCGCCGTCGTGCTCGCGGTGTCGGTCGTGGTGTTCCTCCACATGGTCGTCGGCGAGATGGCCCCCAAGTCGTGGGCGATCTCCCACCCGGAGAGCTCCGCCCTGCTCCTGGCGCTGCCCTTCCGCGCGTTCACCTGGGTCAGCCGGCCCGTGCTGTGGGTGATGAACGAGCTGGCCAACCTGCTCCTGCGGGCCGCGCGCGTCGACCCCGTCGACTCGCTCGGCCGTGCCCAGACCCCCGCGGACCTCCAGCTGCTGCTCGCGCAGTCCTACGAGCACGGTGTGCTCGAGGGTCCCGACCACCAGATCCTCACCGGCGCCCTGCGCCTCGAGGAGGAGACCGTGGCGGGCGTGATGTTCCCGACCAGCGCCGCGGTGACGATCCCCCGGTCGGCGACCGCCGCGGACGTGGAGCGGATCAGCAGGGAGAGCGGCCGCTCCCGGCTCTTCGTCGTCGAGCCGACCGGACGGGCCGGGCAGCGACGCATCCGCGGCCTGGTGCACGTGCGCGACGCCATCCTGGCCAGCGCCGCGGGGGACGCCGGTCGACGGGTCACGGAGTTCGTGCAGCCCGTCGCCTCGCTGCCCGTGACCCTGCCGCTCATCGACGCGGTCTCCAGCCTCCGCCAGCAGCGGGGCCAGCTCGCCCTCGTCCGCGACGACCAGGGACGGGTGGTCGGGATGACCTCGATGGAGGACATCCTCGAGCAGATCCTCGGCGAGTTCGACGACGAGTCGGACGAGGCCGCTCACGAGCCCGCGTCCTGACGGGTCGCGCGCCCGGTCGGCGTCTCCGGGCGTGCAGAGCGCGCGCCCGGTCGGGATCTCCGGGCGTGCAGAACGCGCGCCCGGTCGGGA
>CAZONQ010000078.1:0-11937 GCA_964581125.1 uncultured Ornithinimicrobium sp.
GTGCGCGACGGGTTAGAAACTCACTTTCCGTAAAGCATCATCGAGGTCCTTCGCGGCTCTCTGCATGTCCGATGCCACACTGGCTGCCGAACGGCGAGCGACCATGCTGAACGATCCACCATCACTCCTGACCTCCGATACGGCCCAGGAGTTCGTAAGACGGTCCTGCAACCTTCTACCGCCCTCACGGACATACTTCGTGAGGCCCGTCCGGTCCTCGTGCCCGGTGCGGACCCACTCAACCCGCAGGTCGACGTCCCCTGAGATTGGGTCACTTCCTAGTTCCACTCGTAGTCCGGAAGGCGACGCCATTATGGCTGTCTGTCGGTCGGAGTCCCAAACGTAGCGGGACAGCAGCGGCGTTCGCGAGGCTAACTCTTCAGATACGAGTTCCGGTGACGGTGAATGCCCATCTACCACTGCCGCCAAGAGGCGTCGCAACTCGTTCTCCATACGAGCCAGATCCCAGCGAAGGTGCTGGGAATCAGAGGTCGCCCCTACAATCAGCCGCGCGAAACGTCGCCCAACGGATTGCCACCGCTCCCCGCCGAGCCGTTCCTTCGCAGCCGTATCGACGCTCTCCTCCCAGTCGCGATGCATGTGCTGGTTAGGGACGGGATCACGGCCACTAATGAGGAAGAAGAACGTCATGCCGAGCCCGAAGGAGTCAACGGCCGCGCTTCTCGTCGACTCTTTCGCCCTGACTATCTGCTGCTCAGGTGCAAGATATCCACTCGCCGAAGTGAAAACGATTGAGCGTTCCGCGGCGCCGCGATGCCAGGAAAGATCGAAATCAAGTACCACGACGTCCAGGTCCATCGGGTCAGTCCAGTAGTTTCGCAGCATTACGTTCGCAGGTCGCACGTCGCGGTGAAGAACCCGCTCTGGAAGTCCATGCGCGCGGCGTATGATGGTCGTCGTTTCGAGGCAAATCTTCAAGATCGTTGGCCAGTCTTCGAGCAGTCGGGACTCCTTCGCCTGCTCTAGGTTTGGCCCCTCGATCCACTCCATTGCGACAAAGGCTGGGATTTCCGAGGCCGCCAAATAGCGCACCATGCCCTTCAATTGGCTCTGCTGCAAGATTGTCATCGAACGCACCCCCCGTCGAAAACTTGCGAGAAGAGCCGGATCCCGTCGCACTTCGTCAAGAAGAACCTTTACGGCAACTTGCTCTCCATCGGCGTTTAGGGCTCGGTATACTCGGCCAAAGGCCCCCCTGGCCACCTCCTCTTCAAGCCTGAAGCCGAGCAGATCATTTTTTCCGGGTTGAGTTGATGCGTACCATGCGCGGTAGATCTCCTCGTCGTACCGTTCTGAGAACCGCGCGTACTCTGCATAAGCTGCGGCGTCGTTAGGGGCAAGTATGTCGACTGCTGTCGCGTTCAGCACCGTTCGCAGTTCGGACGAGGATAGCCCTGTGAGATCATCCTCGATATCAATTTGATTAGGCTTGCGCGACGTCGATTGTGAATTAACGACGGCGACCGGAGGAGCGTCTGTCGAATCTTGGGGGATGTAGGTCGCAAGGTCGTGAAGAAGGACGCGCAACTCATCGTGCGAACCACCAGAAGAGTCGTAACGGATCACCCGTATACCGCGTTCTTCTGCCCACGAGTCTGTTTCCAAATCCCTGCGGTCAGTGATCCAGAAGTTGGGTGCACCCTGTACCCCCAAGTTTTTCAGGGCGTCTAAGTGACTGCCAATGGCCCTGTCATCCGGGTTGAGTGCGACGAACAAATTGGTATAGTTCGCCAGACAGTTGCGCATAAAGTCAACGTAGGCTTGATTCTTGAGCAGTCTGGAGAGGTCGTCATGCGTGAATACCCAACTGGAAACGTCTTCTACTACTCCGTGAAGGTTGCCGATAAACTTCTGAGGGCCGAACTGGACATGTCGAAGCCGTCCGATGTCGGGTCCGGAAAGTTCCACAGAAAGGGTCTCAGGATGAACATGGTTGTAGGAACGGGCGACTAGACGGTCGATGTTTAGTGTCAGTATTCCCTGGACAGGCAAGTTCCATAGCGCATGATACTCAGGAGGTATGTCCGCCTTCACTGCGGTCGATAGGCGCTCCTTAATCGCCGCCTCGTAGGACGTCGCGCCAAGGACCTTCTTCAGTCTCTGAAAGGACACCCAGTAGTCGTCTGAACGGCGAATGGTGTCGACTTCGTCGGCCGCTCTTGCCGCATCTGTCGGATTGTATTCGGCTGCGCGACGGCTCGCTAATTCGACAAGTTGATCCTTAAGCCCAGCCCATGTCGGAAGACCGGCCGCCACGCTGAGGCCGCTCCCTACCCATACGATCAAGGGACGGGTGCGTTCAGCGACGATCGCCCGCAGCGCCTGATACGAATCTTGAGCCGTACTTAGTGACATCGATTCTGCTCTTCCATTCGCGCGCTTAACCAGTGGAGGGACGTCGAGCCAACTGCTACTGGCAGGGTATCCGCAAACTGCCGGAACCGATGGGCAGCACACCCCCACATGTCGGCGGCGCCTGCTACGTCGCCAGTGTTCGCTGGAGGCGACCACAGACATCAGGTATGCAGATGGCTAAGCATCCTGTATTCGGCGGAGTCGTGATGTCACGCACCTCTGGGCGGAGCGCGTCACGCACTCCGTCAGGCAGCGCCGCCCTGCGGCCCACCGCCAGGTATGGTCCCGCGGCATGCCGGACGTGACGAGGCGGCGTTCGGCCCGCCGGCGCCGCGTGGTCGCGACGACGCGCGACTCGCTCCCGTCGAACGCCCTCCACTGCTGGCCACTGTGACCCGTCACCGTCGCCCTGCGACACGACCACGCCACCCAGACCGGCGACTCTGCGATGTATGCATGCTTGGCCCCGTCCGCTACCGACCGCCTAGCTTCCCATCCTGGCCCGCGCACGAGATGCGACCTGCAAGTCGACCGACGTCCCTACCGATTCTCCGCTGTGCTGAACCCGCACACACCTCTTTCATCCTGGTCCGCTCCGTGGCCACTCGCCAGCTGGCTGCGGCCTTGGGGTGCGTGACGATGACGCTGCACAAGCTCTCGGCGGGGTCGGGGTATGAGTACCTCACCCGCCAGGTCGCGGCGGGGGACGACACCGAGATCGGTCGCCGAGGGCTGGAGGACTACTACGCAGCCAAGGGTGAGTCGCCCGGTCGCTGGACCGGCTCCGGCCTGGTCGGGATCGACGGGCTCGAGTCCGGCGACCGCGTCACCTCGGAGCACATGGCGAACCTGTTCGGCGCCGGCCGCCACCCGTTGACAGGTGTGGCGCTGGGTGCGCCCTACCGGGTCTACGACAGCGACGGGGGAGGGTTCAACGCGGAGGTCGCCCGCCGGCTGGACGCACGTGCTGACGACTCGACCGAGCCGGCGGAGCAGCTGGAGCAGGTCGCCGCAGCGCGCAGCGAGGTGGCGCGGGAGTTCTTCGTCCGCGAGCAGGGGAGGGAGCCGCGTGATGCCCGGGAACTGGCTTCGGCGGTGGCTCGGTACTCGCGGCCGCAGCGGACCGCCGTGGCGGGGTATGACCTGACGTTCAGCCCGGTGAAGTCGGTGTCGGCACTGTGGGCCATCGCCCCGCCAGAGATCTCCAGGACGGTCGCGGCCGCGCACGACGCCGCGGTGCAGGACGCGCTGACCTTCCTCGAGCGGCAGGTGCTGTACACGCGAGAGGGTAAGAACGGGGCACGCCAGGTCGAAACCAGGGGCCTGATCGCGGCGGCCTTCACCCACCGGGACTCTCGCGACGGCGACCCCGACCTGCATACCCACGTCGCAGTCGCCAACAAGGTGCAGACGCTCGAGGGCAAGTGGCTCTCGATCTACGGGCGGGTGCTGCACCAGCATGTCGTCGCCGCGTCGGAGGCCTACAACACTGCCGTCGAGGCTCACCTGCGTGCTGCCCTGGGTGTCCGTTTCGTCGAGCGGCCGGGCGGGACCGGCGACAGGCGGCCGGTCCGTGAGGTCGAGGGGGTCGACCGCGCGCTGTGTGAGCTGTGGTCCCGGCGCCGGGGTGACATCACCGCCCGGCAGGAGGTGCTGTCCCGGGAGTTCCTGGAGGCGCACGGGCGGCCGCCGACACCGGTGGAGCAGATCGCCCTGGCTCAGCGGGCCAACCTGGAGACCCGGGCGGCCAAGCACGAGCCGCGATCCCTGACGGCGCAGCGCGAGACGTGGTGGGCGGAGGCGGCCGGGGTCCTCGGGGTGGAGGGTATCCAGCAGATGGTGACGACCGTGCAGGGCCAGGCAGGGCGCCCGACGCAGGAGGTCACCGACGAGTGGGTCGGCGAGGCGGCGCAGAGGGTGGTCGCCGAGGTGGAGGCGCGGCGGGCCACGTGGCAGGTCTGGCACCTGCAGGCCGAGGCCCAACGTCAGGTCCGTGGCCTGGACCTGCACCCGAGCATGGTCGCTGACGTCTTGGGGCGGGTCGTCGACGCTGCGACGGTGGCGCGCTCGGTCAACCTCACCCCGGACCTGGATCCCATCGGCGAGCCGGGCGACTTGCGGCGACGCGACGGCACCAGCGTGTACCGCCACACCGGCAGCGACCACTACACCAGCCTTCGGGTCCTTCAGGCTGAGCAGCGGATCACCTTGGCCGCCGGCCGGAGCGATGGTGCTGCGCTCGCCCGTGAGGACGCTCAGCTCGCGGTGCTCGAGGCGTCCGTGCAGGGCAGGGACCTCAACCGCGGGCAGGCGGACCTGGTCCTGGCGCTGGCCTGCAGTGGTCGCCGGGTGCAGCTCGTGCTGGCCCCGGCCGGGTCGGGCAAGACCACCGCCGTGCGGGTCCTCGCCGACGCCTGGCGCGGCCACGTCGGTCCAGTGATCGGACTCGCCCCGTCCGCGGCCGCCGCCACCGTGCTCGCCGAGGCGACCGGCGTACCGTCCGAGACCTTGGCCAAGCTCGTCCACGACCTCGATTACGAGCGCCCCTCCCAGCTGGACGAGGCAATCGGCCCGGACACCCTCGTGGTCGTCGACGAGGCGGGTATGGCGGACACGCTCACCCTGGACCGGGTGATCAGCCACGTCCTGGCCCGGGGCGCCTGCGTCCGTCTCATCGGCGACGACCAGCAGCTCGCCGCCGTCGGCGCCGGCGGAGCGCTGCGCGACATCGCCACCGCCCACGGCGCCGTACGCCTCGATGAGGTGGTCCGGTTCGCCGACCCCGCCGAGGCACAGGCGTCCCTGGCGCTGCGGGCCGGCGACGCCTCCGCACTCGGGTTCTACCTGGACCGGAACCGGGTGCACGTCGGGGACCTCGCCACCACCGTCGAGTCCGTCCTCACCGCCTGGTCCCGGGACCGCGCTAGCGGGCGGGACAGCCTCATGCTCGCACCCACCCGCGAGCTCGTCGCCAGCCTCAACACCCGCGCCAGGGCCGCGCGCCTGGGGAACAGCACTCCCGGCCGCGAGGTGGCCCTGGCCGATGGCACGCACGCCTCCGCCGGGGACGTCGTTATCACCCGACGCAACGACCGACGGCTGGGCGTCGGACGCACCGACTGGGTCAAGAACGGCGACAGGTGGACCGTCACCGCCGTCGACGGACCCACCGTGAGCGTCCGTCACCTCAGCTCCGGACTCCGGACCAGGCTGCCGGTCGGCTACGTCGCCCAGCATGTCGAGCTCGGGTACGCCTCGACCGTCCACACGGCCCAGGGGATCACCACCGACACTGTCCACGGCATCGTCACCGGCCAGGAGTCTCGGCAACTGCTCTACACCATGCTCACCCGCGGCCGGAACAAGAACCACGTGCACGTGGTGTCGGCCGCCGACCCCGACGGGCACACCCTGCCGCTGGTCGAGACGAGCAGCCCGGCCACGGCGACCGAGACCCTGCAGGGCGTGCTGGCACGTGACGGTGCCGCGGTCTCGGCGACCACCGAGAGGGCACGAGCGGCCGACCCGGCGGCGCTGCTTCACGACGCAGCAGAAAGGTACGAGGACGGTGTCCTGGCCGGCGCCGAGAGGCTCCTCGGCCCCGGCTGGGGCGATCACCTGGAGTCTGCCGCCGAGGCTCTGGTCCCGGGTCTGCCCCACGCCCCGGCCTGGCCCAGCCTGCGGGCCCACCTGATGCTCACCCAGGCCGACGGCCGCGACGCCGTCGGAGCCCTCACGGAAGCGTCCACCTACCGGGGGCTCGGCGACGCCGACGACCCTGCCGCCGTCCTGCTCTCACGTCTGGACCGCGCACCGGCAGGCGGCCCGCTCCCATGGCTGCCCGGCATCCCCAAGCGGCTGGGCGCCGATCCCGTCTGGGCCGGCTACCTCACCGCCCGAGCCGAACGGGTCCAGTCGCTGGCCGCCCAGGTGCGCCAGGCAAGCACTGCCGGCCAGCGGTGGGCGGCGCCCCTCGCGCCCCACATCAGTCCTGACCTCCTCGCCGATCTCACCGTCTGGCGGGCCGCCAGAGGCGTCAATCACACCGACTCGCGCCCGGTCGGACCGTTGGACGGCGGGGGAGCGGCCGGCCGGTACGCACGCGGCCTCGCCTGCAGGGTCACCGGTCAGCTGCCCGACGCGCTGCGGCACTGGGAGCGTCTTATCGTCGAGCACGTCGGACACCGGGACTGGTTCACCCCGCAGCTGGCGCAGCGGCTGGACCGGCTGCACCGTGCCGGCGTCGACGTACCCGACCGGCTGGAGCAGGCGAGAGCCCGGGGCCCGCTACCGGACGACGAGGCGACCTCGGCACTGTGGTTCCGCATGATCAACCCCCAGCAACAGGCCGCACCGCCCTCCCGCCGGACCGAGCCGAAACGGGTGCGGATGCGGCCAGAGGATTGCAGTCCTGCCCCCTCCGGTCCCGCCTCTTACGGTCCCAGCCGCTGAGCCACGGATGCCGGTGGGGTTGCTGAAGGTGACCCGACCGGAAGCCGTCCCGCGCGGCCAGTCACAGGTCCATGAGCAACGCAAGCGTCTCGCGGACCTCGCCGAGCACGACCGGGCCCACATTTCCCGTGCGTTCGTGAATGCGCGTCGTGGCGACGGAGCGCACATGCTGGCACTGCGCCGACGAGGGCGCCACCAGCCGGTTGCCCTCGTCGGGATCGATGACCACCTCGGTGCTGCTGTGACGCAGCGTCCGGGTCAGGGGGACGACCTGGACGACGTTCGGTTCCCCCCGCAAGACCCGATAGGCGGTCACCACGATGGCCGGGCGCCGAAGTCCCGCCTCGCTGCCCGAGGGCATCCCGAGATCGAGCTCGACGACGTCACCCGGCGTCAGCATCCAGCCACGCGCTCTCCTCGGCCGTGAGATCAGCCGCCAGGTCGCGCCCCATCGCGTCCTGACGCAGCGCCCGGATCGCGCTGCTCACGGTCTCGTCGATCGTCTCGTGGCGCTCGGCCGCGAGCCGAGTCACCCGTGCGTGCGTGTCCCGACTGATACGGATCGTCGTCGTCTCACCCATGAGACCAGCGTAGCCCGGTGTAGACGGATCCGTCTACAACCGTGGACGGACCAGCGCTTAGCGCAGCGCGTCGCAGAGACTTGGCCGCCCCGTACTTGCTGACGCCGGAGGTGGGTTACGGCGTCGACCGGCGGAACGCCTGGAGGCCGGCGACGGCCCCGGCTGCCCGGCGACGGACCGTGCGTGCCGACGCTGCGTAGTCCTCGGCGACGAGCTCGGCCACCGACGGGGTCATCAGGCCGCCCCGGCCCCGTCGCGCGGGTACGTTGAGCCGGGCCGCCTCCCTCGCCACGTCCAGGAGCAGGGCTCGGTCCTCGCGGGTCAGAGCGCCCGTGGCGGCAGCGTCCTCGAGAAGCTCAGCCAGCTCGCGCTCGGGGTCCGGCCCGGTGTCGAGGTCGGGCGCCTCCGGGACCGTCCCCATCGGGACCGCGGATGCCCAGACGCGGTCGCGGCGCAGCGCCGCGTCACCGACACCGAGGTCGGCCATCACCTCGCGCCGGGTCCGGGCCAGCAGCGTGGCTGCAACGCGTCGCGGCGGGTCGCCGCGGTAGGACCGAACTGTCAACCACAGCTGTCCGGCGACCAGAGCGTCGATGTCGGGGGAAAGGTCGGCCAGCTGCCTAGCCAGGTTCACCGCTCCGGGGACCAGGAGCCACGTGATCACCGAGACCGCTCCCACGTCGTGCTCGGCCGTGCGGGCGAGTGCCGCCAGCACCGCATCCCTCCCTTCCGGTGCCGTCTGCCCCAGCCGGCGCGGCAGGTCGAGCAGGTCCGAGACGACCAACAGCCCCGGTTCGGTCCGGCCCCAGTCATGCCAGTGGTCCCGCGCCCACCGCATGGGCGGTCGCTCGTGGGTGTCCACCCCAAGACAGATCGCTAAGCTCATCGTCGTCTCCTTCCACACCGCGTCGATGTGGCCCAGACGATGACGTGAGTGCGCTCCCGGTTACGTCTCCGGAAGCGTCCCCCCTGCGCTCACGCCCGCGCCCCTGACGACGTCGTCCCGTGGGTTGCTGGGCATGCCCGCGTGGCTCTGATGCGGGCGTTTGCGCAGGTCACGGCGCGTCCCCCCCAACGTCCCTAGCAACGTCTCTCCCTGGGCGGGGGCGCGTCTCTGGCCCTCTGTCAGGCAGCCGTCGCCTGAGCGGCCCTGTCGAGCATCGCCGCAGGTCAGGGCCACGTCTCTGGGAAAGTCGGGGACGTCTCCGGGAAAGTCGGTTACGTCCCTGGAAAAGTTGGCGACGTCCCCCTCAAAGTTGATGGCCGCGAGGTGGTGCGGGGTGACGTCCAGCCCTCAGGGCTGGCCGCCCGAGCCACCAGGACTTAAGCCGGGGCCCAGTTGACCGGCCGATACCCAAGCGTGCGCAGCTCGTACCGGTCCGTTCCCGTCATCGTGTGCCCTCGGTCCCGAAGTCGACGGCTGCGAACGCAGCCGCGGTGAGCTCGTCCATCCGGCTCTGTGTGGCTCTGACGTAGCGCTCGGCCGCTTGGGTCGAGCTGTCCCCCAGGAACACCTTGACCTCGTCGATGTGCGCCCCGCGCTGGGCCATCCGCGTGGCGCCGGTCGCACGCAGATCGTGAAACCTGATGGGGCGACCCACCGCCTCGCGGACAGCGAGCCAGCCGCCTGAAGCCTTCCGGAACGTCGTCTCGGACAGCCAACCGCCATCGGGGGCGGGGAACAGGAGCCCGTCCCGGCCCGTGCCGCACGATCGCAGGTGTTCGGTGACAGCGTCGACGACGGCGACGGGCATGCGCTGGTCGCGTGCTCCCGCCTTGCTCTTGGGGCCCTTCTCGTAGCGGCGACCACCTGGGCCGGTGCCGACGGCGCGGTTGACCCGCACGACGGGCGGTGTCGCCCGCAGGTCGATGTCGGACTGGCGGAGCGCGATGATCTCTCCGAACCGCAGCCCGCAACCGAGGGCGAGCGCGACCATCGCCCGCCACTCTGGCCGGATGGTCGACATGATCAGCCGCAGGTCCTGGTCGTCGATCACTTCGGTCCGGGCGCGGGAGCGCCCGCCGATGGAGCCGGCACCGTCGATCTTGAATGGGTTCACGGCTCCCGCGAGCACGCCGTCTGCGGCCGTCGCCGTCCGCATGATGGCCGAGCCGAGGGCGTAGCACTCGCGCGTCGTCTTCGGCTTGTCGTGAGGGAGAACGTCCTCGTACCAGCGGAGCACGACCGTCGGGGTGATCTGGTCGAGGGGGAGGTGCCCGAGGGTTGGTAGGAGGTACTTGTCCAGCCAGATCCGGTA
This sequence comes from uncultured Ornithinimicrobium sp., assembly GCA_964581125.1. Classification (GTDB taxonomy): domain Bacteria; phylum Actinomycetota; class Actinomycetes; order Actinomycetales; family Dermatophilaceae; genus Ornithinicoccus. Next base: position 9,668 of record CAZONQ010000078.1, read on the forward strand.
GCCGCGACGGGTTGACTCCTGCAGGGGACCGTTCTTGGTCCGGCGCGTGCGGAGCCAGACGGCGGAGTACTCGCCGAACGTGACGACAGCCTCACGCTCGACCCGTGCTCGCTCGGCCTCGGCGAGCTCGGCGAGGGTGACCCACGCTGCCCCGTCGGCGTTGAGGCGCCGCTCCTCGTCGCGGAGCCAGTCCCCGGCAGCCTCCTTGCCGTAGGTGGTGGGTTCAAAGGTGTGGGGTGCCGTGACCGTCTGGCCGCCGCGTCCGGAGGGGTGCCCGAGCGGGACCGTGAAGCGCGCCTGCCAGCGTCCCGATCGCATCCGCGTCACCTGCCCGAAGCGCCGGCGGGGCGATCTTGCATCGTTCATGCATCGGATCGTACGGCAAAAAGTGTCCTTTGATGGGCCTTCGGCAGACAGTTGGAGCCGCAGCAGTGTCGCTGTTTCTGCAGGTCAGAGGCACGTATGTCCGGTCTTGTCTACGCGAGTCCAACAATCCGGCATGTTGGTTCGAGTCCAACCGGGGGAGCGCACGACACGAGACGGCCCGGCACCCTCCAGGGTGCCGGGCCGTCCTCGTCTCCCCGCGGGGGAGCGGTGAGGGTCAGTCGCGCACGTCGCGACGGGCCGCCTTGGCTGTGTCCGTCTCGAGGTTGGTGTGCACGTGGCCCTCGGCGTCCTCCATCACCTGGGCCCCGTCGACGGTGCCCGCGCCCAGCGTGGCGGTGTCGGCCCGCACGACGCCGCCGGCGGACCGGCCCCGCCGGCGCTGGCGCGCCTCGACCCAGCGGGCGATCCGGTCGATCCCGTAGTTGACGAGGATGAAGACCACGGCCGCGATCACGTAGGCCTGGAACGGCGAGCCGGCGAAGGACCCCAGGCGACGGGCCGAGGTGACCAGCTCGGGGTAGAGGATCATGTAGCCCAGCGCCGAGTCCTTGGTGATGACGATGATCTGGCTGACCAGGCTCGGCATCATCGCGGTGAGCGACTGCGGGACGAGGATCATCCGCCGGGTCTGGGAGGGCGACAGCCCGACCGACAGGCCGGCCTCGCGCTGCCCGGCCGGCAGCGACGCGACACCGTTGCGGATGACCTCGGCCAGCACCGAGGAGTTGTAGGCGACGAGTCCGGTCACGGTGCCGATGAGCGGGTTCACGTCGTCGGGGAACCAGCCCATCATCACGAGGAAGTAGAACGCGAACAGCATCATGATGAGGACCGGGACGCCGCGGAAGAACTCCACGAAGAGCGTCGCCGCCCAGCGGAGCACGGCGTTCTCGGACATCCTGGCCATCGCCAGACCGAGCGCGAGCCCCATCGAGATGATGATCGCCAGCAGCGCCGCGAGCAGGGTGGAGCGCAGACCGGGGAGCAGGTAGAACCGCCAGGCGTCCCAGGTGACCACGTTGGCCCACTTGTCCGGCGCGAGCTGGCCCTTCTCGTTCATCTTGAGCAGGACCCAGGCGAGGATGGCGAGCATGACCAGGCTGCCCACGACGGCCAGGATGCGGTGCCGGGTGCGGGCCCGGGGGCCCGGGACGTCGAAGAGGACGTCGGTCGCGGCGCTCATCGCTTCACCGCCAGCTTGTGCGCGAAGTAGGACGTCAGCAGCCCCATCGGGACGGTGAGGAGGACGAACCCGGCGGCGATGAGGCCGAAGGCGGTCCACAGCAGACCCGGGTCGAACTCGGCGACGTTGCGCATCACGAGCGCCGTCTCGGCGACACCGATCGCGGCGGCGATCGTGGTGTTCTTCGTCAGCGCGATGAGGGTGTTGCCCAGGGGGGTGATCGCGCCGCGGAAGGCCTGGGGCAGCACGATCTGTCGCAGGCTCTGCGCGAAGGTCAGCCCGATCGAGCGGGCGGCCTCGGCCTGGCCCAGCGGGATCGTGTTGACGCCCGACCGGATCGCCTCGCAGACGAACGCGGCGTGGTAGACGGTCAGTCCGAGGATCGCCAGCCGGAAGTTGTTGGTGTCGATGAAGCCGCCGGGGGCGTCCCTCGACGCCAGGGCGATGCCGAGCTGGCCGAAGATGGCCGAGCTGCAGAAGATGATGATGAGCGTCAACGGGGTGTTGCGCACCAGGGTGACGTAGGACGTGCCGACCTGGCGCAGGACGCCCACGGGCGACAGGCGCATGATCGCGACGACCGTGCCGAGGATCAGCGAGAAGATCGCCGACCAGAACGTCAGCTTGATGGTCATCCAGAAGCCAGCGAGGAGTCCGAAGTCCTGGAGGATGGTCTGCATGGGTCTCCCGTGCGGACGGG
>CAZONQ010000079.1:0-8141 GCA_964581125.1 uncultured Ornithinimicrobium sp.
GCCGGGCGTGCCGGCCAGGCGGGACCCCTCGCAGTGGGCGCTCACCCGGTGCACGGCGATCTTGTCGTCGCCCAGCCGCGCGCCGCCGAGCAGCACCCCGAGCGCGTCGACGACGCCCTCGTCGGAGCGGAAGTTGCGCGGCAGCGTGCACGTCGTGCCGGCGGTGGCGGCCGCCTCGAGGTAGGTGACGACGTCGCCCCCGCGGAAGGCGTAGATGGCCTGCTTGGGGTCGCCGATGAGGACCATGGCCAGGGCGTGGCCGGTGAACGCGCGGTCCAGGACCTTCCACTGCACGGGGTCGGTGTCCTGGAACTCGTCGACCAGCACGACGCGCCAGCGGTGGCGCATCCGCTCCCGCGCCGGGGAGGCCTCGTCCTCGAGCGCGTCGGCGAGCTGGGTGAGCAGGTCGTTGTAGTGCATGACCTGCAGCCGCCGCTTGCGCACGTCCAGCTCCGCGCGGACGGCCGCGGCGAACCGGACCCGCCGGTCGGCGGGGCTGCCCCGCTCGGCGCTCGTCGGGCGCAGCTGCGCGTGCACGTCGTCCACGACCGTCCGGGCGATCCGCAGCGCCTCGGCCCGGGAGAAGAACGGGACCCGGTCGTCGGCGAGGAAGCCCCGCAGGTAGATGTCGTCGACGACGTCCACCAGCAGGTCGTCGAGGTCGTCGACGAGGACGGCGCCGGCGTCGGCGGTGCCGGCCACGCCCAGGCTGCGCAGCACCTCCTGGCAGAACTGGTGCGTCGTGGCGATCGTGGCCGCGTCGAAGTGGGTGAGCGCCGCCCGCACCCGCTCGCGCCGCCGCACCAGCTCGTCCGCGTCGGCGTCGAGCAGCAGGGCGAGCAGCTCGTCCCTGCGCTCCGGCGGGGGCGGCGCGGCGAGGGCGTGCTCGGCGTCGACGAGGCGCTCGCGCACGCGCGCCCGCAGCTCCTGGCTGGCGGCACGCCCGAAGGTGACCACCAGCATCTCCGGCAGGGTGGCCACGCCCTCGGCGACGTAGCGGGTCACGAGCGCGGCGATCGTCCACGTCTTGCCGGTGCCCGCGCTGGCCTCGAGCAGCACCGTGCCGCGGGGCAGCGGGTCGGTGATGGCGAATCGGGCGACCGGGCCGGCGCCGGCGGCCGGGTCGCGGGGGAAGTCGACGACGGTCATGCGCGCTCCATCCGCTCGGCGCCGCCCTGCAGGACCGGGGCCCACACCCGCAGCGCCAGCTGGCCGAGCCGCGTGGTCACGCCGGGCGTCCACCGCTCGTCGTCGGCGGGGGTGCCCAGCACGTCCTGGAGCGGGACGGCCCGGCCGCCGTGGACGTAGCGCGTGCTCGGGTCGTCCTGCTCCTTGGGGAAGGCGTTCTCGAAGGTGTCGTTGGTCTTCCACTCCCGCTCGGCGTCGCGCGCCGCCGCGGTCGCGTCGCCGGGGCCGCCGAGATAGCTGGTGGCCCAGCGCAGCGAGGTCTGCAGCGGCAGGGGGAGCGGCTCGCACATGCCGCGGTCGCGCAGGTCGACCAGCTGCCCGAGCAGCTCCAGCGCCCGGGCCGGCTCGTGCGGCCCGTGCGTGACGTGCACGAAGCCGGGCGCGCGCCCCCAGCGGTAGCGGCCCACGACGTGGCTGGTCGCCTCCGGCCCCAGCGCGGCGGCGAGGGCCAGCGAGGTGATCCAGGAGCGCAGCCGCTGCTTGGCCTTGACGGTGGAGTAGGTCACCGTGAGGGCGCGCCCGTCCACGACGCCCGGGACGCTGCCGGTGAGGCGCCGCCCGTCGGGCAGGGTCACGTCGACGTCGACGACCTCGCGCGGGAGAGGGGTGCCCAGGCCGCCGCTGCCGACGATGCGCCAGGTCGCCTCGCAGAGCGAGCGGACGTCGTCGGCGACGGTGCGCAGCGTCCGGACGCCGAGCTCCCCGGGCGGGAGCTCGCCGCGCCACTGCTCGGCGTCGAAGGTCGCGACCGGGTCGCGCCCGGCGAGCACGGCGGTGAGGACCCGGTCGCCGACCGCCCACGTCGCGAGGCCGTCGAGCTCGATCGGGATGCCCTCCCCGCGCTGCTCGGGGACCTGCGGCAGGACCAGGCCGAGCCGGCCGCGCAGGTAGGCCCGCACCGGGTTGTCGAAGAAGCGCAGCAGCTCGTCGAGGTCGACCTCCTCCGCGTCGCGCCGGGGGAGCACGTGCCCGGCGACCACCGTCTCGTCCTCGCGCTCGTCGAGCGCCTCCAGGCCCCCGGCCAGCGCGGCGGGGTCGTAGCTGAACGGGCGGTCGTCGGGCAGGAGCGGGTCCCGGCCCTCCGTCGCCGCGCCGAGGTTGCGCGGGTCGAACGGCTGGAGCGGGTGGTGCGTCACGACGCGCTCGACCCCCTCGCCCGTCGCGGTGCGCCGGACCGCGTCGAGCAGCTCGCCCAGGGGCACGGCCGGGGGCCGGGACTGGCCGGTGTGCTCGTCGAAGCCGGTGTAGGTGACGACGAGGGTCTCGCGCGCCGACATGAGGGCGTCGAGCAGGAGCTGACGGTCCTCGCTGCGGGGGTCGCGCTCGCCGGTGACCGGGCGCCGCGCCAGCGCGTCGTCGCCGTCGGGGGTGGTGGACCGCGGGAACTCGCCGTCGTCCAGCCCCACGAGGCAGACGACCCGGTGCGGGACCGAGCGCATCGGGACCATCGTGCAGACCGTGAGCGTGCCGGTGCGGAAGTTGGACCGCGTGGCCCGGCCCGAGGAGCGGTCGGTCAGCAGCGCGCGCACGTCGGACAGCGACAGGGACGGACCGCCGGACCCGCCGGCCCGCGCGGCCGCGCCGATGCGGGCCGTCTCGCTCTCCAGCTGGGCCACCTGCCAGGCGTCGCGGAAGGGCACGTCCGCCAGCCCCAGCACCCCCTCGCGCAGCACCGTGAGCCACTCGTCGACGCCCTCGGCGCCGCGCAGCCGCCGCAGCGTCGTGGCCAGCCGGTCGACCAGCTCGGCCAGGCGTCCGGCGAGGTCGAGGTCGCCGCTGTCCAGGTCGTCCAGCGCGAGCGTGGTGCCGACGTGGTCGGTCTCCTCGCCGTCGACGGCGGCGCCGACGAGGAGGCGGTCCAGGCCGCTGCGCCAGGTGTTCTGGGTGAGGTGGGGCAGCTGGAAGGTCGCGCGGTGCTGCTCGTCCAGGCCCCACCGGACCGACACGCCCTCGACCCAGTCGCCGAGCCGGTCCAGCGCGTCGTCGTCCAGCCCGAAGCGGTGCCGGACGGGGGCGCTGCGGGCCAGGTCGAGCACCTGGCTGGCGGTCGCGCGGCCACCGGCCAGCTCCACGAGGTGCCCGGCGAGCGCCAGGAGGGGGTTGGTATGCAGCGGCGCCCGGTCCGCGAGCCGCACCCGCAGCCCGTGGGCCGGGTGGGCGCCGTCGTCGCCGACCACCTCGGCCAGCCCGAAGCCGGCGTGCACGAGCGGGACGTAGTCCTCGATGTCGGGGCACATCACGAGCACGTCCCGCGGCTCCAGCGTCGGGTCGTGCTCGAGGAGGTCGGTGAGGACGTCGCGGAGCACCTCGACCTGCCGGGAGCGGCCGTGGCAGGCGTGGACCTGGACGCTGCGGTCCCCGGTCGGGACGACGCGCCCGTCCCGCTCCGCCCCGTCGGGCACGTGGTCGGCCGCGAGGTCGGCCTGGAGCAGGTGCAGGAGGGTGGGCGGGGCCGGCGCCACGGGGGACCGCTCCCCGTGGCCCGGGTCCCCCGCGTCGAGGAGCGGCCCCAGCCGCTCGTCCCGGCCCCCGGCGAGGGCCAGCGTGCGCTGCAGCTCCCGCATGTCGCGGCCCAGGCTCGCCAGCAGCGGGTGCCGCACCCGCATCCCGGACCGGTCCTCGGCGCGCGGCACCGGGCCGGCCGCGGCCTCCGGGGCCAGCGCGTCCCACACCGTCGGCGAGGCCTGCGGCAGCCACAGGTGGATGTCGAGGTGCTCGCCGAGCGCCCCGACCACCTCGACCTCGCTGCGGGCCATGCGCGTGTGGCCGAAGAGGGACAGCCGGCCGGGCAGGACCAGGTCCGCGCCGAGGCGCAGACCCGCGCCGCCCCGCTCCCGGAGCGCGGCGAGCACGCGTGCGTGCCGGACCTCGGGCGGCTCGGCGTCGACCTCCTCCAGGACGCGGCGCCACAGCTCGGGCTGCCAGGCGAGGTCGTCGGCCACCCGGCCGCCCAGGCCGTCGCCGGAGCCGCCCTCGCGCCAGTCGGCCAGCATCGCGGGCCGCTGGGCGGCGTAGTCGGCGAGCAGCCCGGCGAGGCGACGGGCGACGGCATACCTCCGGCCGCGCCGCAGCTCGCCCTCGGTGCCGTGCACGCCATACCCCAGGTGGGTGGCGAGGGTCGCCGCCCACGGCTCGGCGAGGCTCGCGTCGACCGCGCGCAGGACCGGCCAGGCGAGCTGGTCGGGGTGCCACGGGTCGTCGCGCTCGACGCCGAGGACGAGGGCGACGAGCGAGTGCGGGTTGAGGAAGCGCACCCCGGCGCAGACGCCGTCGTGGCCCTGCGGCCCCGCCCCGAGGCGGTGGCTGAGCCGCTGCGCCAGCCAGCGCTCCACGCCGCGGGCGGGCACGGCGACGACCTCCTCGGCGAACGGGTCCTCCAGCGGCGTCGCGAGGAGCTCGGCGAGACCGTCGGCCAGCAGGTCGGTGCCGGCCGCGCGGTGCACGAACAGGGTCACGGCAGCGACACTATCCGCGGCCGGGGACAGACCCGCGCACGCCCAGGGCCTGTCGCCGGACGTCGCTACAGTGACGGACAGGTCCACGGGAGGGAGAGGTGATGGTCGACATCGCGCAGCGGCGGCAGATCATGCGCACCACCTACGACTACCTGCGCTGGCTGCTGGTGCTGCTCCCCGCCCTGCTCTTCGTCGTGACCGTCGCCACGGCCCTGCAGCAGGGCCGCCTCGAGCCGTCGATCAGCGCCTACTACGGCGGGCCGGTGCGCGACGTCTTCGTCGGCTGCCTGGTCGCGGTGGCGGCGCTGCTCGTCGCCTACCAGGGCGTGGGGCTGCTGGAGGACTACACGCTCAACGGGGCGGGCTTCTACGCCGTCTTCGTCGCCTTCGTGCCGACCGGCTTCGCCGGGATGATGGACGAGCTGGCCGGCGGCCGGAGTCCGGACGCGCTGGGCGTGGCCGACCACGTCTGGTTCCTGCGGATCACGCTGACCTCGGTGCTGGCGCTGTGCGTCCTCCTCTTCGCCCGCGAGCTGCGGATCGGCAACCTCACCCGCCTCTTCCGCTCCGAGACCGGGCGGCGGCTGGCCGACCTCGTCAACCGCGGCTTCGTCGTGCTCACCCTCGCGGTGCTCGTGGCGTTCCTCGTGCTCGTCATGCGCCAGCTGTGGCTGGTCCCCGCCGCGGAGGTGCGGCTGCCCGGCGTCGTGCTCGGGCCGGTGCAGCTGACCGTCCACGACCTCGCCGCGATCTGCCTGCTGTGCTCGCTCGCGGTGGCCGTGCTGACCAACACCTGGCCGTTCTACCGCCTCGCCGACCTGCGCCGGTCCGGGCGTCGCGCCTACCTGGCGATCTTCGTGCTCATGGTGCTCGGCCCGCTCGTCGCGTGGGGGCTGGCGGCGCTCCTCGCCCCCGGCCACCTGGTGATCCTGCTCGAGTGGTGGGAGATCGCGCTCTTCGCGGTCTTCTGGGCGCTGGAGACCCGACGGATCGTCCGGCTGCGGCGGGGCCACATCCTCGTGCCGGCCCCGGACCAGGGTCCGCTGCGCCAGCCGTGGAGCGAGGGCGCGACCGGAGCCTGACGCGTCTCAGCGCACGCGCGCGACCGTGCCGCCGGTCAGCGTCACCAGCTCATCGAAGGTCAGGGGGAAGACCGTGTCCGGCGTCCCGCCCGCCGCCCAGACCTGCGCGTGCGCCCGCAGGTCCTCGTCGACGAGGGCGCGCAGCCGGCGGGGGTGGCCCGCCGGTGCGACACCGCCGATGACCTGGCCGGTGGCCGCCAGGACCTGGGCGGCGGCCGCCTTGCCCACGGACGCCGCGCCGAGCGCCACGGCGACCACGGCGGTGTCCACGCGCGCCGCACCGCTGGCCATGACGAGCACCGGCTCGTCGTCGGCGACGAAGACGAGGCTGTTGGCGATCGCCGCCACCTCGCAGCCGAGCTGCCCGGCGGCCAGGGCCGCGGTGCGGGCGTGCGCGTCGAGGACGACGATCTCGGACCCGATCCCGGCGGCGCGCAGGGCCCGACGGACCTCGACGTTCCTGGGGTGCATGGTCCGGAGTATGCCCCACGTGCCCGGTCGGTCGGCGCCGGTCCCTACACTGCCCGGATGCCTTCGCACCACCAGGGCCGGGAGCGCCTCCTCGCCGTCCTGCTGGCGGCCGTCCTGACCCTCCTCGGGGCGGCGCCGGCGCACGCGGGCACGCCTGACGACGCGCTCGACGGCCGCGGGAGCGACCTCGGCGCCCGGGCCCTGCACGAGGACGACTGGAGCACGCCCGTGCTCGGCCCCGGGGACCTGACCCGGTCCGGGCCCGTCCACCCGACCTCGCCGCCGGTGGACAACGTCTACCGCACGGAGCCGGCCTACTACGACGACGGCTGCCACGTGGACCGCAGGTCGGTCGAGGTCCTCCCGGGGTGCGTCTACGGGGTGCCGTCGAGCGACGTGGAGGTCGCGATGGTGGGCGACTCGCACCTCGGGCGGATGTTCCCGGCGCTGCAGGAGATCGCGCTGCGCGAGGGCTGGGCCCTGCGCACCTACACCAAGAGCGCCTGCGCCTTCGCGGACGTGCCGCGTCCGGACTACCCCTCCTGCGAGGCCTACAACGACAACCTGCGGCAGCACCTGGCGCAGGACCCGCCGGACATCGTCCTGACGATGTCCAAGCAGCAGGACGTCGTCGCCGGCTACGTCCGCACGTGGTCGTGGCTGCAGTCGCTCGGGGTCGAGCACGTCGTCGCGCTGTGGGACTCGCCCGCGCCCAAGGACGCGGTGCCCGCCGAGTGCGTCGCCGAGGCGCTCCGCTCCGGCGCCGACCTGCAGACGTGCGCCATGGAGCTGCCCGACGAGGACAGCGGCAACCCGTCCATGCGGGCCGCCGCGGAGCAGGTGCCGGTCGCGGACTTCGTCGACCTGCGCGACTGGGTGTGCCCGGAGTCGCACCTGAGCCCGCGGTGCCCGGCCGTGCTCGGCGGGGCTCAGGTCCACGCCCTCGGGTCCCACCTGCCCACGACCTTCACCGCCACCCTCACCGACCCGCTCCACCAGCGTCTGCACGAGGCGGGCGTGGCGACCCACCGGCCCTCCGTGGACCGCCTCGGCGGGCGGGACCGCTACGCGACCGCGGCGCTCCTCTCCCGGCACGTCGACCCTGGCGGGCGGGTCTTCGTCGCCAGCGGCCGCACCTACCCGGACGCGCTCGCCGCGGCCGCGAAGGCCGGCGCCTCCGGGGCGGTCCTGCTGACGCGCCCCGACAGCGTGCCCCCGGCGACGCGGCAGGCGCTCGAGCGGCTGCGCCCCGACCAGGTCGTGGTCGTCGGCGGCGAGGAGGCGGTCGGACGCTCCGTGCTCGCCGAGCTGCGCGAGCTGAGCCCCGACGTGCGCCGGGTGCGGGGAGCCGACCGCTACGCCACCGCGGCCGCGGTCTCGGGTCTCGCCCCCGCGGCCGCCGGCGGCGGCGTCTTCGTCGCCTCGGGCCTCGGCTTCCCCGACGCGCTCGCCGCCGCCGCCCAGGCGGGGCAGGACGGCAGCCCGATCCTGCTCGTGCGGCGGGACACGGTCCCCGCCGCGACGACCGAGGCCCTCGACCGCCTGGACCCGGAGCGGGTCGTGGTCGTCGGCGGCCGCGCCGCCGTGTCCGACGACGTGCTCGCCGAGCTGCGCGCGACGACGGGCGCGGAGGTGGAGCGCGTCGGGGGAGCCGACCGCTACGAGACCGCCGCCCTCCTCGCGGCCGGCACGGGCCTGCGCGGGATGCTCCACGTCGCCTCCGGCACGACCTTCGCCGACGCCCTGGCCGCGGCGCCGGCCGCCGCCGCCGCGGAGGGGGCGGTGCTCCTCGTGCGCCCGACCCGCGTGCCGACCCCCACCGCCGACGCCGTCCGCTCGCTGGACCCGGAGCGGGTCGTCCTCGTCGGCGGTGGCACGGCGGTCGACGACCGGGTGCAGCGGTCGCTGATCCGCCTCGTCCGGTAGCCGCCGCGCGTCGCCGACG
>CAZONQ010000079.1:8241-11564 GCA_964581125.1 uncultured Ornithinimicrobium sp.
CGCCGACGCCACGGTCCTCGGCGAGCCTGCCCCCGGGGGACGGCCGTCCCGGGGCATGGTGGGGGCATGCACCAGCTCGACGTGGTGGTCGCTGTCGTCGAGGGGGTCGTGGGGGAGGACCTCCTGGGTCTCTACCTGCACGGGTCGGCGGTGCGCGACGAGCTGCGCCCGGCGAGCGACCTCGACCTGCTCGGCGTGACCGCCCGACCGCTCGGGCCGGAGTGCCGGGCCGAGCTCTGCTGGCGCCTCTCCGACCTGTCCGGCCCGGCGCACGGCCTGCGGTCCGTGGACCTGGCCACGGTCGTCCGCGACGACGTCGTGCCGTGGAGCTATCCGGCCGTCTGCGACTTCCGCTACGGCGACTGGCTGCGCGAGGAGATCGCGGGCGGGATGCTGCCGGAGGCGGCCGCCAGCCCCGGCCTCGCGGTGGAGCTGGCGCAGGTCCTCGCCGGTGACCGCCCGCTGGTCGGCCCCGCGCCCGCCGACCTGCTGGACCCCGTGCCCGAGGGGGACGTGGGGCGCGGCGGGCGGGACGGCATACCGGAGCTCCTCGCCGACCTGCCCACGGACGCCCGCAACGTGGTCCTCACCCTCGCGCGCGTCTGGCTGACCCTGGCGACCGGGCAGGTGGGGTCCAAGGACGAGGCGGCCACCTGGGCCCTGGAGCGGCTGCCCGCGGAGCACCGGCCGGTGCTCGAGCACGCGCGCGACCTCTACCGGAGGACGACCTACGCCGACGAGACCTGGCCCAACGGGCTGCGCGGCGAGGTCGAGGCCCACGTCGAGCACGTGCTCGCGCGGATCTCCGCGCTCCGCTGAGGCGGTCGCCCCCGCGGTCCCGGTCCCGCGTGCCGACCGAGGGGCCCGGGGGCAGCGTCGTGCAACGTCGCCGCCGCCCCATCGCGTCGTGGTGGTGCAGGCGCTCCGCGGGAGGGCGTCGACCGAGCGAGGGGACGCACATGGGACTCCGGATCAGGACCACGGCCGCGGCCGTGCTGTCGGCCGTGGTGGTGGCGGGGCTGCCGCCCGTGGCCGGGGCGGCCGGCACGACGGACGACGGGGCCGGCACGACGGACGACGGGGTCCGCGAGACGATCGAGGAGGCGCTCGCGGCAGACCTCGGCATGAGCTGGGCCGAGTTCGTCGAGGCGGGGGCGCGCGCCGAGCGGTCCACCGCCGAGGTGCTCGCGGCCGGCGAGGCCGCGGCCGGGGTCTACACCGCGCAGGGGCTGCAGGTGCTGGGAGCGGACGGCGCGACGGACGACGGCGCCGGCGCCGGTGCCGGCTTCGCCGACCTGGAGGAGCTGCGCGACCGCTACCTCGCCGACGTGGGGACCGACGGGCTGACCGGCCTGGCCTACACGGCGGACGGCTTCGAGGTCATGGTCGTCGACCCGGGGCGGGCCTACGACCGGGGCGCCACCGCGGCGGACGGAGCGGAGCCCGTCTCGCCGGCCGACTGGGCGGCGCGGTTCCCCGGCGTGACCGTCACCGCGACCGACGGGCCGGGCCGGGCCACCGCGACGCTGCGCGGCGGGGCCCCGGTGTCCTTCGGCACGGTCGGCTGCACCCACGGCTTCAACGGCTGGTCCGGGAGCAGGCAGGTGGGGATCTCCGCCGGCCACTGCCCCTTCCTCGGCGGGACGCGCGTCTCGGCCGGGTCCTACGTCGGCAGTGTCGACTGGTTCCAGTTCGGCGGACCGGGGTCGGCGCTGGAGTCCTGGGGCACCGACCTCACCACCTACCCGTTCGGCTCCGCCTACAGCCACCCCCCGTCGGTCACCACCTACTCCAGCACGGTGACGATCACCGGCCGGACGGCCGCGGTCATCGGCATGCCGGTCTGCAAGGCGGGCCGCCGGACCGGGTGGCGCTGCTCGACCGTCGACAAGATCGGCTGGCAGTGGATCGGCGACGGCTCCGGCGACATCAACCGTCCCAAGCGGTGGGTGTGGTCGCTGTTCGCCGACACCCTGGTCATCCCCGGCGACTCCGGCGGGCCCTGGGTGTCCGGGCACAAGGCCGTGGGCGTCACCTCCTCCTACGACAACTACGCCGACGGCTCGCCGTTCGCGACGGCGGCCCTGCTCACCTCCCTCGACGACTACCGTCCCGCGGCCCACGTCAAGGCGTGGCTCGGCGGCGTGCGCCTGCCCTCGGCGGAGCGCTCCTCGACCTACACCGCGCGCGCCCGCTGGGCACGGGGGAGCACCGTCTCGGGGACGGTCAACCGGCTCGCCGGGGACAGCGTCCCGCCCGGGACCGTCGTCGAGGTGCGCGTCGACGGCACCCGCACCGCGTCGGCGAAGGTCTCCGCGGGGGGTGCTTTCAGCTTCACCTACTCCGGCTCCGACGCCGACCGGCACCGGGTCACGCTCCGCGCCGTCAACCGCTCCGACCGGGGGCCGGTGACGACGGTGACGGACGAGCCGGCCGGCACCGCGCCCACCGTGCGCCGCCACGCCGGCGGCGACCGCTACGCCACGGCCGCGCGCGTCGCGCTCGACACCTTCGGCGACGGCGCCCGGACGGTCTACGTCGCCTCCGGCTCCGACTTCCCGGACGCCCTCGCGGGCGGGGCGCTGGCGGGTGCGGACGGCGCCCCCGTGCTCCTCACGCGGAGGACGTCGCTGCCCGCGGCCACGGCCTCGGCGATCGACGCCCTGCAGCCCGCGCGCGTCGTCGTGCTCGGCGGGACGGCCAGCGTGTCGCGCGCGGTGGCCGACGCGCTGGCGGGGCACGCGCCGACGGTCGAGCGGATCGGCGGCGCGGACCGCTATGCCACCGCTGCCGCGGCCGCGGCCGCGCACACCGGCACCGGCGGCCCCGTCTTCGTGGCCAGCGGCCGGGCCTTCCCGGACGCCCTGGCCGCCGCGGCCCGGGCCGGGGCGCTCGGCGCGCCGGTCCTGCTCACGCGCCCCGGGGAGCTGCCCGGGGCGACCGTCGAGCAGCTCCGGCGGCTCGACCCCGACAAGATCGTCGTGGTCGGCGGGACCGCGGTGGTGAGCACCCGGGTCGCCGAGGCGCTCGGCCGCTACGCACCCGCCGTCACCAGGCTGGCCGGGGACGACCGCTACCAGACCGCGGCCCGGGTGGCGCGCCGCTTCCCGGTGCCACGGAGCACCGCCTGGGTCGCGACCGGCACCTCCTTCCCGGACGCCCTCGCCGCCGCGCCCGCCGCGGCCGCGGGCGACGCCCCGGTGCTGCTGACCCGGCGCAGCTCGCTGCCCGCCACGACGAGCATCGCGCTGCGCCACCTGCGCCCGCCGAGGATCCACGTGGCCGGCGGCACGGCGGCCGTCAGCCAGAGGGTGGTCGACGAC
>CAZONQ010000080.1:0-2197 GCA_964581125.1 uncultured Ornithinimicrobium sp.
TCGGGCTGCACGCCGGCCTGCCCGTCCTGCTCGTGCTCGTCCTGGGCGCGGTGGCGGGGCTGGTCGCCCTGCCGGTCGTCGGCGCCCAGCCGCTCGGGGTCCTGCTCGTGGTCGCCGGAGGGCTCTTCTGCGTCGCGGGCCGCGCGTTCGACGCAGCCCGGGGCCCGATGCCGCTGCTGCTGATGACGCCGATGCCGACGGCCGCGGGCGACATGTCCGGGCTCATGGTGGCGACGTGGCAGGCCGACGCGCTGCTGGTGGCCGTCCTCGTGCCCACTGCCGTGACCCTCGCCGCCCTGTCCCTCGGCGGGTGGCTGGTCCTGGCCCACGTCCCGGCGACGGCGCTGGTGCTGCTGGGTCTGCGTCGGCGCCTGGCTGCCGACTAGCACCGCTCCTCCCCAGGTGCCCCTCCACCTCCAATCTATAGCGCACCGGGGGGCTTGCGGCAAGACCCCGGTGATGCCGCACAATCGCTGGTCGCACGGGTGATCGGCGCCCGGGAAGGGTTGGGGACGATGACGACGACGGGGATCTTCGAGCTGGCCGGGCGCGAGGCGAAGGCCGCGCCGGACATGGTCGCGCGGGACGAGGAGCACCTCGCCGCGGTGGCCGCGCGGCTGGCGGAGGTGGTCGAGGAGCTGACCGACCAGCTGGCCGAGGAGCGGCGGGCACCGGCGGGCGGCGGGCAGACCGCGCTGGAGCGCGACCAGCGGGTGCACCGGCTCGGCGCGCGGCTGCGGGTGCTGGAGCGCTACGGGCAGGACCTGTGCCTGGGCCGGATGGTGCCGACGGGCGGGGCGGAGCCTGGCGGCACGGAGCCGGTCTATGTCGGGCGCCTCGGCCTGAGCGACCGCGACGGAGGGCGGCTGCTGGTGGACTGGCGCTCGCCGGCGGCCGAGCCGTTCTTCGCCGCGACCCACGCCGACCCGATGGGGCTGGTCAGCCGGCGCCGCTACCGCTGGGGGCGCGGCCGGATCGTCGACTACTGGGACGAGGTCTTCACCGCCGACGGGCTCGAGGGGCACGCGGCGCTGGACGACCAGTCGGCCTTCATCGCCACGCTCGGCGGAGCCCGCTCCTCCCGGATGCGGGACGTGCTGGGCACGCTCCAGGCCGACCAGGACGCGATCATCCGGGCTGGCTCGCGAGGCGCGCTCGTCGTCGACGGCGGACCGGGGACGGGCAAGACCGTGGTCGCTCTGCACCGCGCCGCCTACCTGCTCTACGCCGACCCGCGCCTCGGCCACCACCGCGGCGGGGTGCTCTTCGTCGGGCCCCACCAGCCCTACCTGTCCTACGTCGAGGACGTCCTGCCGAGCCTCGGCGAGGAGGGGGTGCGCACGTGCACGCTGCGCGACCTCATACCCGAGGGCGCGGAGGCGGGGCCCGAGGCGGACCCGCAGGTGGCCCGGCTCAAGGCGTCGGCGCGGATGGTGGAGGTGGTCGAGCCGGCCGTCGCGCTCTACGAGGAGCCGCCGACCGAGGCGATGACGGTCACGACCGAGCTGGGCGAGGTCGTCGTGTCCCCCGACGACTGGGCCGAGGCGATCGACGCCCGCGACCCGGCGACACCGCACAACCTGGCCCGCGAGGAGGTCCTCGCCGAGCTCGTGGACGTCCTCGTCGACCGGCTCGTCGACGAGGCGGACCTGGACGAGGACGGCGTCGGCCCCGACGTCGAGGAGCTGAGGGAGTCGCTGCGGGGCAGCCGCGAGCTGCGGCGCGCGGTCGAGCGGGCGTGGCCGCTCATCGAGCCGACCGACCTCGTCGGCGACCTGTGGGAGGTGCCCGCCTACCTGCGCAGGTGCGCCCCGTGGCTGAGCGCCGAGGAGGTGCGGCTGCTGCAGCGCGAGGACCCGCAGGCGTGGACGGTGTCCGACCTGCCGCTGCTCGACGCCGCGCGCCAGCGGCTCGGCGACACCGCGGAGGCCCGCCGGAGACGTCGCCACGAGGCGGCACTCGCCGCCGAGCGCCGCCGGATGGCCGACGTGGTCGACGACCTCGTGGCGACCGACGACTCGGAGATGCAGGTCATGTCGATGCTGCGCGGGCAGGACCTGCAGGCGGCGCTGGACGACGCGGGGGCCGCGCCGACGGCCGACCCGGACCGCCTCGCCGGCCCGTTCCTGCACGTCGTCGTCGACGAGGCGCAGGAGCTGACCGACGCCGAGTGGCAGATGCTGCTGCGCCGCTGCCC
>CAZONQ010000080.1:2297-11394 GCA_964581125.1 uncultured Ornithinimicrobium sp.
ACGAGGCGCAGGAGCTGACCGACGCCGAGTGGCAGATGCTGCTGCGCCGCTGCCCGTCGCGCAGCCTCACCATCGTCGGCGACCGGGCCCAGGCCCGGCACGGCTTCGCGGAGAGCTGGCAGGACCGGCTCGCGCGCGTCGGCCTCGACCGGGTCGGTCGGCGGACGCTGACGATCAACTACCGGACGCCGTCGGAGGTGATGGCCGCCGCCCAGCCGGTCATCCGGGCGGTCCTGCCGGACGCCGACGTGCCCGTGTCGATCCGCTCCACCGGCGTGCCGGTCCGTCACGTGGGCACCCCCGAGCTGGACGACGTGCTCACCGGGTGGCTCGCCGACCACGAGGAGGGCATGGCGTGCGTCGTCACCGCCACCGGCGCCCCGGTCCCGTCGGTGGTCGACTCACCGCGGGTGCGGTGGGTCTCACCGGGGCTGGTCAAGGGGCTGGAGTTCGACCTCGTGGTGCTGGTCGAGCCGAAGGGCTTCGGCGAGGGGGTCGGCGGAGCGGTGGACCGCTACGTCTCGATGACACGTGCGACCGGCGAGCTGGTCCTGGTCGAGGCTGCCTGAGCAGGCTGCCTGAGCGCGACCGGGAGCGCACTCGCGGCCTCCCCCCAGGGACACCGGTCGGGGACGTATATCTGATCCACCACACGGATCAGATATACGTCCCCTCAGGACTTGTCCGGACGGCCCCGGAGCCGGGACGGCCGCGGACAGTGACTCAGGTCAGATCTCGGCGACGGCGACGTAGTCCTCGCCCGGCTTCTCCGGCACGACTCTCTGGTCGTCGGCACTCCGGCCCTCGGCAGGCTTCTCGCCCTCGGCCGCGAGGTCGCCCTCGACCGCGTGCTGCTGGGGCGCGTCCGCCCCGGTGACGGCCTCGTCGGCCGCCACGTGCTCGACCCCGCCGGGGTCGACGGCAACGCCGTCGGTCGGGTCGGTGATGGACTCACTCATGGCTTTCCTCAGCTTCTTGTCGGGAGATGGCAGTCTCGGTCAGAGCGTGACCGGGCCGCGCAGGAACGTGACGGTCTCGCCGTTCGTGGTCACGGACCTCCACGCGTAGGTGCGCACGGTCCGGCAGTCGTCCCTGTCGTACGTCGTGGTGAAGCGGGGCTGGAAGTCCGCGATCCAGGCGCTCGCACCCGTGCTGTAGGTCCAGGTGCCGCTGTAGGTCGTCGTGTAGGCGTAGTAACCGGCCGGCACACCCGAGATGCTGTCCTTGCTCGGGTCCCGGACCAGGTTGCTCCAGCCGCTCCCGCTGGAGCTGTCCCACGACAGGTTGCTCCTCTGGAAGAAGAATGTGATCGTCGCGTTCTCGGGAGTTGCCTCTGGGCGGCTGTCGTCGATGAAGACCCAGATCCCTCGGTTCGGGTAGCTGCCGCGGCCGTCGATGTCAACAGTGGTGGGGTAGCGCCAGGTCAAGTCACCCCAGTCCCAATCCCAACGGCAGCGCTTCCCGACCTCTACCCATCCGTTCAACCCGCGCGGCGGGATTGAGGCCGCCATCGCGGGCGCAGCAGCACCCACGGTCACCGCCGGCATCGCCCATGCGGCCCCCTTGACCAAGGTCCGTCTATTCACGGCACGCCCGACGTTGTCGTGCGACGTGGTTTCCACCATATGAAATGCACCCATTCTGCTCGTCGACTTTCCCGGGCGCACCCATCCATGGAATTATTGAGGCCCCGAGCCCGCTCGGAGCGCTAACACGGGAACCCGCCCCTGACAATGGTCTGCGCTCTTTCGCGTCAAAGCCCGGTCGTCAAGAGAGCCGAATGCAATCTCACTGCACGGCAGTCGCGGCGGCGAGGACGGCGGCCTCGCCGTGGAGGGGACCGACCAGCTGGACGGACAGCGGCATACCGCCCGAGTCGGTGCCCATGGGGAGGGCGGCTGCGGGCAGACCGAGGAAGTTGACCGCCACGACGAGGCGCAGGGCGCGCCAGGCGGCCTGCGCGGGCTTCGGGCCGCCGAGGTCGAAGTCGAGCGGCGGGACGCGCTCGGTGAAGACCGGCCCGAGCACCAGGGGCGTCTCGAGCTGGAAGCGCCGCCAGGCGGCCGCCACGACGGCGTGCCGGGCCCAGGCTTGGGCGAGGTCGGCGGCGCTCTCGTAGGGCTGGGCCACCGCGGTGCTGTCGCGCAGGAACCGCGTGGCCGAGCGGCCCAGCGGCTCGGGCAGCCGTGAGGGGTCCAGGGACCAGGCGACGTCGGTGACGGCGAGGCGTCGCCACAGCACGGCCGCCTCCTCCAGCAACGGCGGCTCGCTCTCCTCGACCTGCCAGCCGGCCGCCCGGAGGGCCTGCGCCGCGCGGTCCACGGCCGCGCCGACCTCCTCGTCCACCCCCCGGCCGAGCGGGTCGCGCACCACCGCGACCCGGCGCGGGCCGTCGAAGGCGCCCACCGGCGGCAGGTCGAGCGAGACCGGGTCGCCCTCGTCCCAGCCGGAGACGAGGGGCAGCACGTGCGCCAGGTCGCGGACGCTGCGGGTCAGGAGCCCGTTGACGGAGAAGCGCTGCATGCTCAGCCCGACCGGCTGGTCGCCGACCGCCCCGCGCGGCACGCGGCCGAGGCTCGGCCGGAGCCCGCAGACGCCCAGGGCCGAGGCGGGCAGGCGCACGGACCCGCCGAAGTCGTTGCCCAGCCCGACGGTCGCCATCCCGGTCGCCACGGCGACGGCGTCGCCGCCGCTGGAGCCGAAGGTCGTGCGGCTCTCGTCGAAGGGGTTGAGCGTGCGGCCGAAGAGGTCGTTGTCGGTGTCCCACCGCATCCCGAAGTCGGACATGTTGCCGCGGCCGACCGGGACCGCCCCGGCGGCGCGCATCCGCTCGACGACGGTGGCGTCCCGCGCCGGCACCGCCCCGGCCGCGCCGCGCCAGCCCTCGGTCGTCGCGGACCAGGTGAGGTCGATGTTCTCCTTGACGCTGAAGGGCACGCCCGCCAGCGGACCGGGGTCGCGCCCCTGCGCCACGGACCGGTCCACCTCGTCGGCGCACCGGCGGGCGCGGTCGGCGAAGACGACGGTCAGCGCGTTGAGCCTCGGGTTGGCGGAGGCCGCGCGGCGCAGGTGCGCGTCGACGACCTCGGCCGCGCTGGTGGTCCCGGCCCGGACCGCCCCGGCGAGCGCCACCGCGTCGGGCAGGTCCTCCGGGATCAGGTCTGCGGGCAGTTCCTCGGTCGACGTCATGGGTCAAGCATGCGTGGTGCCGCGGTCCAGCAGGGCCGCGACCTCGGCCCGGATGCGGGCGGCGAAGCCCTCCTCGCCGAACCCGTCGGCGTGCGCGCGCAGCACGTCGGGCGACCACTCCCTGCCCGCGGCGCGGTCGAGCGCGTCGCCGACCGCCGCGGGCGTCGGCTCGTCGAAGAAGAGCCCGGTGCGCCCGTCGACGACGGTGTCGAGATAGCCCCCGGCGCGCAGCGCCACCACGGGGATGCCCCAGGCGTTGGCCTCGAGCGGCGTCAGCCCGAAGTCCTCCCGGCTCGGCGCGAGCAGCCCGGTGGCGTGGGCGTAGGTCCACCGCAGCTCGGCGTCGGTGAGGTGGGACAGGATCCGCACGTTGTCCGGACGCTCGGCGAGCAGCCGCTCGCGCAGCGGCCCGGCGCCGACGACGACGAGCCGCTCGTCGGGCCGGGCGCGGAGGGCCTCGACGGCGACGTCGACGTTCTTGTAGGGCATGAGCCGGGAGACCACGAGCCAGTAGCCGCGCTCCCCCCACCCCGCCAGGTCCGCCGGGGCGTCCTGCTCGCCCGAGGTGTCGATGCCCGGCGGCGGCGGGACGACCTCGGCCTCGATCCCGTAGGCCGCGGCGATCCGCTCGCGCACGACGCTGGAGTTGGCCAGGTAGCGGTCCGCGCGGTGGGCCGCCGCGCGGTCCCACCGGCGCAGGGCGGGGGTGAGCGCCCTGAGCGCGAGGCGGCGGGGGGCGAGGGGGCCGGCGTCGCCGAGGTACTCCTCGGCCTGGTAGAGCCAGCGTGCCGGGTTGTGGCAGTAGACGAGCGTGCGTCCGGGGGTGCGGAAGCCGTGCGCCCAGCCGCTGCTCGAGACGACCATCACGTCGGCGTCGACGTGGGTCCTGCTCGCCGCCGGGGCGAGCAGGGGCAGCGCGTGCCGGTGGTTGCGCCGCAGGACGGGTATGCGGTCGAGCGGCCCTGCGACCACCTCCCGCTCGCGGAAGTCGGGGAAGGTGCCCTCCACGTCATACAGGCTGGTGTAGATGGGCGCCTCGGGGAAGGCGCGGCTGAGCGCCAGCACGACCCGCTCGGCACCGCCCCGCTGGGTGAGGTAGTCGTGCGCGATCGCCACCCGGACCCTGCCCGTCGAGGCCGTTCCCACGATCACCCTGCTCCCTGCCGTCTGCTGCCCCGCGCACAAGGTACCCCAGGGTAGTTATCACGGACCAGAAGCTCTCGCGGCGCGGTTAAGATGATTTCGACGACTGCCGGTCCGACCGGACCGGCGCGACCCCTAGGAGGAAGCATGGAACTGGTCCCCGGCAACACCCTGATCACCGCCACTCCGCAGGAGGGGCGCGAGCTGGCGATCGCCATCGCGCGCAAGACGATCGGCGCGATCCAGCCCGACGCGGAGGTGCGCAAGAAGCTGCGGCCGGACTACGCCAACAACGCCGACTCGCTGACCCACGCGGGGCACGTGGTAGCGATCGAGTTCGCGACGATCGCGGCAGCCAACGACTACTGGCGCGACCAGGCCTGAGCACGCATGGCGAGGCTGCTCGTCGTGCACCACACGCCGTCCCCGGGCATGCAGGCGATGCTCGAGGCGGCGCTGGCCGGTGCCCGCGACGACCAGGTCGAGGGCGTCGAGGTGGTCGTGCGCCCCGCCCTGTCGGCCGGCCCGGTCGACGTGCTGGGGGCGGACGCCTACCTGCTCGGGACGCCGGCGAACATCGGCTACCTGTCGGGGGCGATGAAGCACTTCTTCGACCAGGTCTACTACCCGTGCCTCGACGCGACGCGGGGCCGGCCCTACGCGGCCTACGTCCACGGCAACGAGGGGCTCGAGGGCGCGGTGCGCGCGATGCGGAGCATCACCTCGGCGCTCGACTGGGAGCCGGTCGCGCCGGTGCTGGAGGTGATGGGCGGGCCGGACGCCTCGGAGCTGGCCGCCTGCACCGAGCTCGGGGGCGTGCTGGCCGCGACGGTGATGCCGGAGGGGTGAACCCCGGCGCGCGGCGTCGCTAGATTGACCGTCATGGGTGAGGCAGGGGCCGGCAGGGAGTTCGACCACCTCCTGCTGACCAGGTTCAGCGCGGTGCTGCGGCCGGGTCTGCCGCCGGCGGACGAGGACTGGCTCTACTACCGCCTCGGGTTCTTCCTCGACGCGTGCCTGCCGTCGGTGCTCTCCCAGCGCGGGGCGCAGCCCTTCGAGTGGCTGGTGTTGCTGGACGACCGCTGCCCGGACGGTTTCCGCGCGCAGGTGGAGGAGCTGGCCCGGGGGGGCGTTCACGCCGCTGTGGAGCTCGGAGCCGTTCCGGCGGGACGGGTTCGCCGAGGAGGTCGCCCGACGCAACCACGCGCCATACCTGATCACCACGCGGATCGACAGCGACGACGCGATGGCGGTGGACCTGATGGCGGCCGTGCAGGGGCAGTTCGAGCGGCAGGAGCTGATGTTCGTCAACTTCCCGCGCGGGGTGCAGATCGACCGGTCGGGCGCGGTCTACCGCAGCGACGTGCTGTCCAGCCCGTTCCTGTCGCTGGTCGAGCGGCGGGGGGACGGGCCGCCGCGGACGGTCTACGCCGCCAAACACGCGCGCGCCCGCGGGCTGGCGCCGGTGCGCGAGGTGCGGGCGCCGGTGATGTGGGCGCAGGTGCTGCACGGCACCAACCTGTCCAACATCGTCAACGGGGTCCGGGTCGACCCGCGCGTCGTGGGTGAGCGGTTCCGCTTCGACCTGGGGTATGACGCGCGCCCGGGTGGTGCCCGCCTCCTCCGCGGGCAGACCGCCCAGTTGGGCAGGCTCGCGCGGCTGTGGACGGCGCACCCGGGCGAGCTGACGAAGTGGGCGGAGGCGAGCGCCTGGACGCTGCGCGGCACGCACGAGCGGCCGCGGGCGGAAGGGGCGCCGACGCTGAGCGACCGGGTGCAGGGGTGGCAGAGACTCGGGCGGGCTCGAGGACCTCGCTCCAGGACCTGATCGCTCACAGCTCGGCGAACATCTTGCCCGGGTTGAGGATCCCGGGCGGGTCCAGGGCGGCCTTGACCGCGCGATGGACCTGCCTGCTGCCCTCGTCGAGCTCGCGCGCCAGCCAGCCCCGCTTGAGGAAGCCGACGCCGTGCTCGCCGGTGATCGTGCCGCCCAGGTCCAGCCCGAGCTGCATGATCTCCTCGAAGACCGCGTCGGCCCGGGCGACGTCGTCGGGGTCGCCGGCGTCGAAGAAGACCGACGGGTGCAGGTTGCCGTCGCCGACGTGCGCCACGACCGCGACGGTCAGCCCCGACCGCGCCCGGATCTCCTCGAGCCGCTCGAAGAAGGCGGGCAGCTGCGCCCGGGGCACGCACACGTCGTCGAGCAGCTGCCCGCCGCCGTGGGCGTGGGCATACTTCTCGTAGGCGGGCTGCGCGAGCCGCCGCGCGGCGACCAGCGCCTCGCTGTCCGAGGCATCCTCGGAGAAGGCGACGTCGAGGGCGTCGTGCGCGTCTGCATACCTGCTGAACGCCTCGACCTCCGCCCGGGCTGCCTCCGTGCTGCCGCCGCCGTCGGACTGCACGAGCAGCATCGCGGCTGCCTGGTCGTCGAGCCCGAAGTCGCCGTAGGCGTTGAGGAGCGTCAGCGCCGTCCCGTCGAGCATCTCGAGCATCGAGGGCTGCGCGCCGGAGGCCATGAAGTCGGCGACCGTCGCGGCGGCCGCGCGCTCGTCGGCAAAGGTCGCCACCGCGGTCAGCGGCTCGGGCAGCAGCGGGACCAGGCGCAGCGTGACCTCGACGACCACCCCGAGCGTCCCCTCGGAGCCGACGAACAGGCCCCGCAGGTCCAGCCCCGCCACGCCCTTGGCTGTCGTCGCCCCGAGCGTGGCGAGGGTGCCGTCGGCCAGGACGACCCTGAGCCGCCGGACGTAGTCGCGGGTCACGCCGTACTTCACGCAGCACAGGCCGCCGGCGTTGGTGGCGACGTTGCCGCCGATCGAGGAGATCGCCACCGAGCCGGGGTCGGGCGGGTAGGACAGCCCGTGCGCGCGCACCGCGTCCTTGAGGTCCTGGTTGATGATGCCGGGCTCGACGGTGACCGTGCGCTCGCCGACGTCGAGGTCGAGGATCCGCCGCATCTTCTCCACCGACAGCAGCAGGCAGCCGGGCACGGCGTTGGCGCCGCCGGACAGTCCCGTCCGCGCACCCTGCGGGACGACGGGTATGCGGTGCGCGCTCGCGAAGCGCAGGGTCGCCTGGACGTCCTCGACGCACGTGGCGCGGACCAGCGCCACCGCCCCGTCGGCCGGGCAGAAGAGCGCCTCGTCGGAGGAGTATGCGGTCACGACGTCCGCGTCCACGCTCACCGCTCCCCGGGTCAGGGCGGGCACCAACTCGGCCTCGACGAGGGTGCGCAGTGCGGCGGGGTCGACGGTCACGGCCGGGTCGGTGCTCATAGGGTCATCATGGAGCACGCTCTCGGCATGTTCATCAGGCATCCGGCAGGGCGGGGCTGACCAGAGCCGCGGGCAAGGATCACGCCTGGTCGAGCAGCCCAAGCAGGTAGTCGCCGTAGCCGGACTTGCGCAAAGGCTCCGCGCGCTCGGCCAACCCCGCGTCGTCGACGAAGCCCATGCGCCAGGCGACCTCCTCGGGGCAGCCGATCTTGTAGCCCTGCCGAGCCTCGAGGGTGCGCACGAAGTTTGACGCGTCGTTGAGGGAGTCGAAGGTGCCGGTATCCAGCCACGCGGTCCCGCGGGGCAGCACCTCGACCTGCAGCTCCCCGTCCTGAAGGTAGCGGCGGTTGAGGTCAGTGATCTCCAGCTCGCCACGCGCCGAGGGCTTGAGCTCGCGGGCGTAGTCGACGACCCGGTCGTCGTAGAAGTAGAGGCCCGGCACCGCATACGAGCTCTTGGGCAAGGTGGGCTTCTCCTCCAAGGAGATCGCACGGCCCCCGTCGTCGAACTCCACGACACCGTAGGCGGTGGGGTCCGCGACCCGGTAGCCGAACACAGCAGCGCCGTGCAGGTCGTGGAAGCGCCGCAGCTGGGTGCCCAGCCCGGGCCCGTAGAAGATGTTGTCGCCCAGAACGAGCGTCGAGGACCCACCGGCGACGTGGTCGGCGCCGATCAGGAATGCCTGGGCGAGCCCGTCGGGCGAGGGCTGCTCGGCGTACGTGATCGAGATCCCGAAGCGCGACCCGTCACCCAGGAGCCGGTGGAACTGGTCCGCCTCATGGGGCGTCGTGATCACCAGCACGTCCCGGATCCCGGCGAGCATCAGCGTGGAGAGCGGGTAGTAGACCATCGGCTTGTCGTAGACGGGGACCAGCTGCTTGCTCACCCCGAGGGTGATCGGGTGGAGCCGCGAGCCGGTGCCGCCGGCGAGAAGGATGCCACGCATGCCGGGAGCGTATCGGGGAAGCATTGCACCGCTGTAGGATGCCGGGGCAGGATGGGCGCCGAGGGATGGGAGGCAGCGTGACGTCAGTCTCGCCCCCGGCAGGTCGGCTCACAGGCATAGACACGCTTCGGGGCTTCTCGGCCATAGCCGTTCTTGTGTGCCACATCGCGGGGTACTGGACGTTCATGCACCTTCCCGGGAAGCTGCCTCAACTGATGGCGCTTGGTGCACATGGCGTGGACATCTTCATCGTGATCTCGGGCTTCGTCCTTTTCCTCCCCGTTGTGCGCGTCTCCGGGCATCTCGACTCCAAGCAGTTCTACGGACGTCGCGCCATGCGAATCCTGCCGGCCTACTACCTAGCGCTCGCCATCGCCGCGCTGCTCGCCATCGGGCCCCGCACGTGGGACCTTGTCGTCGCTCGCCAGGCGACTCTGTCCGAACTGACGCTCCATCTCTTGGGCATCCAGACCTGGTTCCCGGGCACGTTGGGGTCGATCAACGGTTCCCTGTGGAGCATCTCGCTCGAACTGCACCTCTACCT
>CAZONQ010000081.1:0-5443 GCA_964581125.1 uncultured Ornithinimicrobium sp.
TCGCTCGAGCGAAGCACCATCCTCGACCGACAGGAGACCGACAGCAGATGACCCAGCACCGCCCCCTCCGCCTCTCCGCCGCGCTCGCGGCCGCCCTGGCCCTGACCCTCGCCGGCTGCGCGACCGAGTCCGGCGACAGCACCGACGCGGCGACCACCGACGACGCGGCGACCACCGAGGACGCGGCCGGCACCGAGGCCGCCCTCGACGCCTTCCCCGTCACCGTCGACACCCCCACCGGCGAGGTGACGATCGAGGAGCGGCCCGAGCGCATCGTCTCGCTCTCGGCCTCCGCCACCGAGATCCTCTTCGCGATCGGCGCCGGCGACCAGGTCGTCGCCGCCGACGAGTGGTCGACCTACCCGGAGGAGGCGCCGACGACGGACCTGTCCGGCTACGAGCCCAACGTCGAGGCGATCGCCGGCTACGAGCCCGACCTCGTCGTCATCGCCAACGACGCCAACGACCTCGTCGCCTCGCTCGGCGAGCTCGACGTCCCGGTCATCGTCAACGCCGCCCCGGCGGACGTCGAGGGCGGCTACGACGGCATGGCCGCGCTCGGCCTGGCCACCGGCCACGTCGACGAGGCCGCCGACGCGATCGCCACGATGCGCAGCGAGATGGAGGAGGCCTACGCCTCCGCGCCGAAGGACTCCGGCCTGCGGATCTACCACGAGGTCGACCAGACCCTCTTCGCGGCGAGCAGCCACAGCTTCATCGGCTCCATCTACGAGGAGATGGGCGCGGTCAACATCGCCGACGAGGCGGACACCGAGAAGACCGGCTTCCCGCAGCTGACGGAGGAGGCGATCATCGAGGCCGACCCGCAGCTCATCGTCATCCAGGACCTCGTCGGCTACACGCCGGAGGACGTCGCGGCCCGCCCGGGGTGGTCCGAGGTCGCGGCCGTCAAGGACGGCAGCATCGTCGTCGTCGAGTCCGACATCGCCTCCCGCTGGGGCCCGCGCCTGCCGCAGCTGGTCACCGCGGTCGCCGACGCGATGACCGAGGCCGCCGTCCCGGCCGGCCGCTGACCGACGGGACGAGGACGCCCGACCCGCGCGGACGGCATACCCGATGACCACCACCCACGCGCCCAGGCCGGCCGACACGCTGGAGCACGCCGCGCAGCGTGCCTTCCGGCTGCCCGTCGCGGCCGTCCTGGGCGCGGTGGCGGTCCTCGTCCTCGTCGGCCTGGTCTCGGTCGCGCAGGGGGCGGCCGGGCTGTCCGTCGAGGGCGTCGTCCGCTCGATCGTCGACGCGCTGCCCGGCGTGCACGTCGAGCAGACGCTCACCGACCAGGAGCAGGCGGTGCTGTGGCAGATCCGGATGCCGCGCACCGTGCTCGCGGCGCTCGTGGGCGCGTCGCTGGCGACGGCCGGCGCCGGCTACCAGGGCGTCTTCCGCAACCCGCTCGCCGACCCCTACCTGCTGGGCGTCTCGGCGGGCGCGGGCCTCGGCGCGGTGCTGGCGCTCGGCTTCGGGCTGGACCTGTCGTGGGGGCCGGTCGACGCGCTGCCGGCCGCGGCGTTCGTCGGGGCCGTGGTCGCGGTCACCGGGTCCGTGCTCGTCGCACGCGGGTCCTTCCGCGACCCGGCCACGCTGCTGCTCGCGGGGATCGCGATGGCGGCGCTCTTCTCCGCCACCCAGACCTACGCCATCCAGAAGCTCGACCAGACGCGGGCCCGCGAGGTGCTCTCGTGGCTCTTCGGCCGGCTGGCCACCAACGGCTGGCACCCGGTCGTGCTGCTGCTGCCCTACGTGCTGCTCGCCGGCGTGGTCCTGCTGCTCCACGCCCGGCACCTCGACGTGCTGCGGCTCGGCGACGACGAGGCCCGCTCGCTCGGGCTGCACCCGGCGCGGTCGCGCTTCGTCGTCGTGACGGCGGCGACGCTGCTCACCGCCGCGGCCGTGTCGGTGAGCGGGCTCATCGCCTTCGTCGGGCTGGTGACCCCGCACATCGTGCGGCTGCTCGTCGGGCACTCCTACCGCGTCGTCGTGCCGATGTCGGGGCTGGTCGGCGCGGCCTTCCTGGCCTTCGTCGACATCGGCGCGCGCACGCTCGCCGCGCCCGCGGAGCTGCCGGTCGGCGTGATCACCGCCTTCGTCGGGGCGCCGTTCTTCTGCTTCATCCTCTGGCG
This sequence comes from uncultured Ornithinimicrobium sp., assembly GCA_964581125.1. Classification (GTDB taxonomy): domain Bacteria; phylum Actinomycetota; class Actinomycetes; order Actinomycetales; family Dermatophilaceae; genus Ornithinicoccus. Next base: position 2,142 of record CAZONQ010000081.1, read on the forward strand.
GGGGAGGCACGACGCGTGAGCCTGCCCACCGTGACCCCGACCAGCGCCCTGCGGGTGCACGACCTGCGCGTCACCTACGACGGCGGCGAGGTCCTGCGGGGCATCGACCTGGAGCTGCGCACCGGCGAGTGGCTCGGCCTCATCGGGCCCAACGGCTCGGGCAAGTCGACGCTGCTGCGCTCGCTCGTCGGGCTCGTGCCGAGCACCGGCTCGGTCGAGACCGGCACCGGCGGGCCGCCCGGGCCCACCGACCTCTCGCTCATGCCGCAGTCGCCGGAGCTGCCCGTGGGGATGACCGTCGTCGAGTACGTCCTCCTCGGCCGCACCGCCCACCTGGGCTGGCTGCGCCAGGAGTCGGCCGCCGACCGTCGCGTCGCCACCGAGGTGCTGCGCCGCCTGGGGCTCACCTCCTTCGCCGGCCGACCGGTGCGGCGCCTGTCCGGCGGCGAGGCCCAGCGGGTCGTCATCGCCCGCGCCCTCGCCCAGCAGTCGCCGGTGCTCCTGCTCGACGAGCCGACCAGCGCGCTCGACCTCGGCCACCAGGTCGAGGTGCTCGAGCTCGTCGACGAGCTGCGCCACGAGGACGGCCTCACCGTCGTCGCCGCCATGCACGACCTCGGCACCGCCGCGCGCTACTCCGACCGGCTGGCGCTGCTGGACCACGGCGCGCTCGCCGCCGTCGGGGCCCCGCGCGAGGTGCTGTCCGAGGAGCTGGTCTCCCGCGTCTACGGCCACCCGGTGCGGGTGCACGAGCTGGACGGCCACCTCGTGGTGACGCCCGCGCCGAGGAGGCCACGCCATACCCCCGGCGACCCGGTCGCCCTCGCCGACCGGCGCGCCGCGCTGCCCGCCACCACCGACCAGGAGGTCTCCTGACCATGTCCGCCGACCACGCCGAGCCGCGCACCGAGCGGCCCTACGACCGGCGCGCGCTGCGCTCGGCGCCCTCGCTCGTCCTCGTCAACACCGGGCACGGCAAGGGCAAGTCGACCGCGGCCTTCGGGACGCTGCTGCGCAGCCGCGGCCGCGACTGGCCGACCGCGGTCGTGCAGTTCATCAAGTCCGGCAGGTGGCGCACGGGCGAGGAGGCGATGCTGCGCCAGCTCGGGGTCGAGTGGTTCTCGGCGGGCGACGGCTTCTCGTGGGAGTCCGACGACCTCGACGAGAGCCGCGCCAAGGCGGTCGCGGCGTGGGAGTTCGCCCAGGGGCTCATCGCAGCGGGCGAGCACACGATGGTGCTGCTCGACGAGGTGTCCTACCCGATGAGCTGGGGCTGGATCGACCCCGAGGAGGTCGCCGAGGCGCTCCGGTCCCGGCCCGAGCACGTCTCCGTCATCCTGACCGGCCGGGAGATGGCGCAGCAGGTGGTGGACGTGGCGGATACGGTGACGGAGATGGTCCCGGTCAAGCACGCCTTCGAGAAGGGGATCCGCGCCCGACGTGGCATCGACTACTGAGCAGGAGACGACCGGCCGAGACGGGGACGAGGTCCAGGACCGGCCGGGGTCCCTGGGCGCCCTCATGGTCGTCGGCACCTCGAGCGGGGCGGGCAAGTCCACGGTCGTCACGGCGCTGTGCCGGGCGCTCGCGCGGCGCGGCCTGGACGTCGCGCCGTTCAAGGCGCAGAACATGTCCAACCACTCCGCCGTCACCTCCGACGGCGGCGAGCTGGGCCGGGCGCAGGCGATGCAGGCCTTCGCCGCCCGCGTGGACCCCGACCGGCGGATGGGCCCCGTGCTGCTCAAGCCGTCGGGACTGCGCACCTCGCACGTCGTCGTCATGGGCGACGAGGTCGGGGTGGACGACGCCGTGAGCTATGGCGAGCGCGCCACGCGGATGCGGCCGGTGGTGCTCGACGCGCTCGCCTCGCTGCGGCGCGAGCACGGAGTGGTGGTGCTCGAGGGCGCCGGAGGGGCCGCCGAGATCAACCTGCTGGACCGGGACGTGGTCAACCTCCCGCTGGCGGCGGCCGCCGGCGTGCCGGCGGTGCTCGTCGTCGACATCGACCGGGGCGGGTCGTTCGCCTCGGCCTACGGGACGTGGGCGCTGCTGCCGGAGCGGCTGCGGCGCCAGCTGCGCGGCTTCGTCGTCAACAGCTTCCGCGGCGACAAGACGCTGCTCGACGACGGCCTGCGGGACCTGGAGGCGCGCACCGGGGTGCCGGTGCTCGGCGTCCTGCCCCACCTGGGCGACCACCTCATGCTGGGCGTCGAGGACTCGCTCGACCTGGCGGCGCCGGGCCGACCGGTCGCCCCCGCGGGGGTGGACCGGCCCGTGCGGGTGTCGGTCGTCCGCTTCCCGCGGCTGGCCAACCCCTCCGACCTCGACGCGCTCGTGCTCGAGCCGTCGGTGGAGCTGCGCTGGGCCACCCGGCCGGCCGACCTCGACGACGCCGACCTCGTGGTGCTGCCCGGCAGCCGGACGACCGTGGCCGACCTGGGGTGGCTGCGCGAGTCGGGGCTCGCCGACGCGATCGTGCACCTGCCGCGCAGGGTGCGGGTGCTGGGGCTCTGCGCCGGCTACCAGATGCTCGGCGAGCTCATCCACGACGACATCGAGTCGGGCACCGGGACGGTCGAGGGCCTCGGGCTGCTGCCGGTGGAGACGACCTTCGAGCGGCCGAAGGTCGTGACCCGCTCCGTCGGCCGGGTCGTCCGGACCGGGATCCCGGTGGAGGGCTACCAGATCCGGTTCGGCCGGTCGCGGCTCACGGGCGGGCACCCCTGGCTGGAGCTGGCCACCTGGCAGCGGTGGGGCGAGCCGGAGCTGGAGGGCTGCGTGTGGAAGCGGCGGGTCCGCGGGACCGCCCTGCACGGGGTGCTCGACAGCGACCGGCTGCGCCACGCCCTGCTGTGGGAGGTCGCGGCGGCGCGCCGGCGGACCTTCGTGCCGTCGGAGGTGCCCTACCGCCAGGCGGTGGACGACCACGTCGACCTGCTCGCCGACTGGGTCGAGGAGCACCTCGACCTCGACGCCGTGCTCGAGCTCGCCGGCACGGCCGTCGCCCCCGGCGAGGAGCCGGGGTGGTGAGCGGGGTGCTCAGCGGGCCGGAGCTGGTCGGGCCGGGCGAGGGCCGCCGCGCCGCGCTGGTCTGGCGCGCGTCCGGACCGCTCACCGTCCTCAGCTCGGCCGCGGTCGGGGGCGGGCTGACCTCGCCGTCGTGGGTGCTCAACGTCGGGGTGGACACGGGCTACGCGCGCACCGACCTCGAGGCGCACGTCGGCGAGCTGGCCGCCGCGCTCGGCCTGGAGGGCGAGGGGTGCGCCCTGCTGACCGCCGCCGACGTGACCCAGGTGCAGCAG
>CAZONQ010000081.1:5543-11308 GCA_964581125.1 uncultured Ornithinimicrobium sp.
GCCTCCCCGTGCCCCTCACCACGAGCGCCCTGGTCCAGGCCGTGGGCACCGCGACCGAGGCCAGGGCGCAGGCGCTCCTCGAGGGCGGCGTCCCCGGCACCGGGACCGCGAGCGACGCGGTCGTCGTGGCCTGCCCCACGCCGGGCGACGGCCCCGGCACGCCCGTCGCCTTCGCCGGCGTCCGCTCCTCCTGGGGCCGGCACGTGGCCGTGGCCGTCCACGCGGCGGTGGCCGCGGGCCTCGCCGCCCACCCCTGGCCGCCCGCCGACGCGGAGCCGCACGAGCGGGACGTCGTCTGGTGAGCGGTCTCGGCACCCGGGCGCTCGGCGTCGCGGCCGGGCTCCTGCTCGACCGCGCCCTCGGCGAGCCGCCGGACCACCTGCACCCGGTCGCGTGGTTCGGCACCGCGATGACCCGCGCGGAGCAGGCCCTCCACCGCGACAGCCGCACCGCCGGCGTGCTCCACGCGGCGGTCGGCACCGGCCTCGGCGCCGCCGCCGGGGCGCTCCTGCCCGTGGTCGCCGGACCGCTGCTCCGCGGAGCACCCCCGGTGGCCGTCGCCGTCGGTGCCGCGTCCGCGGGCCGGATGCTGCGGCATACCTCGCGCACGGTCGAGGACCACCTGCGCGCCGACGACCTCGACGCCGCGCGCGCCGCGCTCCCCTCGCTCGTCGGCCGCGACCCCTCCGGCCTCGACGCCTCCGGCGTCTCCGCGGCGGTCGTCGAGTCGCTCGCGGAGAACACCGTCGACGCCGTGGTCGCCCCCGCCTTCTGGGGGCTGGTCGCCGGCGCCCCCGGGGCCCTCGCGCACCGCGCGGTCAACACGATGGACGCCATGGTCGGTCACCGGAGCGCGCGCCACGCGCGCTACGGGTGGGCGGCCGCCCGCCTCGACGACGGTATGGCGTGGCTCCCCGCCCGCCTCTTCGCCGCCCTCGTGGCGGTGGTCGCCCCGGGCGGTGCGGGCGACGTCGCGCGGCTCGTGAGGCGGGACGCGCCGGCCCACCCCTCGCCCAACTCCGGGGTCGCCGAGACCGCCGTGGCCGCGGCGCTGGGCGTCGAGCTCGGCGGTCCGCTGCGCTACGGCGAGCGGCTGGAGGACCGGCCCCGCCTGGGCGACGGGCCGCGTCCGGTGCCCGAGGACATCACCCGGGCGAGGCGCCTCGTGGACCGGGTCGAGCTGGCCGTCGTCGCCCTGTGCCTGCTCGCGTGGGTGCAGAGCGTGCGCCCGGTCGCCAGGAGGACGGTCCGGAGACGGAGGAGGACAGCATGAGTCTCACCCTGCTGACGGGAGGCGCCCGCAGCGGCAAGTCGTCCCTGGCGGTGCGCCGGGCCCGGCGCGCGGGCACGCCGGTCGTGTTCGTCGCGACCGGGCGCGCCAGCGACGACGAGATGGCCGAGCGCATCGCCCGGCACCGCGCGGAGCGGCCGGAGGGCTGGACGACGGTCGAGGAGCCGGTGGACGTCGTCGACGCGGTGCGGGAGCTGCCGCCGGGCCGCACGGTCATCGTGGACTGCATGGCGCTGTGGCTCAACAACCTCATGGTGCGCGGCGACGACGAGCAGGCGGTCGTCGACCACGCCGACGCGCTGGGGCGGTGGGCGGCGGCCTACGACGGGTCCGTCATCGTGGTGACCAACGAGGTGGGCCTCGGGATCGTCCCGATGCACGCGCTGTCGCGGGACTACCGCGACCGGCTGGGCCGGATGAACGCCACCGTCGCCGGCCACGCCGGGCTGGCCCAGCTCGTGGTGGCCGGACGCACGCTCACCCTCGACCCCGTGGAGGACTGACCCGATGACCGAGACGCCCCGTGACCTGATCCGCCGCACCGTCGCGGCGGTCCGGCCCCTCGACGCCGAGGCCTCCGCCACCGCCGCCGCGGCGATGGACGGCAAGGTCAAGCCGCTGGGCAGCCTCGGCCTGCTCGAGCACCTCGCCGCGCGCCTCGCGGGCATCCAGGGCACGAGCACGCCGCACGTGGACCGGCCGGCCCTCGTCGTCTGCGCGGCCGACCACGGGGTGGCGGCGAGCGGGGTCAGCGCCTATCCCCAGGAGGTGACCGGGCTCATGCTGCAGGGCTTCGCCGCGGGCACCGCCGCCGTGGGGGTCCTGGCCCGGCAGGCGGGGGCGCGCCTGGTCGTCGCCGACCTCGGGGTCGTCGCGCCGCCGCCGGTCGAGCCGGGCCACAACGAGGTCCTCGACCGCCGGGTGCGCCCGGGCACCGGCAACTCCCTCGAGGGCGACGCCATGACCGTCGAGGAGGCGGAGCAGGCGGTCGCCCACGGGATCGGCCTGGCCGACCTGCTCGTCGACGACGGCGCCGACCTCGTCGGGCTCGGCGAGATGGGCATCGGCAACACCACGACCGCGAGCGCCCTCACCGCCGCGCTGCTCGGCCGCGACCCGGCCCGCGTCACCGGCCCGGGCACCGGCGTCTCCGGCGAGGTCCTCGCCGCCAAGGTCCGCGCGGTCGACGCCGTCCTGCGCCGCCACGGGGGCGACGAGGGCGTCTGGCGCGTGCTCGCCGGGATGGGCGGCCTGGAGATCGCCGCGCTCGCCGGTGTCGCCCTCGGCTGCGCGGCGCGGCGCGTGCCGGTGCTGCTCGACGGCTTCATCACCACGGCCGCGGCGCTGGTCGCCGCCGAGCTCGCGCCCGCCTGCGTCGACGCGATGGTCGCCGGGCACCTGTCCCCCGAGCCGGGCCACGCCGTCCAGCTCGAGGCGCTCGGCCTCGAGCCGGTCCTCCAGCTGCGGATGCGCCTGGGCGAGGGCAGCGGGGCGGCGCTGGCCGTGCCCGTGCTCCGCTCGGCGGTCGCCGTCCTGCGCGACATGGGCAGCTTCGCCGACCTCGGCCTGGCCGAGGACCGGCCCACCGTCTGAGGCGGACCGCCGTGCGCAGCCTCCTCGACGCGGTCGCCTTCCTCACCCGGGTGCCGGTGCCGCACGACCCGCGGCGGGCGCCGGACCTCGCGCGCGCCGCGACGTGGTTCCCGCTCGTGGGGGCGCTGCTCGGCGCCGCCCTCCTCGTGCTCGGCCGCGCCCTGCCCGCGCCCCCGCTCGTCGCCGCGGTGCTCGTCGTGGTCGTCGAGGTCGTGCTCGTCGGCGCGCTGCACCTCGACGGGCTCGCCGACCTCGCCGACGGCACCGGGGGCCACGACCGCGCCAGCCGGCTGCGGATCATGAAGGACCACGCCACCGGCGTCTACGGCACGGCCGCGGTCACGCTCGCGCTCCTCCTGCAGGTCGCGCTGCTCGCGGCCCTCCTCCCCGGCGCCGGGTGGCTGCGCGCCGCCCTGGTCGGCGCCACCGCGTGGTCGCTCTCGCGCGCGGCGATGCTGCCGGTGGCCGTCGCCCTGCCCTACGCCCGCGAGGACGGCACCGGCCGCACGGTCGTCGAGGGGCTGACCGTCGGCCGGACCCTCCTGGCGTGGGTCGTGCCGCTCGCCCTCTGCACGGCGCTGGCCCTCACCGGTCCCGCGCTCGGCGGGCCCGCCCTCGCCGGGCCCGCGATGCTCGCGGGCGCCGCGGTGGCCGCCCTCGCCGTCGGCGGGCTCGCGCACCGCCTCCTCGGCGGCGCCACCGGCGACGTCCTCGGCGCGACGGCGCAGGTCGCGCTGCTGGGCGCGCTCCTCGCGGCGGTGCTCGTCGCCTGACCCTCAGGCCCGATAGCTGTGCCGGCCGGACTCGTCCGCCGTCCCGGTGGCGTGCTCGGCGTGGGAGAGCGCCTCGGTGAGCAGCTTGCGCACGTGGGCGTCGTCGGCCGAGTAGTGCACGAACGTCCCCTCGCGCCGCGAGCTCACGAGCCCGGCGAGCCGCAGCTTGGCCAGGTGCTGGCTCACCGCGGTCGGGCTGGCGTCCACGAGCCCGGCCAGCGCGCCCACGCTCTGCTCGCCCTGGAGCAGCGACCACAGGATCTTCACCCGCGTCGGGTCCGCGAGCAGCCGGAAGGTGTCCGCGACGCTGCGCGCGTGCAGGTCGTCGGGGACGGGCAGGACCGGGCTGTCGTGCATGTGGCCACACTCTAGACCGGCCTCATCTGCTTATCTACACATACATGCAGGTATGCAGCTATGCTGCCCAGGTGCACGACCACCACCACGACCACCACCACCCGCACCACCACGACCAAGGCCTCCTCGGCCGGGTGCGCCACGCCCTCACGCCGCACAGCCACGACCACACCGAGGCGATCCGCACCGCGCAGGAGTCCAGCGCCGAGGGGCTGCGGGCGGCGTGGGTGAGCCTGGCCGGGATGGCGGCCACCGCCGCGCTCCAGCTGGTCATCGTCTGGGCGTCGGGCTCGGTGGCGCTGCTCGCCGACACCGTGCACAACCTCGGGCACCTCGCGACCACGATCCCGCTCATCGTCGCCTTCCGCCTGGGGAGGCGCGCGCCCACGGCCCGCTACCCCTACGGCTTCCGCCGGGCCGAGGACCTCGTCGGGCTGCTCATCGGGCTCGTCATCGCCCTGTCCGCCGCGCTCATCCTCTGGGAGTCGGTGCGCGCCCTCACCGACCCGCGCGACCTCGAGCACGTCGGGTGGGTGCTCGTCGCCGGCCTCGTCGGCGCGCTGGGCAACGAGGTCGTCGCGCGCTACCGCATCCGGGTCGGGCGGCGGATCAGCTCGGCGGCCCTCGTGGCCGAGGGCCAGCACGCGCGCACCGACGCCCTCACCTCCCTCGCCGTCGTCGCGGGGGCGGTGGGCGCGTGGGTCGGGCTGCCGCAGCTGGACGCGGTCGTCGGCCTCCTCATCGGCGTGGTGATCGTGCTGGTCCTCGTCCGCTCGACCCGGACCACGCTCACCCGCCTCATGGACGGGGTCGACGACGGCACGCTGGAGCGGATCGCCGCGGTGGCGGCGGCGGTGCCCGGCGTCCTCGACGTGCGCCGGCCCCGGGCCCGCTGGTCCGGCCACCGGATGGAGGCGGACCTCGAGGTGGGCGTGGACCCGGCGCTCAGCGTGACCGACGGCGACGCCGTGGCCCACGCCGTCCACGCGCAGCTGCTCGCCACGGTCCCGCACCTGGACCACGCGCACGTGCACGCGTGCACGGCATACCGCTGACCGTTCGTCGTCCCCCGGCGACCGTTCGTCGTGACGCCGGACCCGCCCGGCGACCCTGGTTCGCCGTCGGGCGAGCAGACCGTCCGCACCCCTCCCGCGACGCCGCCGCGGCCCCTACCGTGACTCGGGTCACACCGCCGTGACGCGGCGGCCCCAGCCACAGCGAAGGAGTGCTCCCGTGAGTTACCCCGTCCCACCCGAGGAGGCGTCCTGATGGATGCCAGCAGACGCCAGGAGTACTGGCGCCGCAACCTGCGCCTCATGAGCGGCCTGCTCGTGATCTGGGCGCTCGTGTCCTTCGGCGCCGGCATCATCTTCGTCGAGCCCCTCAACAAGGTCGACCTCATGGGCGTGCCGCTGGGCTTCTGGTTCGCCCAGCAGGGCTCGATCCTCACCTTCCTCGTCCTCATCGCCGTCTACGTGTGGCGGATGGACAAGCTCGACAAGGAGTTCGGCATCACCGAGTACGAGGAGGAGGTGCACAGCTCGTGAGCACCGTGCAGGTCTGGACCCTCATCTTCGTCGGCCTGTCCTTCGGCCTCTACATCTACATCGCCTACGCCAGCCGGGTCTCGACGACGTCCGGCTTCTACGTCGCCGGCGGCGGCATCCCCGCCCCGGCGAACGGCGCCGCGATCGCGGCCGACTGGATGAGCGCCGCGTCGTTCATCTCGATGGCCGGCATCATCGCGCTGT
>CAZONQ010000082.1:0-4364 GCA_964581125.1 uncultured Ornithinimicrobium sp.
CGACGAGCTCGACGCGCTTGTCGACCTCCATCGGGATCTCGTCGACGTCGTTGGGCAGGGCGACGACGGCGGCGTCGTACTTCTTGACCAGCGGCAGGACCTGCGCGAGCCGCTCGTCCTCGGCCGTGACCGAGTTGACCAGCGCCCGCCCCTGGTAGGCCGCCAGGCCGGCCTCGAGCGCCTCGACGACCGAGGAGTCGATGCACACCGGCAGGTCGGTGAGCGTCTGGACGAGCAGGATCGCCCGCTCGAGCAGGTCCGCCTCGTCGGTGAGCGGCACGCCCATGTTGACGTCGAGCACGTCGGCGCCGCCGGCGACCTGCGCGGCCACGTCGCGCTCGACGGCGGAGAGGTCGCCGGCGCGCAGCTGCTCCTGGAACTGCCTGCGACCCGTCGGGTTGATCCGCTCGCCAATCACGCAGAACGGCCGGTCGGCGGCGACCACCACCTCCCGGGTGGCCGAGCGCAGCACCGTGCGCAGCGGCTCCCGCCCCGTCATGCCGGCACCGGGGCGCGGCGCGCCTGGAGCAGGGCCTTGGCCTTCTTGACCGCGGCGGAGGCGTCGGCGGCGTAGCCGTCGGCACCCACGGCGTCGGCGTACTCCTGGGTGACGGGCGCGCCGCCGACCATGACGATGACGTCGTCGCGCACGCCGGCCTTGACGAGGGCGTTCATGTTGGCCTTGAACATCGGCATCGTCGTGGTGAGGAAGGCGGAGAAGCCGACGATGTCGGGCTGGTGCTCCTCGATGGCGGACAGGAACGTCTCGGGGGCGACCTGGACGCCCAGGTCGACCACCTCGAAGCCGGCGCCCTCGAGCATGATGTTGACGAGGTTCTTGCCGATGTCGTGGACGTCGCCCTTGACGGTGCCCATGAGGAACTTGCCGACCGTCTCGACGCCGGTGTCGGCCAGCAGCGGCCGCAGCACCTCCATCGAGCCGGCCATCGCCTTGCCGGCGATGAGCATCTCGGGCACGAAGAAGTCGCCCCGCTCGAAGCGGGCGCCGACCTCCTCCAGCGCGGGGATGAGCGCGTCGAAGAGCAGGGTGCCCGGCGCCATTCCGAGGCCGAGCCCCTGGTCGGTCAGGTCGAGCACGGCGGGGCCGTTCCCGACGAGGGTGTTGTCGTACAGACCCTGGAGGATCTCATCCGGCGTCATGTCGGACCTTTCTCGCGGTGGAGCTGAGTCGTGCTGACAGGTCTGCGGCGTGCGCCGCCACCACTTCCCCGACGGCCGGTATGCGGTGCGCCAGCCGGGTGCTCGGGCCCGACAGCCCGAGGCCGGCCACCACCCTGCCGTCGGCGCGCACGGGGGCGGCGACGCCGGTGAGCCCGACCTCGAGCTCGTCGACCGTGCTCGCCCACCCCTGGGCGCGGACCCCCGCGAAGGTGGCCTCGAGCTCGGCCCAGCTGCCGACCGTGCGGGCCGTCAGCCGCTCGAGCGGCTCCTGCGGCGGGTCGATCACGCCGTGCGCGTAGAGGACCTTGCCCAGCGCCGAGGTGTGCGCGGGCAGGTCCACGCCCACCCAGTCCCGGCTGCCGAGGAAGAAGGTGGAGTCGACCTGGGCCACCTGCACGACGGACCCCGCGAGCCCGACCCCGAGGTTGATGGTCTCCCCGGTGGCCTCGCCCAGGCGCTCCATGACGGGGGTCGCGGTGCGGACCAGCCGGCCCCGCACGTCCCACTGGGCGGCGTACTGGTCGAAGACCGCCCCCGGCGCCCAGCCGCCCTCCGACTCGCGCCGCAGCAGGTGGTTGCGCTCGAGCGCGGACAGCAGCCGGGAGGTGGTCGACCGGGCGTAGCCGGTCTGCGCGGTGAGCTCGGCGGCCGTGGGCGCGCCGGGGTGCTGGACGACCCGGCACAGCAGGTCGGCCGCGCGGTCGATCGCCTGGGTCCCGCTGCTCGTCATCGTGCACCGCCGTCCGGTCGGGAGGCCTTCCCTCCGTAACCACATTGTGGGAGTGTTGTCCCACACTGTGATGCTAAGCCGAGTCCGAAGGGGCCGTCAACGCCAAGGAGGTCGTCATGTTCGTCAACCACATGCCGCGCTACGAGATCCTCTCCGCCGACGCGATGGACCAGCTCGACCGCGGCTGGCGGCGGCTGCTCACGGAGGTGGGCATCGAGTTCTCCTCCGAGCGGGCCCTCGAGCTCTTCCGCAGGGCGGGGCAGAAGGTGGAGGGCAGCACCGTCTTCCTCGACCCCGAGTTCGTCCTGGAGCAGGTGGCCAGGGCACCCCGGGAGTTCGACGTGCAGGCGCGCAACCCGGCGCGCTCGGTGCACGTCGGCGGGGACCACATGGTCTTCACCGCGTGCTACGGCCCGCCCTTCGTGCGCCAGGGCGACGTGCGCCGGGACGGCACGCTCGACGACTACGTCAACTTCGTCCGGCTCTCCCAGTCCTTCGACGCCCTCGACTCCGCCGGCGGCGTCGTGTGCGAGCCGAACGACGCCCCGCTGGACAGCCGGCACCTGGACATGGTCCGGGCGCTGCTGACCGAGTCGGACAAGATCTTCATGGGCAGCGTCATCTCGGCGGCCAACGCCCGCGACACGATCGCGATGAGCGAGATCGTCCTCGGCGGGCGCGAGTCGATCGAGCGGACCCCGGCGTCCGTCTCGATCATCAGCGTCAACTCGCCGATGCGCTGGGACGAGCGGATGCTCGAGGCGATGTTCGAGTACTGCGCGGCCAACCAGGCCGTCGTCATCACCCCCTTCCTGCTCATGGGCGCGATGTCGCCGGTGACGGTGCCCGCCACGCTCGTGCAGCAGATCGCCGAGGCGCTCTCCGGGGTGGCGCTGGCCCAGCTGGTCCGGCCCGGCTGCCCGGTGATCTTCGGCTCCTTCCTGTCCACCATCGACATGCAGAGCGGCTCGCCGACCTTCGGCACGCCCGAGTCGGCCGTCGGCCTGCTGGCGACGGGCCAGATCGCCCGCCGGTTCGGCCTGCCCTTCCGCACCGGCGGCGGCCTGACCTCCTCGCAGGTGGCCGACGGGCAGGCCGGCTACGAGGCGATGATGACGATGGTCCCGACCTTCCTGGCCGGCACCAACTTCGTCATGCACAGCACCGGCTGGCTCGAGGGCGGTCTCGTCGCCGGCTACGAGAAGTTCGTCATGGACGTGCAGATCCAGGAGATGCTCGAGGCGCAGTTCAGGCCCATGGAGATCGACGAGGCCTCGCTGGCCTTCGACGCCCACGTCGAGGTCGGGCACGGCGGCCACTTCCTCGGGGCCGCGCACACGCTGGAGCGCTTCCGCGACTGCTTCTACCGCCCCTTCCTGTCCTCCTCGGACAACTTCGAGCGGTGGACGGCCAAGGGCGCCCCCGACACCGACGCGCGCGCCGGGAGGATCGCCGCCGAGCGGCTGGAGGCCTTCGAGGCGCCGCCGATGGACGAGGCCGTCCGCGAGGAGCTGGACGACTACGTCGCGCGCCGGCGCCGGGAGCTGGGCGACTGACGACCCGGCCCGCACCACGCGTTATCGTCGCGCCATGCGCAACGACGAGGGCCCCGCGCGGGCGGCGGGTCCGGGCGGTCTCGTGCAGTCGGTCGACCGGGCCGCGACCATCCTCGAGGCCCTCGCCCGCCACGGCAGCCTCGGCGTCTCCGAGCTGGCGGCCGAGCTGGGCGTGCACAAGAGCACCGCGAGCAGGCTCGTCGCCACGCTGGAGCAGCACGACCTCGTCGAGCAGAGCGACCCGCGCGGCCGCGTCCAGCTCGGCGTCGGCCTCGTCCGGCTGGCCGCCACGACCAGCGCCCAGCTCGACCTCGTGCAGGAGGCGCGCCCCGTCGCCCGGCTGCTGGCGGCCGAGACCGGCGAGACCGTCAACGTCACGGTGCTGGGCCAGCACGCCGCCGTCTACGTCGACCAGGTGGTCGCGCCCACGGTGACGCCCAACTACAACTGGGTGGGCCGGCACACGCCGCTGCACGCGACCTCCAACGGCAAGGTGCTGCTCAGCGAGCTGCCCGACGAGGAGGTGACGGCGGTGGTCGGCGAGCTCACCGCATACACCTCGAGGACGATCACCGACCCGCGGGTGCTGCGCGAGCAGCTGGCCGAGGTGCGGGAGCGCGGCTGGTCGGTGGCGCGCGACGAGCTGGACGTGGGGCTCACCGCGGTCGCCGCCCCCGTGCGTGACCTGCACGGGGAGATCTGCGGCTCGGTGAGCGTCTCGGGGCAGACCTTCCGGCTCGACCCGGCGCGCGTGGAGGAGCTCGCCCCGCTCGTCCGCCGGGCCGGCGACGACATCTCCGCGCGGATGGGCTGGCACCCCGGCATCGGCGCCCGGGCTTGACCTCAGGGTGTGACGTGGACAACAGGGGGCGCGTCCTGAACCCACCGACCGCCGC
>CAZONQ010000082.1:4464-11297 GCA_964581125.1 uncultured Ornithinimicrobium sp.
ACACGTCCACCGACACCGGGCAGGACCGACCTCCTGTCCCGCCCGAACGGCACCGGCTCGACCGCACCGTCTTCGGTGTGGCCGCCGCCCTGGCCATCGTCTTCCTCGTCTACGGCTCGCTCGCCAACGACAACTTCAGCGTGGTGGGCGGCCACATCCTGGGCTGGATCACCGGCAACCTCGGCTGGCTGTTCGTGCTCTCCAGCGCCGCCTTCGTCCTCTTCTCCGCCTTCCTCGCGGCGAGCCGCTACGGCAACATCAAGCTCGGCCCCGACGACTCGGAGCCGGAGTTCACGACCTTCTCGTGGGTCTCGATGATGTTCGCGACCGGCATGGGCATCGGCCTGATGTTCTGGGGCGTGGCCGAGCCGCTCACCCACCTCAACGAGCCGCCGCTCGGGCGCGGCGTCGCGGGCAGCGGCGAGGCCGCCAGCCGGGCGCTGGAGTACAGCTTCTTCCACTGGGGCTTCCACCCCTGGTCGATGTATGCCGTGATCGGCCTCGCCATCGCCTACTTCGCCTACCGCAAGGGCAAGGGCAACCTCATCAGCGCGGCCTTCGGCCCGCTCCTCGGCCGCCGGGCCGAGGGGGCGGCCGGCAAGAGCATCGACGTGCTCGCGCTCATCGCCACCCTGTTCGGCTCGGCGACCTCGCTGGGCCTGGGCGCCCTGCAGATCACCGGAGGTCTCGGCGAGATCTTCGGCCGCGGGAGCGGCAGCAAGCTGCTGCCGTGGCGGTCATCGGCTTCCTGACCCTGTGCTTCGTGCTCTCCGCCGTCAGCGGCGTGGAGCGGGGCATCAAGTGGCTCTCCAACGCCAACGCGGTCGCCGCGGGCCTGCTCGCGCTCTTCCTCTTCGTCGTCGGCCCGACGGTCTTCATCCTCGGCACCTTCACCGAGGGCATCGGCGGCTACCTGACCCACCTGCCCGGCATGAGCTTCACCGTCGGCGTCTTCGGCGGCTCGGAGTGGCTGGGCGGCTGGACGATCTTCTACTGGGCCTGGTGGATCTCGTGGACCCCCTTCGTCGGCATGTTCATCGCCCGGATCTCCAAGGGCCGCACGATCCGCCAGTTCGTCATCTACGTCATCGCGATGCCGAGCCTGGTCAGCTTCGTCTGGTTCTCGATCCTGGGCGGCGCCGCGCTCGACCTCCAGCTCAACCAGGGCGTCGACATGGCCTCCCGGCTCGCCGAGGGCGAGGAGGCCGCGCTGTTCAACATGCTGGCCGACTACCCGCTGGCCACGATCACGACCGGGCTGGCGATCTTCCTCGTCGCGATCTTCTTCGTCACCGGCGCCGACTCGGCCTCGATCGTCATGGGCATGCTGGCGCAGAACGGCGAGGAGGAGCCGGACCGCTGGCTGGTGATCTTCTGGGGTGCCGCCACCGGCGCCGTCGCCGCCGTCCTGCTCTGGGCCGGCGGGCTGACCGCGCTGCAGACGGGCGTCATCATCGTGGCGACGCCGTTCGTGCTCGTCCTGCTCGCGCTGTGCGTCTCCCTGCTGCGCGAGCTGCGGCGCGAGACGTTCGTCTCCACGCTCCAGCCGCCGCTGCGCCTGCACATCACGCAGCACCAGGCGGAGCGGCTGGCGGCCACGGCGCAGGCCGCCGAGGACCCGGTCGTGCTCACGGTCACCGACGAGGCGGTCCCCGACGAGGCCCACGCCGACGCGGCACGCGACGCGGACGGTCCCGTGGCGGTCGTCGAGGACGGGCAGGGGCCGGTGGTCGTGGCCACGGTCGAGAACGGCGACCCGACCGACTGACCCGAGGGCACGAGGGCACGAGGGGCGCCGCGCAGGTCTTGTGCGCGGCGCCCCTCGTCCGTCATGATGGGGTCTAGTTGCACATGATGCGCCGAGTTGCTTCTTGCGCAACAGGCTTCTGAGGTCGTCGGCACCATGCAAAGGAGCGGTCATGGCAGAGCTGCCGGAGCGCGCGTCGGTCGTCGTCATCGGCGCCGGCATCGTCGGGAACTCCCTGGTCCACCACCTCGCCGAGCTCGGCTGGACCGACATCGTCCAGATCGACAAGGGGCCGCTGCCCAACCCCGGCGGCTCCACCGGTCACGCGTCCAACTTCATCTTCCCCGTCGACCACAGCAAGGAGATCACCGATCTCACGCTCGACTCGGTGCGGCAGTACAAGGAGATGGACGTCTTCACCGAGTCCGGCGGCATCGAGGTGGCCCGCACCGAGGAGCGGATGGAGGAGCTGCGCCGCCGGATGTCGTCGGCGCGGGCCTGGGGCATCGAGTCCCGGATGCTCACGCCCGAGGAGGTCGCCGAGCTGGTGCCCTTCCTCGACCCGTCGGTCATCGTCGGCGGCTTCTACACCCCGTCGGCCGGCGTGGTCGACTCGCTGCGGGCCGGCACGATCATGCGCGAGAGGGCCCAGGCCAGGGGCGCCCTGACCGTCGTGCCCAACGCCGAGGTCACCGGGGTCACCGTCGAGGACGGCCGCGTGCGCGGCGTCGACACCTCCGCCGGCCACGTCGCCGCGGACACGGTGGTCGTCGCCTGCGGCGTGTGGAGCAACCACATCGCCCGGATGGCCGGGGCGCACGTCCCGCTGACCCCCGCGGTGCACCAGATGATCTCGGTCGGCCCGTGCCAGGCGCTCGCGGAGCAGCCGGGCGAGATCAGCTTCCCCATCGTGCGCGACATGGACACCTTCTGCTACGAGCGCCAGCACGGCTCGGACATGGAGGTCGGCTCCTACGCCCACCGGCCGATCCTGCACGACCCGGAGGAGATCCCGAGCATCGAGCAGGCCAAGCTCTCCCCCACCGAGATGCCCTTCACCTCCGACGACTTCGACCCGCAGCTGGAGCAGGCGCTCGAGCTCATGCCCGAGCTGCTGGGCGACGAGCGTGCCGAGATCCGCTACGCCATCAACGGGCTGCTCTCGCTCACGCCGGACGGTCACGCGATCCTCGGCGAGACGCCCGAGGTCGGTGGCCTGTGGTCGGCGGCGGCCGTGTGGGTCAAGGAGGGCCCGGGCGTCGGCCGCGCGGTGGCCGAGTGGATGACCCACGGCAACCCCGAGATCGACCTCGGCCACGCCGACGTCGCGCGCTTCTACCCCCACCAGCGGACCCGCTCCTACGTCCGCGCGCGCACCGGCGAGGGGTTCAACAAGACCTACGGCATCGTGCACCCCTCGGAGCAGTGGACCAGCGCGCGCGACCTGCGCCTCCCGCCCATGCACGCCTCGCAGCGCGAGCTCGGCGCCGTCTTCTTCGAGGCGGCCGGGTGGGAGCGGCCGCACTGGTACGAGTCCAACGCCCACCTCGTCGAGAAGTTCGGCGACGCCGTCATGCCGCGCGAGCACGAGTGGGACAGCCGCTGGTGGTCGCCGGTCGTCAACGCCGAGCACCTGCAGATGCGCGAGGCCGGCGCGGTCGTCGACCTGACCGCGTTCGCGATCTTCGACGTCGTCGGCCCCCAGGCGCTGGCCGGCGTGGAGGGCGTGATCGTCGCCAGGGCCGACGTGCCCGTCGGGCGGGTCGTCTACACCCCCGTGCTGGACGAGCGCGGCGGCTTCCGCTCCGACCTGACCGTCATGCGTCTGGCCCACGACCACTTCCGGGTGGTCACCGGCGGCGCGCACGGCATGGTGGACCTGAAGTGGTTCGCCGACCGGATGCCGGGGGGCGCCCACTGCGTGGACATGACCTCGGCGATCAGCACGATCGGGCTGTGGGGGCCGCGCGCGCTCGACGTGCTCGGCCCGCTCACCCGGACCGACCTGCGGCCCGAGGCCTTCCGGTTCGCCACCTGCCGGACGGTCGAGGTCGGCGACCTGCCGGTCCTGGCCTCGCGCATCTCCTACGTCGGCGAGCACGGCTGGGAGCTGCACCTGCCGACCGAGCTGGCCGGCGCGCTGTGGGACCGACTCCTCGAGGCCGGTCGGCCGCACGGGGTGATCCCGGCGGGCATCGGCGTCTACGCCACGACCGGACGGCTGGAGAAGGGCTACCGCGCCTACGGCTTCGAGCTGGACACCGAGCGCACGCTCGTCGAGGCCGGGATGTCCCGCGCCCGGCTCAAGGACGCCGACTTCGTCGGCAAGGAAGCCCTGCTGGAGCAGGCCGGCCAGGAGCCCAGGGCCGTGCTCTGCTCGCTGACCGTCGACGACCACACCTCGGCCAGCGGCGTGAAGCGCTACATGCTCGGCGGCGAGCCGATCCTCACCCGCGACGGCCAGGAGCTGGTGGACGGGCACGGCCGGCGTCCCTACGTCACCTCCGCCGGCTCGGCCCCCAGCCTCGGCAAGCACGTCCTCATGGCCTACCTGCCGCCCGAGCAGGCCGTCGTGGGCACCGGGCTCGCGGTGTCCTACATGGAGGAGCTCTATCCGGTCACGGTCGCCTCCGCCGACAGCACGCCGCTGTTCGACCCGGACAACGACCGCATCAGGGGGGTGGCGCCGTGACGGACGTCCTCGTCTGCGTCAAGCGGTCCCCCGACATCACGGGCGAGGTCGTGCTCACCCCGGACGGCACGGCGCTCGACGGCCGCTACTCCGGCTACGCGATGAGCGCCCACGAGAGCTGCGCCGTCGAGATCGCCGTGCAGGTCGCCGAGGCGAGCGGCGGCACCGCGACCGTCCTCACCGTCGGCGACGACGACGCCGAGGAGCAGCTGCGCAGCGCGCTCGCGGTCGGCGTCGAGGACGCGGTGCACGTGACCGCGGACGCCCAGGCCTGCGGGCCCGCCGACGTGGCGGCCGCGATCGCCGAGGTCGTCCGCGCGCGCGAGGCGGCGGGCACCGCATACGACCTCGTCCTGGTGGGCAACGACGCGGCCGACACGGGCGACTTCCAGGTGGGCGTCCGACTCGCCTACGCCCTCGGGCGGCCGGTCGTGGCCGGTGCGCAGACCATCGAGGTCGCGGGCGGGGTCGCCACGATGCACGTGCGCGCCGCCGAGGGCACGGAGACCTACGAGGTCGCGCTGCCGGCGGTCGCCACCGTGCTCGAGGGCGGCGTCTCGCCGCGCTATCCCAACATCAAGAGACGGATGCGTGCGCGCAAGGCCCCGGTCGAGACGGTGGCGCCCTCGGCGCCGCCCCGCGGCACCGGCCGGCTGGGCCTGCGGGTGCCCGAGGCGCCGCCGAGCGAGGTCACCGTGCTGGGCGAGGGACCGGAGGCGGCCGCCGCGGTCGTCGAGGTCCTGCGCAAGATCGGAGTGGTGTCGTGAGCGACGTCGTGCTGGTCCTCGTCGAGGTCGAGGAGGACCGGGTCGAGCTGGTCTCCCGGGAGACGTTGACGCTCGCCCGCCAGCTGGGCGGGCCGCTCCACGCGCTGGTGCTCGGCGCCGCCGGCGACGCGGTGCTGGAGGACTGCCGCGAGCAGGGCGTCGCGGTCGTGCACGAGGCCCAGGACGAGGAGCTGACCAGGTATGCCGCGGCAGCCTGGGCGACCGCGCTCGGCCGGGTGGTCGACCGGGTGGGCGCCGCGGCGGTGCTCGCCGGCGGGACCCCGCGGGGCATGGAGGTGCTCGCCCACGTGGCGGCGCGCATGGACCTGCCGATGGCCGCCAACGTCGTGGCGCTGCTGCCCACCGACGGCGACGCCGTCGAGGTGGAGCGGCAGGTGGCCGGCGGGGCGGTGCTGGAGCGGCTGCGCCTGGACGCCTCCCCCGCGCTGCTCACCGTGGCCGGCCACGCGCTCGAGGCCCGCGCCGCCGAGAGCCCCGGGGCGGCGGAGGTCGAGCGGTTCACCGCCGCGCCCGACGCCGTGGACCTGCGGGCGCAGGTCGTGCGCACCGAGCGCCTGGAGGGCGGCGACACCTCGGCGCTGTCGGGGGCCCGGGTCGTCGTCGGCGTCGGCCGCGGCGCGGGGAGCGCCGACGGGTTCGGCGACGCCGACCGGCTCGCCGAGCGGCTCGGCGGGGCCGTGGGCGTCTCCCGGGTCGTCACCAGCCTGGGCTGGCGGCCGCACCACGAGCAGGTCGGGCAGACCGGCACGCGCATCTCGCCGGACGTCTACCTGGCGTGCGGCATCAGCGGCGCGATCCAGCACTGGGCCGGGTGCTCCTCGTCGAGGACGATCATCGCGGTCAACACCGACGCCGAGGCGCCGATGGTGACCAAGGCCGACTACGCGGTGATCGGCGACATGCACGAGGTGCTGCCGGCGATCCTCGAGCAGCTCGGCTGACGTCCCCGGCGGCCCGGCCGAGGTCCCCGGTCAGAAGATCCGCACCCGGTCCTGCGGCGCGAGCCACAGGCCGTCACCCTCGACCGTGCCGAACGCCTCGTGGAAGGCGTCGACGTTGCGCACCGTGTTGGCGCGCAGGTCGGCCGGCGCGTGCGGGTCGACCGACAGCAGCCGACGCGCCTCCTCCTCGCGCGCCACGGTGCGCCACACCGCGGCCCAGCCGAGGAAGAAGCGCTGCTCGCCCGTCCAGCCGTCCATCTCGGCGGCCTCGCCGCCGGTCGCGATCGTGTAGGCCAGGTGCGCCAGCTCCAGGCCGCAGAGGTCGCCGATGTTCTCGCCGACGGTCAGGCCGCCGTTGACCTTGGCCTCGCCGCCGGGGATATCGCGCGGCGACAGGGTGCCGAACTGCTGGACGAGCCGACCGCTGCGCTCGTCGAAGCGCTCCCGGTCCTCCTGCGTCCACCAGTCCGTGAGCGACCCGTCCCCGGCGTAGCGGCTGCCCTGGTCGTCGAAGCCGTGCCCGATCTCGTGCGCGATCACCGCACCGATGCCGCCGTAGTTGACGGCGTCGTCGGCGTCCACCGAGAAGAAGGGCGGCTGCAGGATCGCGGCCGGGAAGACGATCTCGTTGAGCATCGGGTGGTAGTAGGCGTTGACGGTCTGCG
>CAZONQ010000083.1:0-11233 GCA_964581125.1 uncultured Ornithinimicrobium sp.
TCTCCTCGACGGAGGCGTAGTCGCGGCCCGGCTCGTGCGGCGTGGCGTGCTCGAGCCGCTGGCCGGTGTTGAGCAGCTTGGCGCGCACGCACGTGAGCTTGAGGCGGTAGGGCTCGCGGGCGTTGAGCTCCAGGACGCGCGGGTCGAGCCCGGGCAGGTGCGCCAGGTCGCGGCGCACCGACTCCTCGAGCTCGGGGTCGACGTCGACGACGTCGGTCGAGGACGACAGGCGGGAGATGAGGACGTCGACGAGCGAGAGGGCCACGCCCACGGCGTGCCGCCCGTGCAGCTGCAGGACCTCGCGGGTGACCTCGGGCGTGACGAAGGGGTTGCCGTCGCGGTCGCCGCCGATCCAGGAGCCGAAGCGGACCGGCGGGCGGGTGGTGTCGACGTCGACGCCGTGCTCGGCGAGCAGGTCGCCGAGCTCGCCGAGCAGCTCGGGCACGGTCGTGCCGAGCACCTCGTCGAGGTAGTACATGGCGTTGCGGGCCTCGTCCATCGGCGTCGGCCTGCTCTGGCGCAGCTCGTCGGTCTGCCAGATCAGGTCGACGAGCTCGGCGAGCTGGTCGTCCTGGCGGCGGCGGGCCACGGTGCCGGCCTCGGTGGTCACGGCGAGCACGTCGGACAGGTGCCGGATCTTGGTCAGCACGCTGCGGCGGGACGCCTCGGTCGGGTGCGCGGTGAAGACGGGCCGCACGTCGAGCTCCTCGACGGTGTCGGCCAGCAGCTCGGGGCCGCCGGCGGCGACGACGTCGCGCACGGCCGAGGTGAGCCAGCCCTCGGACTCCGGGCGGGAGGTCAGGGTGCGGACCCGGTGGACCTGCTCGGCCGCGTTGGCCAGGTGGAAGTAGGCCGAGAACGCCCGGACGAGCGAGGAGGCCGTCTCCAGCGGGAGGTCGGCCAGGACCTGGCGCACCTGCTCCGCGGCCGCGTCGTCGCCCTCCTGGCTGGCCTTGGTCGTCAGCCGCACCTGCTCGACCGTGTCGAGCAGCTCCTGGCCGTGGTGGCGCACGAGCGTCTGGCCGAGGAGCGTGGAGAGGCGGCGGACGTCCGCGCGCAGCTCGGGGCTGATCGGGTCGTGCTGGTCCCCGGCCGGCTGGTCGGGGGCGGGCTCGGTGACGGGGTGCTGGCTCACGGACCCTGACCCTACGGCAACCGTGTCTCCTGCTCCGCCAGCCACCCGGCGTAGCTGCCCTCCAGCTCGACGACGTCGAAGCCGGCGCGGCGCAGGGCCGAGGAGGCCACGACGTTGCGCAGGCCGGACTGGCAGAAGGTCACGATCGTGCCCTCGCGCGGCAGCCGGTCCTGGTGCCACAGGACCCGGCCGGCGGAGAGCTGCTCGGCCCCCGGGATCGTCCCGGCGGCGTGCTCGCTCTTGTTGCGCACGTCGAGCAGCAGCGCGACGTCGAGGTCGGCCAGGTCGCGCGGGGCGACGCTCGGGGCCGGCGCCAGGGGCAGCCCGTCGAGGCTGGTGACGTAGCCGACGACGTCGTCGACGCCCACGCGCACGAGGTGGTCCCACACCGCGCGCGCCTGCTCCGGCCCGCGGGCGAGCAGCACGACGGGGCGGGTGTCGGTCTCGGGGTCGTAGGCCCAGCCGCCGTAGGTCGCGGCCTTGTCCGGCAGCGGCACGGACAGGGCCCCGGGGACCGCGCCGGCGCGGAACTCCTGCGCCGGGCGCACGTCCACGAGGGTGAGCCGGTCGGCCTCCAGCCCCTCGCGCAGCTCGTCGGTGGTCAGCTCGCGCAGCGCGGCCCGCTCCCCCATGACCGCGGGGCCGAGGAGGTTCTGCCGCTTCATCCGCCCGAAGTAGGCGTGCGCGTCCGGCTGCCCGTCGAGCAGCTCGGCGACGAAGCCGGCCTCGTCGTCGCCGGCGAGGTAGGGCGCCCACCAGGCGAAGCGGCGCTCGTAGCCGACCGTCGTCGACGGCAGCGCGCCGAGCGCCTTGCCGCAGGCCGAGCCGGACCCGTGCGCGGGGAAGACCTGCACGTGGTCGGGCAGGGTGAGGAACTTCTCCTGCAGCGAGCGGTAGATCTGCTTCGCGCCCGCGAAGCGGGTGTCGACCGCGCCCATCGCCTCGTCGAGCAGGTCGGGCCGGCCGAGGTCGCCGGAGAAGACGAAGTCGCCGGAGAGCAGGTAGCCGGGCTCGTCGGTGACGGCCCCGTCGGTGACCAGGTAGGACAGGTGCTCCGGGGTGTGCCCCGGGGTGTGCAGCGCCGTCACGGTGACGTTGCCGAGCCGGATGCTCCCGCCGTCGTGCAGCCGGACGCCGTCGAAGCCGTACTGCCAGTCCTCCCCGCCCTCGCCGGAGACGTAGACCTGGGCGCCGGTGGCCGCCGCGAGCTCCCGGGTGCCGGAGAGGTAGTCGGCGTGCACGTGCGTCTCGGTCACCGCCACGATCCGCAGGCCGTGGTGCTCGGCGAGCTCCAGGTAGGTCCCGACGTCACGCCGCGGGTCGACCACGAGGGCCTCCCCCGACGCCTGGCAGGCGACCACGTAGCTGGCCTGGGCCAGGTCCTCGTCGTAGATGCGTTCCAGCAGCATGGGCCCATTGTCCCCTGCCGCCGCACCCGCTGGCTAGGACCCCTCCCGCCGCAGCACCTCCCAGATGTCGCGGGCCGCGGGGGCCGCGACGTCGCCGCCGAGGCCGCCCTCCTCGACCATGACCACCACGACGTAGGCGGGGTCGTCGACCGGGCCGTAGGAGGCGTACCAGGCGGTCGCGTCCTCCCCGAACGCCTCCGCCGACCCGGTCTTGCCGGCGAGGGGGTATGCCGTGTGCGGCCACCCGCGGAAGGCGGCGGCCGCGGTGCCGCGCACGTTGACGCCCTCGAGCCCCTCGCGCACCACCTCCAGCGCCTCGGGCGCGACGGAGACCCGCCCCAGGGAGACCGGCTCGAGCTCCTCGACGACCACGCCGTCGCCGTCGCCGTCGCCGTCGGGACGCTGCACGGCGGCGGCGACCTGCGGCTGCCAGAGGCGGCCGTCCTCGGCGACGGCGGCGTAGACGACCGCCATCTGCAGGGGCGTGACCGCCAGGTCGCCCTGCCCGATCGAGGCGTTGACCTGGTCGCCGGGACGCCACTGCCAGCCGTCCGTGCAGCTCTCCTGCGCGAGCTGCTCGAGGAAGCGGCGCCGCTCCCGGTTCTCCACCTCGGGGTAGCCCTCCTCGGCGCGGCGGCAGGACTCCTCGCGGGTGGCCTCCCAGTAGGCGCGCTTCCACTCCCGCGAGGGCACGAGGCCGTCCACCTCCCCCGGCAGGTCGACGCCGGTCGCGCGCCCGAGCCCGAAGCCGCGGGCGACGGCGACGAACCGGTCGCCGGCGTCCGACTCCTGCCCGACGCCGCCGAGGTCGCGCCAGTGGTCGTAGGCCCACCGGTAGAAGGAGGTGTCGCAGGAGACCTCGACGATCTCCGGCAGGGTCAGCATCCCGTGGGCCTCCGACTCGTAGTTGCGGAAGCGCTGCCCGCCGACCGTCACCGACGCCGGGCAGGCGTAGCGGCCGTCGGGGTCGACGCCGGTCTGGATCGCGGCCGGGAGCGAGACGACCTTGAAGGTGGAGGCGGGCGGGAAGGTCTGGGCCACGACCCGGTCCACGAGCGGGCGGCCGCCCTCGGGGTCGAGGAGGGCGGCGTACTCCTCCTCGCTGACCCCGGAGGTCCACATCGCGGGGTCGAAGGTCGGCCAGCTGGCGGCGGCGACCACCGCGCCGCTGTCCGGCCGCAGGACGACCGCGGCGGCGGACCGGGCGGGCGAGCCGCGTCGACGGGCGTCGCGGACCGCGTCCTCGAGGGCCCGCTCGGCCGCCGCCTGCACCTCGACGTCCAGGTGGGTGCGCACGTCGGCACCGGGGACGGGGTCGGTGACCGACAGCTGGCCGGTGACGACGCCGCGCGGGTCGACGCTGACCACCCTCGTCCCCGGCGTCCCGCGCAGGACGTCGTCGTAGACCTGCTCCAGACCCGCGCGACCCACCCGTCCCTCGGCGGTGACGAGCCCGTCGGAGGCGTCGACCTCCTCCTGGGTCGGGCGGCCCAGGTAGCCCAGGACGTGCGCGGCACCCACGCCGCCCGGGGCGGGGTAGGCCCGCACCGGCACGGTCCCGGCCCCCACGCCGGGGAACTCCTCGGGCCGCTCCAGGAGCGCGAGGGCGCGCTCGGGGTCGACGTCGTAGGCCAGCGGCACGGGCTCGTAGGGCGACCCGGAGAAGCACAGCGGCACCGGTGGCGCGCCCGGCGTGCCGCACAGCAGGGTGCGGCCCCAGAGCTGCTCGGCGGGCAGCCTGAGCGCGTCCGCGACCGCGGCGACCAGCCGCCGCCCGCCGTCCTCGGCCTCCAGCAGGGTCTCCGGCTCGACGGTCACCACCGTGGAGGCGGCGTTGGTGACCAGCGGCGTGCCGTCGGCGGCGAGGACGCGCCCGCGCAGCGCCGGCGTCGTGAGCTCGCGGGTGTCCGCCGCCGCGGCGGACGGCTCGGTCTGCTCCGCACCGAGCTGGACCTGACCGAGGCGGCCGACGAGCAGGCCCATGAGCATGACGACGCTGAGCACGATCCCCCAGAGCGGCCCGACGGCCGGGCGTCGGCGCACCCGCGGCGGCGTGACCACGGGCCGCGGCACGCGCACCTGCGGACGGCGGCGGGCCGGCACCCGACGACCGGGGGTCACCACGCCCCCGCCCGCTCCGCGCGCCGGCCCGTGCGGCGCTCGACCGCACCGAGGACGGGCACGAGGACGACCGCGAGCGCCGCGGTGAGTCCCCACGTCCAGAGCAGGTCGGTGGTGGTGGCGCGCCCGACGCCCGCGGCCGAGCTCAGCCACCGCACGCCGAGCACGAGCGCGGAGGCCAGGACGGTCAGCACCCAGGGGGCGAGGGGCGAGACCACGGCATACCGGCGCAGGGCGCCGACGAGCGCACCGACCGCGGCGTAGGTGAGCGCGCCCGCCCCGAGCGGCGCGGCACCCGGCGGCACGAGGTCGACCAGCCAGCCGGCCGCGAGGCCGACGACCAGCCCGGTGAGGGGGCCGCGGGAGAGCGCGGCGGCCGCGACGACGAGGACGAGCAGGTCGGGGCGAGGGGCCCCGGACGGCCAGGCGCTGGGCAGGAGCACGGCCGCGAGGAGGAGGCCGGCACGGACGACGACGGACCTCACGGCGCGTCCCCGTCCAGGACGACCGCGACCAGGTCGAGGGTGTCGGTGTCGACGTGCGGGGTGACGACCGCGGTCCGGCCGAGCCGCCCGCGGTCGGGGTCGACGGCGGTGACGGTGCCGAGCGGGACGCGCGCGGCGTAGGGGCGGCCGTCCGGGCTCCCCAGCGTGGTCACCTCGTCGCCGACCGCGACCGGGCTGTCGCCGAGCGCCGTGAGCGTCAGCTGCCCGTGCCCGCGCGGCGGCAGGCCGGGCTCGGGCGAGACCGTGACGCTCCCGAGCGCCCCGTCGGCGCCGTAGCGGACGCCCACCACGACGTCGGGGTCGCCGAGCAGCAGGACGTCGGCGCTGCGCGGCGCGACCCGCACGACACGCCCCACGAGGCCCTCGGCGGTGACGACGGTGAGGTCCTCGCGGACGCCGTCCTCCTCGCCGACGTCGACGGTGACGGTGCGGCCGCCGACCGGCGCGGTGGCCGGGGCGAAGGCGACCACGCGCGCCGGCAGCAGCCGGTGCCCGCCGCCGAGGTCCCGGCCGGCCGATCGCGCCAGGTCGTCCAGCTGGTCCTGGCGCCGGAGCTCCTCGCGCAGCCGGGCCACCTCGACGGCCAGCTCGTCGCGCTCGGCCGTGAGCTCGGCGACCCGCCCGTCGTCCCACCGGGACAGGGTCGCCTGCACCGGTGCGGCGACGGTCGCGACGGCGGACCGGACGGGGTCGGCCAGGCCCGGCCGCGCGAGGTCGACGACCAGGGCGCCCGCGGTGACCAGGGTGAGCACCGCGGCGGCGAGGCGGAGGAGGGGGCGGCGCGACGGCATACCTGGTCCTAGCGGGCGGCCGACCCGAGGACGGTGCGCCGGAGCACCCGGAGGTCGTCCACGCAGGCGCCGGCTCCGCGGACGACCGCGTGCCGGGGCTCGTCGGCGACGCGGACGGGGACGCCGAGCTCGTGGCGCAGGCGCTCGGCCCAGCCGCGCAGGAGCGCGCCGCCGCCGGTGAGGACGACGCCGGTGTCGAGCAGGTCGCCGGCGAGCTCGGGCGGGCAGACGTCGAGCACGAGCCGGACCGTCTCGACGACCTGCGCGGTGACCGGCTCGATCATCCGGCGCACCTCCTCGCTGCCCAGCTCGACGGTGCGCGGCAGGCCGGTCGACAGGTCGCGGCCGCGCACCCGCACGGTGAGGTCCTCGGCGAGCGGCCAGACCGAGCCGGCGCGGACCTTGATGTCCTCCGCCGAGCGCTCGCCGAGCAGCAGGTCGTGGCTCTCCTTGACCCCGCGGACGACCGCCTCGTCGACGTCGTCGCCGCCGGTGCGGACGCTGCGGGCGTTGACGACCCCGCCGAGGGAGATGACGGCGACGTCGGTGGTGCCGCCGCCGATGTCGACGACGAGCGAGGCGGTGGCGGAGTCGACGGGCAGGCCGGCGCCGATCGCCGCGGCCATGACCTCCTCGACGACGTGCACGCTGCGGGCGCCGCAGCGCAGGGCGGCGTCCTCGAGGGCCCGGCGCTCGACCGCGGTCACGCCGCTCGGCACGCAGACGACGGTGCGCGGCCGCACGAGGCGGGAGGGCCGGACGCGCCCGACGAAGTGGCGCAGCATCTGCTCGGTCACCTCGGCGTCGGTGATGACGCCGTCGGACAGCGGCCGGAGCGTCACCACGCGCTCGGGGGTGCGCCCGAGCATCTCCTGGGCCGCGGTGCCGGCGGCGACGAGGCGACCGGTGCGGGTGTCGACGGCGACGAGGCTCGGCTCGTCGAGCACCACCCCGCGGCCGCGGACGTGGACCTGCGTGGTCGCGGTGCCCAGGTCGACGGCCAGGTCGCGACCGAGCAGACCCCCCGCGCCGCCCGTCCTGCCCGCTGCCGTGCCCACCCGGCGATCGTAGACAACGCGCGCCGCGGACGGCCGGGGGCGCGCGGGAGCGTGGCGACCGGGTGGTCAGGCGGGAGCGACGACCCGCACGGTGCCGGGGACGGGCACGCGGGAGACCTTGGGACGCTCGGCGAGACAGGTCAGCCGCGCCGGCTCGCGGTCGTGCTCGTGCACGTCGACCTCCACCTCGCGGCCGTCGTCGAGCCGCAGCCGCACCCGGGTGGCCGCGGCGTCGCCCTCCGCCGGGTCGAGCGGCTCGGTCGACGTCGGCACGACCGACCCCCAGGGCAGCGGGCCGAGCTGGTCGTGCACCGCGACGACCGCCGCCTGCACCGGCCTGGGGCGTCCCGCCGCACCCCTGAGGTATGCGGTCTCCGGCCGCCCCTGCTCGTGCGCCTCGAGCACCCGCCCGGCGAGGTCGACGTCGAGCCCGCCGTAGGTGGCGCCGTCGGGGAGCAGGACGATGTTGGCGGCGAAGCGGTCGCCGCCGGTGTGCGAGCACTCCCAGGTCTGCTCGGGGCGCCGCTCGGCGGTGGCTGCGGCGACGGGACGGCCGCGGAGCGCGCAGCAGACGTCCTTGCGGCCGTGCGTGCAGACGAGGACGAGCGGCTCGTCGTCGCCCCCGGGCACGCCGGTCGAGGCGGGGTCGGTGCCCTCCTCCTCCCAGCGGGCCAGCTGCTCGAGCCGGTCGAGGCCGGCGAGCAGCTCGGCCGGGTAGGCGAACGTGCCCCACGTGACCCGGTGCCCGCGCGGCGCCTGCGTGTCGACGACGCACCACGAGCGCATGTAGCAGACCGAGGAGCTCTGCCGCCCGGGCCGGCGGATGAGCATGACCCGGACGTCCAGCGCCGCGGCCCGCTCGAGGACCTCGGCCTTGACGTCGTCCGGCAGGGGGGTCGACGGGAAGCCGTCGTACGCCCAGCCGCTCTCCTGCTCCACGAGCAGGAAGCGCCGCTGGGTCGGCGCGGTGCCGAGCATGGGGTCCCGCCGCTCACGGGCGGCGTCGCTGCAGCGCGGACCCTGCGCGGCCGGGTCCTGGAGCTCGGCGTCCGTGAGCTCCGGGTCGGGGCCGGTGGTGGTCATGCCCCGAGTGTCTCAGCCCCGGTCGTCGTCCTGACCCCGGCCGTCGCCCCGGTCGCCGCCGGCCCGCTCGCCCACGGCGCCGCTCGTCGGCTCGCGCTCGCCCTCGCCGCCGCCGGAGGCGACGTCCGCGCCGCCCTCGGCCTCCTCCGCGGTGTCCTCCTCGTCGTCCCGGTCCCGGCCCTCGTCGCCGTCCTCCTCGCCCTCGAGGAGCGCACCGCCCCCGGAGGCGGACTCCATCGCGTCGAAGGCGTCGGCGACACCGTCCTGGTCCAGCCCCGAGTCGCGGAAGCCCTCGGTGCCCTCGCCACGCTCGTCGTCGTCCTGGGTGCTCATCTGCAGGCCTCCTGACCGTCGAGGACGACCCGGTGCGGCCGCCCGTCCCTCACTGTGGTCAGCCGGCCGCGGGCCCGCAACCGGAGGGCGCACGGTGCGGGCGCGGTCAGGCGCGGGCGCGCCAGGAGCCGCCGAGGGTCTGGAAGGCGCCGGCGAGCGGGTCGTCGCACCCTGCGGCGGCCAGGGCGAGGGCGTCGGCGCTGTCCTCGCCCGCCCGGAGCCGCTCGTGGTAGTCGACCATGACCGCGGCCGCCGTGGCGTCCGGCACCTTGCAGGGCGAGGCGACGACGCTGCCGACCCCGAGCGTCAGCAGGCCGGTCGCCAGCCCGAGGTGCGAGGAGGGGGCCCGCCGGCGGGACCGGCCGGCCTCGCAGGCCGAGATGACCACGTGCGAGGAGCGGATGCTCGCGGCCTCGAGGTCGCAGAGGAAGACGGGCCCGTCGGCCATCCAGAGCGAGGAGAAGACCGGGCTCTCCGGGTGGTGCGTGCCGTGGGCAGCGACGTGGACGACATCGCTGGACTCGAGCGCGGCGCGCACGTCGTCGGCGGAGGCGGCCAGGTCCGGCCGGCAGACCGTCCCGTCGCCCTGCCACCCCGCCGCCACCCGCTCGGCCTCGCCGGCCGCCGACGCGAGCCCGGGACCGGCGACGACGCTCACCCGCGGCGACGCGACGACACCCGTCCCGTCGAGCCAGGCGCGCAGGCTCGGGACGACGGTGGTCGGCAGCCCGAGGCGGCCCGGCACCATGCCCCACGGGACGGCCGTCAGCCCGTCGCACGGCACGACGACGGCGCGCTCCCCCAGGCCGAGCGGCTCGAGGACCGTCTCCCGGTAGCGGTCCAGGGTGGCGGCGAGCGAGCCGCGCACCACCTCGGCCAGCGGCCCCGACGGGACGGAGGCCACGGCCGACAGGTCGGCGCCCAGACGCCGGGCGAGCTCCTCGAGCTCGCCGTCCGGCCCCAGCTCGACGAGCCTGCTCCGCCCGCGCCGCACGACCACCGCCGCCAGCGAGCCGCGCGCGCGGACGAAGGCCGCCAGGTCGGTGTCCCGCTCCGCGAGGCGCTGGACCGCCTGCCGGACCACCTCGGCGGGGCGCGCGGCGGCGCGACCGTCGCGCGGCTCGGCCCCTCCCCGCGGGAGGGCCCCGGTCACGGCGGCGCGGGACCCCTGCGCCGCCCAGAAGCGCTCGGACAGCTCGCTCTCCAGGGCCCGGGCGCGCTCCAGGATCTCCGGGCGGCCGGGCTGGCTCCTGGCCTCCGCGCGCAGGCGTCGCAGCTCGACGACCCCAGCGGCCAGGTCGGGGTCGGCCGGAGGCCGGACGGGCGGCGGCTCGCTGGCGAGGGAGCGCCAGCGCTCGACGGCCGTCAGGACCGCCCGCGGCCCTGCGCCGAGGGCCAGCTGGACGTCGAGCTGCTCCAGCGGGCCGGCGTGCAGGGTGACCGCGGCCCTCAGGTCGAGGCTGCTGCTCACCGACCGCGACCGCCTCAGGTCGTGCGCCGCCTCCCTCAGCCGGCGGGCCGCGCCCGCCCGGTCGCCCTGGTGCCCCGCCGTCTCGGCGGCCACCCGCCGCCAGCGCATCCGCGTCTCGAGGGCGGCGCGCCCCACGGTGCGGGACAGGCTGCGCGCCAGCTCCGCCGCCCGGTCCCAGTCGCCCGTGCGGGCGCAGGCCTCGGCGGCCATGAGCCGGGCCTCGGGCAGCCGTCGCCGGTCGCCCGCGTCGGCGAGCCGGTCGGCGAGCGCGAGCGCGTCGGCGGCGAGCGTGCGGGACGGGCGCGGCTGCTGGCCGCGGGCCTGGAGCATGATGACCTCGGCCCGGCGCTGCCACCCGGCGACGCCGCGGCGGCCGAACTCGGTGCGCGCCCGCCTGGCCCGGGCCAGCGCCTCGGCGGGGTCGCCCAGCAGGATGAGGGCCCTGGCCAGCTCGAGCTCGATCTCGCCCTGGACCTGGTGCTGCTCCCGGTCCCGGCCCTCGTCGGCCGCCCGCCCCAGGAGCTCCGCCGCCTCGGTGACGAGCCCCGCCTCGAGGAGCACCCGCCCCCGGTCCAGCCAGGCGACCGCGCGGGAGATGTCGACGGGGAGCCGGTCCGCCTCGAGCATGAGCCGGAGGGCCTGCGGCAGGTCGCCGGCGAGGTGGGTGGCGCAGCCCAGGTTGTGCCGCGCCATGAACTCCTGGCGGGTCAGGTCGTTGGCGGCGGCGAGCGCCGCCGCGGCCCCGAAGTCCTCGGCCGCCCCGGAGGCGTCGCCGAGGTCCATCCGCACCATGCCGCGGGAGAGGAAGACGACGAACCGGTCGCGCGGCTGCATGCCCGTGCCGCCGACGACGGCCAGGTCGAGCTCGGCGAGCGCCTCGCGGGGCTGGCCGGAGCGGCCGAGGAGCATCGCCTTCTGCGAGTGGCAGACGGCGACCATGTCGTCGCCCAGGTGCGCGCCGGCGAGCGCGAGCGCCTCCTCGACCACCTGCACGGCGGCGTCGGTCCCGTCCCGCTCGGCACGGGTGCCGCTCAGCGCGAGGAGGGCCCTGACCCGCAGCTCGACCGCCGACGGCGACGTGTCGTCGGCCAGCCGGTCGAGGGCACGCCGCAGGAGCCGCTCGGCCTCGGCCGGGCGGCCCGCGGAGTTGGCGGCGCGCCCCTGGGCGATCAGGTCCTCGACCGACGGTGCCACGCGCGGTCCTCCTCTGCAGGGACGGGACGTGCGGACGTGCGGACACGATACTCACCCCCTCCCCGACCGGACGCACGGTCTGCACGCTTCCCCGCCGTCAGGGGCGTGCAGAGCGTGCGCTCGGTCGCAGGG
>CAZONQ010000084.1:0-11176 GCA_964581125.1 uncultured Ornithinimicrobium sp.
TCGGGCTGTGCTTCGTGGGGGACGGCTTCGTCGCCGGCTACGGCGACCCCAAGGCCCTCGGCTGGGTGAGCAGGGTCGTCGGGCGCACCGCGCTGGAGGAGGCGGACCTGACCTCCTACAACCTCGGCGTGCGCGGCAGCAGCTCGGCCGACGTGATGCACCGGTGGCGCGCCGAGTGCCCGCCGCGCTGGGAGGGGCGCACGGAGCGCCGCCTCGTCGTCGGCGTGGGCGCCGAGGACGTCGCGCAGGGGGTGACGACGGCCCGGTCCCGGCTCAACCTCGCCAACATCCTCGACGAGGCCAGCTCGAGCGGGGTGGGCACCTTCGTGGTGGGGCCGACCCCGACGCTCGACGCCGACGTCAACGCCCGCCTGAGGGTCCTCGCGGAGGCCCAGGCCGACGTGTGCGCCCGCCGCGACGTCCCCTTCGTCGACTGCTTCACCGCCCTGGAGGGCCACGACCAGTGGCAGTCCGACCTCGCCGCCGGCGACACCGTGCACCCGGGCCAGGCGGGCTACGGCCTGGTCGCGTGGCTCGTGCTCAACGGCGGCTGGCCGGAGTGGCTCCAGCTCGGCGACTGACCCCGCCACCGCCGGGACGGGCTGGGCTCCGTCACCGCCCGGAGCCCAGCCCGTCCACCCAGCGCACCGCGTCGGCGTAGGTGCCGGCGTCCGCGTGCTGCGGCACGACCGTCGGCCGGCCGTCCGCGCGCGGGTAGGAGCCGAAGAACCGCACGTCACGGCAGGTCCGGCGCAGCCCGGTGAGGGCCTCGCGCATGCGTGGCTCGGCCAGGTGCGCGTCGGCGTCGATCCAGAAGCAGTACTCCCCCAGGCCCTCGCCGGTCGGTCGGGACTCCAGCCGGCTCAGGTCGATCCCGCGGGTGGCGAACTGCTCGAGCAGCTCCAGCAGGGCGCCCGGACGGTTCTGCCAGATGAGCGCCACCAGGGTGGTGCGGTCGCTCCCGGTCGGGTCAGGCACGGCCGCGCCGCTGCGCAGCACGACGAACCTCGTCACCGCTCCGTCCCGGTCGGCGATGTGCGCGGCCGCGGGCACCAGTCCGTAGGCCCCGGCCGCGCCCGGCGCCGCGACGGCGGCGTCGTAGCGACCCTCGGCCACGGCCTGCGCCGCGGCGGCCGTCGAGCTCTCCGGGACCTGCCGGGCGTCGGGGAGCTCCGCGGCGAGCCAGTCGCGCGTCTGCGCGAACGCGTGCGGGTGCGAGGCCACCGTGCGCACGGGGGCTCCTGCGCCGTCCGGCCGCACGAGGAGCGAGAACTGCACCTCCACGTTGACCTCGCCGACGATCCGGACCTGGCCGTCGGCGCCGTGCAGGAGCGCCTGCAGGGTCGCGGGGACCGAGCCCTCCACCGAGTTCTCGAAGGGCACCACGGCGGCGTCGACCCGCCCCGAGCGGAGCGCCTCGACGGCCGCGGGCACGCTGGGGGCGGGGATCGCGTCCGTGGCCACCCGGGGGGCCCACTGCCGGGTCGCCTGCTCGGTGAAGGTCCCGGCCGGTCCGAGGTAGGCGATGCGCGTCACCCTGCGCACGATAGCGTCCCGGTGCGCGGGGTCAGTACGCGCCGTTGGCCTCCGGCCGGGCGACGACCTGGATGGTGCGCCAGAGGATCATCAGGTCCAGGACCGGGTTCCAGTTCTCGACGTAGTAGAGGTCCAGCCGGACCGCCTCGTCCCACGACAGGTCGCTGCGCCCGTTGATCTGCCACAGGCCGGTCATGCCGGGCTTGACCAGCAGCCGCCGGCGGGTCGAGGCTTCGTACTCGGCGACCTCGCGGGGCAGGGGCGGCCGAGGACCGACCATGCTCATCTCCCCGCGCAGGACGTTGACCAGCTGGGGCAGCTCGTCGAGGGAGTACTTGCGGATGAACGCCCCTGTCCGCGTCACCCGGGGGTCCCTGCGCAGCTTGAACAACGGCCCCGCTCCCTCGTTGGCGGCGACCAGCTCCGGCAGGCGCGACTCCGCGTCCACGGCCATGCTGCGGAACTTGAGCATCGAGAACGTCCGCCCGTCCCGGCCCACCCGCTCCTGGCGGAAGAGCACCGGGCCACCGTCCTCCAGGCGCACCGCCAGCGCGACCGCGAGCAGCACCGGGGAGAGGAGGACGAGCGCGAGCACCGCGCCGAGCCGGTCGAAGACGCTCTTGGCCACCAGCTGGGGACCGGCGAAGACCGGGGCCTCGACGTGGATGAGGGGCAGGCCCTGGACCGGGCGCGTCAGCACGCGGGGGCCGGCCACGTCCATGATCCCGGGGGCGACGACGAGGTCGATCTTGGTGCCCTCGAGCGCCCAGCCCAGGCTGCGCAGGCCCTTCTGCCCGAGGCCGGCCGAGGACGACACCGCCACGACGTCGGCCTCGAGCTCGACCGCGCGGACGAGCACCTCGGACTCCGGGCCGAGGACCGGCACGCCGGCGACCCGGCCGGCGGTGGCGTTGTCGACGCAGGCCCCGAGCACGTGGTAGCCGGCGTCGGGGGCACGCCCGAGGGCGACGACGAGGCTGGCGACGTGCTCCCGGTCGCCGACGAGCAGCACCCGGTCGGAGAGCCGCCCGCGCCGCCGCTGCCGCACCAGCCAGCGCCTGGCCACCCACCGGCCGAGGAGCAGCATGAACGTCCCGGCCGGGAAGGCGACCAGGACGTAGCCCCGGGCGAAGTCCAGCTTGAACGCGAAGGCGACGATGGCCAGGATTGCGAAGAGCCAGGTCGAGGCGGAGAAGACCTGCTTGTACTCCTGGACGCCGTGCCCGACGAGGCGTCCGTCGTAGGCGTCCTCGAGGTGCAGCGCGAGCAGCCAGCCGAGGATGAGCACGACCGAGACGACCACGTAGTCGATCGCGCCGTAGCCGCTCTGCAGGTGCCGCTCCTCGAAGCCGAAGCGCGCCACCTGCGCACCGAGGACGGCCAGGGCCACCACGACGAGGTCCGTGACCCGCACGGCTCGCAGGTAGCCGGCGAGGTAGCGGCGCGCCCGCGTGGGTGTCTGCCGACGCGTCGGCGACAACGACTCGGGCACGACGAAGAGCGGCGCCTGCCGCGCCGCTCCCACGACTTCCGGTCCTGCGCGCCACCCCTGCGGCTCGCGCGAGACCTCCACCGATGCAGTCAAAGGGCTCCCATCTGCAAGGACCCGTGACCACTGCTGTCGCAGCGCTTTACGAAGTCCTTACCCTTTCTTTACCTTCGGCAGACTATCCAGCGAGGTGCCGCTCGTCTACCCCGCGGCGCCGATCGGTCGCCCGGACGGGCCGCCGTGCAGCACCGGTGGACGCGTGGCTCGACCCCCGAGGAACCCCGCACCCGGTCGCCCGGTGCGCGGAGTCAGCCTACCCCGAGCGCGCGCTCGACGGCCGGGTAGGCGTCCAGCACCTGCTCGCGCATGAGGGCGTAGACCTCGTCGTCGCGCCGGTAGGGGTCGACGATGTCGAGGTCCTCCTGGCGCGCGGGACGGTGCAGGCCGCGGTTGGCCGTGCCCACCTCCGCCAGGGCGGCGAGCAGCTCCAGCGGCTCGTCGGCCTCCGGGAGCGCGTCCCCGGCGCCGGCGAGGATCGTGGCCATCTCCCGGAACGTGAAGGTCCGCTTCATCGCCCTGGGGTGCATCCGGGAGACCTGCGCCCGGTGCTCGCGCGTCGCCGTCAGCACGAGCGCCGCCGAGCGCACGATCGGCTCCGTGAGCCGCCGGGCGACGAACCCGTCCGGCTCCCCGCCGAGGCTCCTGAGCACGTCGGCGGCCCGGGCGTCCATGGGCGAGCCGACGAGAGCCATGGTGCCGGCGGAGGCCACCGGGACGGCCCCGGGGCCGAAGCGCTGGTCCAGGGTGCGCTGCAGCAGACGCTCGAGCAGCGGCGACCGGCACACGTTGCCGGTGCAGACCGTGAGGATCCCGAGGTCGTCCACGGCGTCACCCTAGCCGGGGTCGACGACGTGGGTGCCGAGCTCCTCCTCGACGCGGGCGACCAGGTCCGCCCCGCGGTCGCCGGTGCCGCGCAGCACGGCGCGCCGCTCCTGCTGGTCGCCGTCCTCGCTGCCGGAGCGCTCCAGCTCCACCTCCAGACGGTCCTCGGCCAGCTGCTCCGCCAGGCCGTGGCCCCACTCCACGACGGTCACGGACTCCTCGACCGTCTCGTCGAGGTCCAGGTCGTCGAGCTCTGCGGCGTCCCCCAGCCGGTAGGCGTCGACGTGGACGAGCGCGGGCCCGCCGACGAGCGAGGGGTGGACACGTGCGATGACGAACGTGGGAGAGGTCACCGGCCCCCGCGCGCCGAGACCCTCGGCCAGGCCCTGCGTCAGGGTCGTCTTGCCGGCCCCGAGGTCGCCGGCGAGGACGACCAGGTCGCCGGCCCGCAGCAGGCCGCCGAGCGCGCGCCCCAGGTCCTGGGTGTCGTCCGTCGTCGGCAGCCGCAGCGTCAGGCCGGCCGCGCCCCGCCGCTCGCTCATGCGGGCCCGCCGACGTGGACGCGGGGCACGCGCGGCCCGAAGCGGGTGACGATCTCGTAGGAGATGGTGCCCGCCGCGTCGGCCCAGTCCTGGGCCGTGGGCTCGCCGTCGTCGCCCGGGCCGAAGAGCACGACCTCCTCGCCCGCCTCGACCGGCAGGTCCCCGACGTCGACGACGAACTGGTCCATGCACACCCGCCCGGACACCGAGAAGCGGCGGCCCCGGACCTGCACGGGGCCGGCTCCCGAGGCGTGGCGGGGGACGCCGTCGGCGTAGCCGAGCGGGACGTCCACGACCGTGCTCTCGGCTGCGGTGACGTAGGTGTGACCGTAGGACAGCCCCTGCCCCGCGGGGACACGCTTGGTCACGGCCGCCCTGGCGGTCACGCGCATGGCCGGACGCAGACCCAGCTCCGCGGCGGAGCGCAGGTCGGGCACGGGCGAGAGTCCGTAGACGGCCAGCCCCGGGCGCACCATGTCCCAGGAGGCCTCGGGCGTCGTGACCGTCGCCGCGGAGTTGGCCATGTGCCTGACCTCGAGGTCGAGCCCGGCCCGCTCGGCGACCGCGACCGCGTCGGCGAAGGCGTCCTGCTGGCCGCGCACGGTCGGGTGCTGCGGGGAGTCGGCGTAGGCGAAGTGCGTGAAGACGCCCCGGACGCGGACGGCACCCTCCGCCTGCAGGCGGGCCGCGCGGTCGACGAGGTCCTCCCAGTCGGTGCGCGGGTCGCCCTCGCGCACCGGCAGGCCGAACGCGCCGTTGCGGCCCAGGCCGGTGTCGACCTTGAGCTGGACCGTCGCCGGCCGACCCTGCTCACCGGCAGCGGCGGCGAGCTCGTCGAGTAGCCAGGGCGCCGACACGGCGACCTCCACGTCGGCGGCGAGGAGCGCCGCGACGTCGGTGCCCGGCGCGACGAGCCAGGTGAGCACGGGGGCGTCGACGCCCGCGGCCCGCAGCGCCAGCGCCTCCGACGGCTGCGCGACGCCCAGCGCGCACGCCCCGCCGTCGAGCGCCGCGCGGGCCGAGGGCACGAGCCCGTGGCCGTAGGCGTCGGCCTTGACCACCGCCATCAGCTCGGTGCCGCCGACGTGCTCGCGCAGCACGCGCACGTTGTCGGCGATCGCGCCGAGGTCCACCGTCGCCACGGCTGGCCACAGGTGCGGGTATGCGGTCACGAGGCCGTCACCTGGGCCAGCTGGCTCATGAGGCTGCCCGCGACGGGCGCGGCCGACCCGTCGGCGACGAGCTGCGCCACGCGCTGCCCCAGCTCCTGCGTCGAGGCACCCATGCCCTCGCCCGCGAGCGCCGGGAGGTCGGCCAGCACCGCCGCGGTGGCCGACTCGACCGCGGCGGCGGCCTCGCCCTCCCCCAGGTGGCCCAGCATCATCGCCAGGGAGAGGCACGCCCCCGCGGGGTTGGCCCAGCCGCGGCCGGCGATGTCCGGGGCGGAGCCGTGGATCGGCTCGAACATGCTGGTGCCGGTGCCGGCGATGTTGAGGTTGCCGCTGGCCGCCACGCCGAGGCCGCCCTGGAGCACGGCGCCGAGGTCGGTGACGATGTCGCCGAAGAGGTTGTCGGTGACGACGACGTCGAAGCGCTCGGGGCTCACCGGCAGGTGCATGCACATCGCGTCCACGTGGACGTAGTCGGTCTCGACGTCCGGGTAGCGCTCCCCCACGCTCTCCATCACCGAGGTCCACAGCCGACCCGCCTCGACCAGCACGTTGGTCTTGTGGCACAGGGTCAGCCGCCCGCGGCGCACGGAGGCGAGCCGGTAGGCGAAGTCGACGGCGCGCTCCACGGCATACCAGGTGTTGACCGACTCCTGGACGGCGACGTGGGCGGGGGTGCCGACGTGCACGCTGCTGCCCCGGGCCACGTAGGCGCCCTCGGTGTTCTCGCGGACGACGACGAGGTCGCAGCGCTTGGGGGTCAGCCCCGCGACCGGGGTCGGCACGCCGGGGTAGAGGCGGACGGGCCGCAGGTTCACGGCCTGCTCCATCGCCCGGCGCAGGGCCAGGATGATGCCGCGCTCCAGGACGCCCGGCGTCACCCGCGGCGAGCCGATCGCACCGAAGAGGATGGCGTCCTGGGCGCGCAGCCGCTCCACGACCTCGTCGGTGAGCAGCTCGCCGTGCTCGAGGTAGTGGTCGGCGCCGAGCGGCACCTCCGAGCGCTCGGTGGCGAAGCCGAAGCGGGACTCGGCGGCGTCGAGGACCGCGAGCGCGGCCGCGGTCACCTCCGGACCCACCCCGTCCCCGGGAAGGACGGCGATGGTGTGTCGGCGCATGGCGGGACCTCCTGACGTTGCGTCAACGCGCGAGCACTACAGTGTCTGCATTCTGTCCCACCCGCCACGGACGAGAGGAAGGGGTCGGAGAACATGGCCGGACTGACGATGGCCGAGAAGCTCTGGGCGCAGCACGTCGTGCGCTCGGCGGAGGGGGAGCCGGACCTCCTCTACATCGACCTGCACCTCGTCCACGAGGTGACCAGCCCGCAGGCCTTCGACGGGCTGCGCGCGGCGGGCCGCACCGTGCGCCGGCCCGACCTGACGGTGGCGACCGAGGACCACAACGTGCCGACGACCCTGGGACCGGTCTCCGACCCGGTCTCCCGCACCCAGCTGGAGGCGCTGAGGGCCAACTGCGCCGAGTTCGGCATCGTGCACCACGCGCGCGGCCGCCGCGGGCAGGGGATCGTCCACGTCATCGGCCCCGAGCTCGGGCTGACCCAGCCGGGCATGACGATCGTCTGCGGCGACTCGCACACCTCCACGCACGGCGCGTTCGGGGCGCTGGCCTTCGGCATCGGGACCTCCGAGGTCGAGCACGTGCTGGCCACCCAGACGCTGCCGCTGAGGCCCTTCCGGACGATGGCGGTGACGGTCGAGGGCGAGCTGCCCGCCGGGGTGGCGGCCAAGGACATCATCCTGGCGGTCATCAACCGGATCGGCACCGGCGGCGGGCAGGGCTACGTCCTCGAGTACCGCGGGTCCGCGATCGAGGCGCTCTCCATGGAGGGCCGGATGACGATCTGCAACATGTCGATCGAGGCCGGTGCCCGCGCCGGCATGGTCGCCCCCGACGAGACGACCTTCGCCTACGTCGAGGGCCGCCCGCACGCGCCGACCGGCGCCGACTGGGACGCGGCGGTCGAGGCGTGGCGGGCGCTGCGCACCGACGACGACGCGGTCTTCGACGCCGAGGTCGTCATCGACGCCGCGGAGCTCACGCCCTACGTCACCTGGGGCACCAACCCGGCCCAGTCGGTGCAGCTGGGGGACCGGGTGCCCGACCCGGAGTCCTTCGGCGACGACGACGCCAAGGACGCCGCCCGCCGGGCGCTGGCCTACATGGGCCTGGAGGCCGGCACGCCGATGCGCGAGGTGGGCGTGGACGTCGTCTTCCTCGGCTCCTGCACCAACGGCCGGATCGAGGACCTGCGGGCCGCCGCCGAGGTGCTGCGCGGGCGGCGGGTCGCCGACGGTGTCCAGCTGCTCGTCGTCCCCGGCTCCCACGCCGTGCGGCTCCAGGCCGAGGAGGAGGGGCTGGACCGGGTCTTCACCGAGGCCGGGGGCGAGTGGCGCCTGGCCGGCTGCTCGATGTGCCTGGGCATGAACCCCGACCAGCTCGCCCCCGAGCAGCGCTGCGCCTCGACGTCCAACCGCAACTTCGAGGGCAGGCAGGGCGCCCGCGGGCGCACCCACCTGGTCTCCCCGGTGGTCGCCGCGGCGACCGCGGTGCGCGGCACCCTGTCCTCCCCCGCCGACCTCACCCCCGCCGACCTGTCCGAGGAGGCCCTGGTCTGATGGAGAAGTTCACCACGCACACCGGCGTCGGCGTCCCGCTGCGCCGC
The DNA here is from genome assembly GCA_964581125.1 of uncultured Ornithinimicrobium sp. Lineage (GTDB taxonomy): Bacteria > Actinomycetota > Actinomycetes > Actinomycetales > Dermatophilaceae > Ornithinicoccus. The sequence goes on from CAZONQ010000084.1 coordinate 8,305, forward strand.
TCCGACGTCGACACCGACCAGATCATCCCCGCGCACTTCCTCAAGCGGGTCTCGCGCACGGGCTTCGAGGACGGCCTCTTCGCCCGGTGGCGGGAGGACCCGGGCTTCGTGCTCAACCAGCCCGGCTACGCCGACGGGTCGGTCCTGGTGGCCGGGCCGGACTTCGGCACCGGCTCCAGCCGCGAGCACGCCGTCTGGGCGCTGCAGCAGTACGGCTTCCGGGCGGTGCTCTCCAGCAAGTTCGCCGACATCTTCCGCGGCAACTCCGGCAAGGGCGGCCTGCTCACCGCGCAGCTCGAGCAGGGCGACGTCGAGCTCATCTGGAAGCAGCTCGAGGCCCACCCCGGCACCACCGTCACCGTCGACCTGCCCGGCCGGCAGGTGACCTGCGGCGACGTGGTCGCCCGCTTCCAGATCGACGACTACGTCGCCTGGCGCCTGGAGAACGGCCTGGACGACATCTCGCTCACCCTGCGCCACGAGGACGACATCGCCGCCTACGAGGCGGCCCGGCCGGCCTGGAAGCCGGTCGTCACGTCCGCGGTCGGCTGAGGGGTCGGCCAGGATCCCGCCCCGGCGGCCGGCCGCACCGCGGGGACGCGCGGAGGTCCGGACCACGTCCTGCACGTGATGCCACGTCCTGCACGTGATGCGGCGTGGACCACGGCGCCTCAGGTGCACCAGCGTGCCCGAGCGTCGCGGCCGGCCGCGGACGACGCGGGAGGGGCGGCCCGGCACCGGCCGGACCGCCCCTCCTCGTCGTGCTGACGCTCAGCCCTCCGGGGTCACGGCGAAGATGGCCTGCGCCACCTGGCTCATGCCGCCCTTGGGGTGGGTCCGGAAGAACGGCGAGGTGCCGAAGACGACCGCCCTGCCGCCGCTGGCCGACTCGCCGGAGATCACCGACGCGTTGCCGGCCGCCGCCTCGGGACCGTTGGTGGCCGTCGTGCCCGCCCAGTGCCCGGCCAGCAGCGGGTTGCCGTCGGCGTAGCGCTGCTCGGCGCGGGTGCCCTCGCCGAGGTCGGTGTAGGACTGGGCGGGGTAGACGAACGCCGAGGACTGCGCGTGCGGCGCCAGGATCGAGCCCGCGGGCGTGTCGACCGCCACGATCCCGTTGCCGCTGCCGTTGCCGCTCACGGCCGTCGCCGAGACGAGGCCGAAGCTGCGGGCCGTCGTGAAGGCCTGGTTGCCGGACCCGACGAGGGCGTGGCCCTCGTCCAGCCAGGCCTGGGTGGCCTCGCGCCCGTTGACCTGGTCGTCGTCGAAGGCCAGCGCGGAGCTGAGCCAGATGACGTCGAGGTCGTCCAGCAGGTCGGGGTCCTCGGCGATGGCGTCGCCCGAGACCGGCACCGTCTCGAAGCCGAGCTGCGTCAGCGAGGTGAGCGCGTCCTGCGTGCCGGTGTAGCCGACCCGGACCTCGTCCAGCTCCTTCGCCTCGCCGCTCTCGACCGCCCGCACCTCGGCCCGGGTGGCGGCGCGGAAGGCGATGTCGTGCTCGCGCGCGGCGTCCACGGCCGCGCCGTAGGACTCCGGCGCGACCACGGCCTGGCCCGTGGGGAGCAGCCAGGCCACGGCGTCCTGCGCGAGCAGGTCGTTGAGCGCGACGTAGTCGGTGACGCCGGCCACGTCGAAGGTGACGTGCTGGGCCCGCCCTGGGACGGACGCCTGGCGGGTCGGCGCGGAGACGGCCCGGGTGGCGCGCACCGGCCCGTCGCCGACGTCGCCCACCTTGTCGACCGTCGCGCCCCACAGGTAGGAGTAGCTCCACGCGGAGATGTCGTACATCGACGGCACCTTGGCCGAGATGTCGCTGCCCAGGTCGAGCAGCGCGTTGGCCAGGGCCCGCTTGGACTGGGTCATGTCGACGACGTAGGAGCCGCGCGGGTAGGTCGTGCCGTCGATGGTCCGGTCGGTGTTGAGCGTCCGCACCTCGACGTCGTGCAGCAGCAGCTGCTCGACGAGCGCCGTCGCGTCGCTGAGCGAGCGCTGGCCCTCGCCCACCGGGATGACGTAGGCCTGCGGCAGGTCGACCGGGTCCTGGTCGTCGGCGACGTCCCAGAGCTCCTTCCACTGGTCCGGCCCGGGCACGTCGGCGATCGTGTCGCCGGTGAGGGCGGCCTTGGGCTCGCCGGAGAGCGCGCGGGCGAAGAACTCGATCTGGTTGTCCAGGATCGCCGCGTCGTTCTCGTGCAGGTAGTCCACGGTGCTGCGCAGCACCTGCAGGGCGACCTCGACGTTGACCGCGGCCCGCTCCGGCGTCTGCAGGCCGGTGGCGCGGTCCCTGCTGAGGGGCAGCTCGACCGTGCTGGTCAGCGCGCCGTAGAAGGCGGCGTACTGCGCCGTGAAGATCGGCGGGTAGTCGTCCCAGCCGGACGGGGTGTCGCGGTAGGGGATCTTGATCCCGCCCGCCGCCGTGAGCGGGTTGCCCTCGATGTCGGCGGCGACGACGTCGTCCTCGATCTGGAGGGCCATCGCGTAGTTGTGCGGGATGAACAGGTCGTACTCGTAGTTCTCGCCGTGGGGCGGGCCGGTGGGCTCCACCTGCAGGTTGCCGGTGTAGCCGTGCAGGTCGGAGGCGTTGATCGGCAGCAGCGCCTGCGTCGTGCGGACGTAGGACTCCGACTCCGGCGTGGTGTTGGTGATCATGTCGCGGTTGGCGTCGAAGCGCTGCGCCGTCGCCCGCGTGCCGAGGTTGCGGCCGTCCGGGTTGAGCGTGAGCGAGAAGTAGAGGCGGTGCTGCGTGAGGAGGTCCTCGACCTCCGACCAGGGCGCGGTCGCCAGCTCCTCGACGTAGCGCAGCGAGGCGTCCGTGCCCTCCCACTCGTTGCCGTGGATGTTGGCCGAGAACCAGATGGGCGTCTTGTACTCCGCC
>CAZONQ010000085.1:0-11134 GCA_964581125.1 uncultured Ornithinimicrobium sp.
CCGGCGAGGTCCGCAGGTCCAGCGGCGGCCGGTCCAGGGTGATGAGGAAGCCGAAGCCCACGGTCACCGCCGAGATCCCCAGCGGCAGCATGAAGACCCCGTCGAGCGCCGACACGACGCCGGCCCACCACCGCGAGCGCGGGCGCCGCGACACGACGAGCGCGACGACGAGGCCGAGCAGCATCGCCAGGACGGTCGCGTCGACGGCGGTGCGCAGGGAGTTCACGACGGCCTCGGTGACGCTGACGCGCAGCACCGGGGTCGAGCCGGGGTCGGTGAGCGCGCGGTAGTTGACCAGCGTCCACGCCCCGTCCCGGCGCAGCGAGCGCACGACGAGGTTGCCGACGGGCAGGAGGACGAAGAGGACGGCGAGGGCGGTCACCACGAGGGCAGGTATGTCGTCCCGCCGCGGCGCGCGGGCGGCCGCCCTCGCGCCCACCCGCCTCAGGCCCTGCTCGCGGGAGCGGCGGGTGCGGGCGGCGAGCGCGAGCATCGCGACGACGGCCGCGAGCTGGAGCACCGAGAGCACAGCGGCGCCCTGCAGGTCGAGGAACTGCGTGGTGAGCAGGTAGATCTCGGTCTCGACCGTGCCGTAGCGCAGCCCGCCGAGCGTGAGCACGACGCCGAAGGCGGTGGAGCAGAAGAGGAAGACCAGCGTGGCCGCGGAGACGACCGCGGGGGTGAGGGCGGGGAGGGTGACCGAACGCCATACCTGCCAGGGGGTGGCGCCCAGGGCGGCCGCCGACTCCTCGGCCCGCCGTTCGAGCCCCTCCCACATCCCGCCGACGGTGCGGACGACGACCGCGAGGTTGAAGAAGACGAAGGCGAGCAGGATCGGCACCCAGGTGCCGTCCCAGCCGAGCGCGCCCAGCGGCCCGCTGGTGGACAGCAGCGAGCGGAACATCACGCCGACGACCACCGTCGGCAGCACGAACGGCATGACGACGAGCGCGCGCAGCAGCCCGCGGCCGGGGAAGCGCAGGCGGTAGAGCGCGAACGCCACCGGCAGCCCCAGCGCCAGCGTCAGCGCCGTGCCCGCGGCCGAGCTCCACAGCGTGAACCACAGCACCCGCAGCGTGCGCGCGCGCCCGAGCACGTCCGGCACGCCGGAGAGGTCGAGCGCGCCGTCGGGGACGAAGCCGCGCGCCAGCATCCCGGAGACCGGGAGCACGAAGAAGACGCCGAGGAAGAGGAGCGGGACGAGCGCCGCCAGCCCCAGCGCCACGCCGGGTCCGGTGAGGTATGCCGTGCGGGCACCGCGGGCGGGCACGCCCGCCCGGGCGGTCCGCCCGCGGGGCGAGGTGGTGGTGGTCATCTCGACTTCCTTCGCCGGTGCTGGCCGGATCAGGTTCGGAGGGTCTGCGGAGGGTCCGCACTCTCAGCGCCCGGGGCGCTCCCCTGTCGTTGCGTGTCCCAGGCTACCCCGACGCGGCCGGCGGTCGGGCCCGGCGCCCGCCCGCGCCGGCCGCCCACCGCCGCCTCGACCGCCGGGACGGGTGCGGCAGCGACGCCGACCCGTAGCCGCCGTCGCCGTAGCCCTCCCCCGTCCACGCCGCCGTGCGGTTGAGGACGAGGCCGAGGAGGGGCACCTGGGCCAGCTCGAGCCGCTTGAGCGCCGCGCCGAGCTCGGCCCGGCGCACCACCCTGGCGCCGACGACGACCAGCGCGCCGTCGGTGAGGCCGGAGACGACGGCGGCGTCGGTGACGGGCAGGAGCGGCGGCGCGTCGAGCACGGTGACGTCGAAGCGGCCGTGCAGCTCCTCCAGCAGCTCGCGCATGCGCGGTGAGCCGAGCAGCTCCGCCGGGTTGGGCGGCAGCTGCCCGCTGCCCAGGAGCGTCACGCCGGTCGTGCCGAAGGGCTGGAGCACCTCGTCCAGGCCGGCGCGGCCGATGAGCACGGTCGTCAGCCCCGCGTCGCCGTCGAGGCCGAGGTGGCCCGCCAGCTGGGGTCGGCGCAGGTCCGCCTCGACGAGGCACACGCGCATCCCGTTGGCGGCCAGGGTGAGGGCCAGGTGGGCGCTCAGCGTGGTCTTGCCCTCCCCCGGCACCGGGGAGGTGACGACGAGCGACCGGGGCTGCTGGCCGGCGTTGACGAAGGTCAGGTTGGTGCGCACGGTGCGCAGGGCCTCGGACAGCCCGTGGTAGGGCTCGTCCACGACCAGTGTCGGCGAGCCCGCCGCCCGCCCGTCGAGGGGGACCGCGCCGAGCACCGGCGCCGGGGTGAGCGCCCGCACGTCCGCCTCGCCGCGCACGCGCAGGTCGGTCAGGTCGCGCAGCAGCGCCACGGCCAGCCCGGCCAGCAGCCCGCCCAGCAGCCCCAGCGCCAGGTTGCGCACCGGCTGCGGCGAGATCGGCTCGGGCCGCAGCACCGCCTCGGAGATGACGGTCGCCCTGACCGGGCTCGGCCCGCCGTCCTCGACGCCGTCCAGCTCGGAGATGGCGACCACCGCCTGGTCGCTGACCGCCCCGGCGAGCGCGAGCGCCCGCTCCGGGTCGGGGTCGGTCACCGAGATGTCGATGAGCACGGTGTCCGGCCGGACCGTGGCGACGACCGACCCGGCCAGCTCCTGCGGGGTCTGCGCCAGCCCCAGCTCGGCGATGACCGGCTCCAGGACGAAGGGGCTGCGCACGACGTCGGCGTAGGTCGACACCTGCCGCTGGGTGAAGGAGCTGCCCTGGGCGAGCTCGGTGACGGTCCGCGAGCTCACCGTCGAGACGTAGAGCTGGGCCCGCGCCTGGTGGACCGGCGTGCTCAGGGCCGTCCACGCCACGGCGGCGAGGGTCCCCAGGACGAGCATCGTCACGATCGCCCGCCACCGCTGCCGCAGGATCCGCGTGTAGTCCCCGAGAGCCACCATGGCCTCCTCGTGTGGTGTCGTTCCCCGGAGTCTAGGGCCAGGACTCGGGCATGATGGGCCGATGAAGCTGCCCGACCCGGGCCTGGTGCGCGACACCGGTGCGCTCATGCTCGGGCACGCGGTCCGGGTGCCGGTCCTCGCCGTCTACTTCCTCCTCGCCACCCGCAGCCTCGGGGTGGACGACTACGGCCTGCTCGTGGCGGTGACGGCGGTCGCCACGATCACCGCGCCCTTCGCCGCGCTCGGGGGCGGCTCGCTCGTCGTCAAGCACGGCGCCATCGACCCCCGGCAGACGCGGCGGTGGCTCGGCGCCGGCCTGGCGATGAGCCTCGTCGGCACGGTCGTGGTCGGCGCGGCGCTGCTCGCGCTCGGGCCGGCCTTCCTGCCGCACGGCGCGCCGCTGGCCGTCCTCGCCGCGCTCGTGCTCGCCGAGTCGCTCCTCGGCCGGGTCGTCGACCTCAGCGCGTCGGTCTTCGTCGCGCGCGAGGAGATGCACGTCACCGCCGCGTGCCAGGTGCTCTTCGCGCTGTGCCGCCTCGCGGCGGGCCTGGTGCTGCTCGCCCTGCCCGTGCCGGTCACCCTCGGCAGCTGGGTGGTGGCGCTCGTCGCCGGCTCGGCCACCGCCGCCGCGGTCTGCCTGACGCTCGCGACGCGCGCGGTGGGCCTGCCGCGGCTGGACCTCACCCCCTACCGCGGGCACCTGCGCGAGGGGTTGCTGTTCGCCACGGGCATCGGCGTGCAGAGCGGGCACAACGACGTCGACAAGGCGCTGGTCGGGCGGATGGAGGGCGGCGCCGCCAGCGGGCTCTACGGCGCGGCCTACCGGATCGTCGACATGGCGTGGATGCCGATGCGGGCGCTGCTCGCGGCGGCCCACCCGCGGATGTTCCGGCACGGCGCCCGGGGGCTGGGCGAGCTGGGGCCCTTCGTCGCGCGGCTGGCGGTGCCGGCGGTGGGCTACTCGGTGCTGGTCTCCCTCGCGCTGGCGGTCGCGGCGCCGCTCGTGGTGCCGCTGCTCGGGCAGGACTACGCCGCCACCGTGCCGCTGCTGCGCGCGCTCGCCGGGCTCGTGGTGCTGCGCTGCCTCTACTACCTCGCGGCGGACACGCTCACCGGGCTCGGGCGCCAGGGGTTCCGCACGGTCGTGCAGGTCGCGGTGCTCGCGGTCAACGTCGCCCTCAACCTCGTGCTCGTCCCGCTCCACGGGGTATGGGGTGCCGTCTGGGCCAGCCTCGTCTGCGAGGGGGCCCTCGCGCTGGCCCTGTGGACGGGTCTGCTCGTGGTCGCCCGGGCGGGCCGTCGCGCCGGGTCGGGAGTCGCGCCGTGAGCGCCGGGGACGTGCGCCGGGTCACCTTCGTCACGAAGTCCCTCGTGCCGCCGCGGGGGATGGAGCGGGCGCTGCTGCGGCTCGCGGGCGCCCTCGCGCCGCGGTATGCCGTCGAGGTCGTCGTCCTCGACGGTCCCGGCGACGTCGCGCCGCCGGGGGTGCGGGTCACCTCCCTGCGGGCGCGCACGCTCGTGGGCGGGCTCGTCGCGCTGCGCCGCCGGCTGCGCCGCGCCGCCCCCGGCGAGGTCGTCGTCCTCACCGGCCTGTGGACCGCCGGACGGGTCCTGCTCGCGGCACCCTCGTCGCTGCGGCGGGCGGTCGCCTGGGAGCACTCGCTGACCCGGGCCCGGGTCCGGTCCGGCCCGCGCTTCCGGCTCAAGGCGGAGGTCGCCGCCCGCGCCTACCGCCGGTGCGCCCGCGTGGTGACGGTGAGCGACGTGGTGGCCGAGGCGCTCGGCGACGGGTGGGGGGTCGGGAGCGACGTCATACCCAACCTCCTGGGTCTGCCGGCCCGGGCGCCGGGCGCGGAGCGGAGGGCCGGGTCGGCGGGCGGGCGGGGGCCGTCGGGCGGGCCGAGGCTGGTCGCGGTGGGCGCGGCCAAGCCGGTGAAGAACTACGACCTCATGCTGCGCGCCCTGGCGCGCGTGGACCTGCCCTGGACGCTGCGGATGCTCGGCGGCGGGCCGCTGGAGGAGGAGCTGCGTGCGCTGGCGGAGTCGCTGGGGGTCGGCGGGCGCGTCGAGTGGCTGGGCGACGTGGCCGACGTGTCGGAGCACCTGCTGGCGGCCGACCTGCTGGTGCACCCGGCGGCGTCGGAGACGTTCGGCTACGTCCTGCTCGAGGCCGCCGAGCACTGGCTGCCGGTGGTCGCGACCGACGCGCCGGTGATGGACCGGCTCGTCCCCGACCTCGTCCCGGGGCTGCTGTCGCGGCCGGACGAGGAGTCGCTGGCGCGCGCCGTCGAGGAGGCGGTCGCGCGCGGGGACCGGTGGGACTTCGCCCGAGCCGATAGCCTGCGACGAGGACGGTTCGCCGACGCACGGGTCCTGGCGCAGTGGGCCCGCGTGCTCGACGGCCGGTGAGCAGGAAGGCAGGGGTGCCTGATGGAGGACGCCGGCTGGCCGAGCGTGAGCGTGGTCGTGCCCTCGACGGGTCGGCCTCAGCTGCTCGAGGCGGTGGCGGGGGTGCGCTCGCAGGACTACCCCGGCGCGGTCGAGACGGTGGTCGTGCTCGACGGCGAGGAGGACCACGGGGTCGCCGGGCGGCTGCGCGCGACGGGCGCGTCGGTGCTGCGAACCCTGCGGCGGGCGGGCGCGGGCGCGGCGCGCAACCTCGGCTCCGGGGCGGCCTCGGGACGGCTCGTGGCCTATCTCGACGACGACGACCTGTGGGTGCCTGGGAAGCTGACGGCGCAGGTCGGGCTGCTGCGCGACCTCGCCGCCTCCGGCGGGGCCGCGGCCCCCGTCGTGGCGACCAGCCGGGTGCGCTTCCGCCCCGCCGGCGCCACCTCGCTCTCGCGCGCGGTGCCGGACCGCCTGCCGGTCCCGGGCTCGCGGGTGGAGGACTATCTCTTCCGGCGCCGGCGGCCGTCGCTGGGCAGGGCGCTCGTGCAGACCTCGACGCTCCTGCTGCCCCGCGACCTGGCGCTGGCGGTGCCGTGGGACGAGGACCTCCCGCGGCACCAGGACTGGGACTGGGTGACGCGCGCGCAGGACGAGGCGGGCGCCCGCTTCGTCATGCACCCGGAGCCGCTGGTCGTGTGCGCCACGGGCTCGGCCGGGTCGATCAGCGCGGCCGCGGACTGGTCCTCCTCCGTCGCGTGGGCCGAGCGCCGGGGCGGCGGCTGGTCGCCGGCGACGCGGGCGGACTTCCTCGCGGGGCAGTCGCTGCGCTACGCCCTGCAGGCGCGCTCGGCCCCGGGTGTGCGCGCGGTGCTCGGCGCGGTCGCGCGCACCCGGCGGGTCCCGTCCTGGCAGGCGACCGCCGTCGGCCTCGGCGGGCTGCTGACGCGGCGCGCCTTCGAGGCGGTCGCGCTGAGCACGGGGAGGGCGCGGTGAGCACGGGGAGGACGCGGTGAGCCGGCGGGACGAGGCGGTGGGCTGGCAGGAGACCGGGGCGGGCCGGCGGGAGGCCGGGGTGGGCCGGCAGGAGGCCGCGGTGACCCGTCCGGTGGCTGCGGCGAGCACGGAGGAGGGCCCCGGCCGGCCGCGGGTCAGCGTCGTCCTCGCCGTCCACGACCCGGGCGAGGGCGTCCGGGCCGCCCTGGACCACCTGCGGCGGACCCTGGGCGTGACGGACGAGCTCCTCGTCGTCGACGACGGCTCGGCGGACGGCACCCCGGACGTGGTGCGTGCCTGGCTGCACGAGCACCCCGACCTGGCCGCGCGCACCACCCTGCTCGCGCTGCCGGACAACCGGGGCGTGGCCGCCGCGCGCAACCACGCCCTCCGCCGGGCGACGGGGAGGACGGTCTGGTTCGTCGACTGGGACGACCGGTGGAGCCCGCGGATCCTCGACCGGCTGCACGAGGCCTTGACCGCGGCCGACGCGACCGTGGCCGTCTGCGGGGCCGAGCACGTCGACGGGCGCGGCGCCAGGCTGCGCCGGCTCGGGCCACGGGGCCGCCGCCGGCGCGTCCTCGAGGGTCCGCAGATCGGGATGGCCGTGCTCCGGGGCAGGCTCCAGGGCTATCTGTGGAACAAGCTCTTCGTGCGCGAGGTGCTCGGCGACGACCCCTTCCCGCGGCAGGCGTCGCAGTCGGACTTCTCGGGGGTCGCGGAGGTGCTGGCCGCGCAGGCGCGCGTCGTCCTGCTGCCGGACGTGCTCTACGCCCACGTCCGGCGGGCCGGCTCCCTCACCAACAGCCGCTACCCCACCCCCCAGCCCTTCGGCTGCTCGCTCCGGCTCGCCGAGCGCCTGGCCGGTCGTCTGGTCGCCCGCGGCGAGGTGCCGGAGCGGGAGGTGGCCGCGGCCCTGCTCGGCTTCCGCTACCGCGAGTTCCACCTGACGGTCGCCAACAACGCGCTGCGGCTCAGCGACGAGGACGGCTACCGGCGCACGATGCTGGACGCGGCCGGTGCCGGCACGAGGTGGCGGGACGTGGCGGCGCTGGCCCGGCGCTCGCCGGTGCTGGCGGCCCGGTCGGCGGTCCTCCTCGGCACGGGTCGTCGCTACGGGACGGTCTACGACGCCTACGCCCGGCTGCGTCGCGGCGTCCGGCGGGGGCGTCGGCCGCAGCGCCTCGTGGACCCGGACGGCCGGCCGTGGTGACGACGCCGGAGGTCCTCCTCGTCTCGGCGCTCGGGGCGGTGACGAGCCTCGTGCTGCTCGGCCGGGTCCTCTCCGGCCGCGTCCGGGGGCTGGAGCTGTGGTCGTGCGGCATCGGGGCGGCGGTCGTGGGGGCGGCGCTGCTCATCGAGACCGGCCCGGCCGTGGGCCGGGCGCCGCTCCAGGTGCTCGTCGTCGCCCTCGTCGGCCTGGCGGCCGTGCCCCCGCTGGTCGAGCGGAGGCACGGCGCGGCACCACGCGCACGCTCCGGCGGCGGTCTCCCGCTGCTCGTCGTGGCGCTGGCGACGACCGCGCTCATGGTCAACCTCGTGCACAACCCGCTCGCGCCGGCCGACGAGGTCTACGCCCGGGTCCTCGCGCCGGCGCTGTGGGTGCTCGTGACGCTGGTGGCCCTGCTCGGCGGCCTGACGCGCAGGGGGTTCGTGCTGGGCGCCCTCGGCGCCGTCGGCACGGTGTGCGCGCTCATGCCGCTCTACCCGACGCCGACGACGCCCTGCCTCGCGGACAAGTGCTCGGTCCTCGGCTCGCTCATGCGCGGGCCCTTCGGCTCGGAGAACCTCCTCGCGGTCGTCGCCGCCTCGGCGGTCTTCCTGGCCTGGAGCCTGGGGCGGGACCCCGTCGCGGCCCCGGCCGGCGTGCTCGGCGTCGTCGCCCTGCTCGCGGCCGGCGGCCGCGGGTCGCTCGTCGCGGTGGGGGTCGGGGTGCTCGGTGGGCTGCTCGTCACGACGCCGCCGGTGCGGAAGCGGCTCGCCCGCGCGTCCCGCGCGACCCTCCGGCTGCTGGCCGGGGCGGTGTCCGCCGCCTTCGCCGTGGTCGGGGTCGCTCTCGTCGCGGGCGCCCGGCCCGACGACCTCAGCGGGCGCGGCGCCGTCTGGCAGGCCGGGCTCGAGGCGGTGCGCGAGCGTCCGCTCCTCGGTGTCGGGCTGAGCCGCTGGGACGGCTACGACGGGGTCGCCGCGGTCTCGCACCACTACCCGCACAGCGAGTACCTCCTCATCCTCTTCGCCGCCGGCGCCGTCGGCCTCGGCCTCTACGTCGTCCTCACGGCCGCCTTCCTCGCCTCCGCGACGAGCACGGCGCTGGTGGCGGGCTCCGGCGGGGCGGGGCTCGTCGGTCAGGTGCTCTTCCTCCTGACCGTCGGCCTCGTGGAGGTCGTGCTCAACCCGCTGTCGGTCGACGGCCTCACCTGGCTCCTGCTGGCCCACGTGCTGCCGGCGCCGGTGCGCCGGCGCCCGCCCGCGGACGCGTCCCCGGGGGTCGCGCCCGTCCACGTCGAGCGGTCCTAGGCGTCCTGCTGCGGCTCGTCGGTCCCGCCCGGCCGTGCACGGCGCGAGGCGGGGGCTGGTCAGGATCGTCAGTTGGCGATAGCCTTCGAGCCACGTGACGTGAGTCACGATGGCAGGCGGGAAGGGTCCCCATGGCTGTCGTGGATCGGGCGTGGGAAGCGGCGCAGGGCCGACGACCCCTGCCCAGTGCATCCCCACCAGCAGTGCGCGCCCGTGCGGCATGGAGCCGGCGGTGGAGCCTCGTGCGGCTCGGGACCGATGCCGCCCTGCTGTCCGTCGTGGCGACGGTCTCCCCCCGGCTGCGCGCCCACATCGCGATCGGCGCCGACCCGGAGGGGGCCGCCCGGGACCTCGGGCTGCTCGAGGTCGGCTGGCTGGTGCCGGTCTGGTTGTGCTCGCTCTTCCTCCACGGCGCCTACTCCATGCGCCGGGCGCAGGGCTCGGCCGAGCAGCAGCGGATCCTCCTCATGGCCACCGTCGTCGCGCTCGGGCTGGGCGGGACGTTCATCTACGTCGTCGACGGCGTGCTGCGCCGCAGCGTCTTCGTGGTGGTCTTCGCGGCCGGCTATCTCCTGCTCGCGCTGGCCCGGCCGGTGCTGGACGCGGTGCTGAGGCTCCTCCGCAGGCACGGCTGGGGCAGGCGTCGCGCGGTGCTGCTCGGGGACCAGAAGCACCTCGACGAGGCGTTGGCCGCGTTCGGTCGGGCGCCGCAGCTGGGGTTCGTCTTCGTGGGCACCCTCGGGGGACGTTGCAGCATCGGCATCCAGCCCGTGCTGGGACCCACTGCGGACGTGCGGGCGACCTGCCTGGGCCACGACGTCGACACCGTGGTCCTGGCCGGGGGCGACGCGGGGTCGGACGACATGAGGGCGGTGGCCTGGTCGCTGCAGGGCACGGGGGTGGACGTCATCGTGCTGCCCGACCTCATCGACGTGGCCAGCCCACGGCTCCTGCTCCAGGCCGACGCCGGCATCCCGCGCGTCCTGCTCTCCGAGCCCCAGTTCGAGCGCGCGACCCGCTTCACCAAGCGGGTCTTCGACCTGGTCGGCGCCACGTTCCTCCTCGTCGTCACGGCACCCGTCATGGCGGTCGCCACGCTGGGCATCCTCCTCGAGGACGGCGGACCGGTGTTCTTCCGCCAGACCCGCGTGGGCCAGCGAGGACAGGAGTTCCGGTGCCTCAAGCTGCGCACCATGACCGTCGGGGCGGCCTCGCTGGAGCCGTCGCTGCGCGCCGACCACGACGGGGCGCTGTGGAAGCTGCGGGAGGACCCGCGCATCACCCGGTGCGGGCGCTGGCTGCGCGCGTGGTCCGTCGACGAGCTGCCGCAGCTCGTCAACGTCCTGGCCGGCACGATGAGCCTGGTCGGCCCCCGGCCCCAGCAGCCCTACGAGGTGCGGACCTACTCCCCCGCCCAGGCCCGCAGGCTGCTCGTCCGGCCCGGCATGACCGGCCTCTGGCAGGTCTCCGGCCGCTCGGACCTCAGCCTCCAGGAGGCGGTCCGCCTCGACCACTACTACGTCGAGAACTGGTCGCCGGCGATCGACCTCGTCGTGCTGGTGCGCACCGTCAGTGCCGTGCTCGCGCGGCGCGGAGCCTACTGACGGGTCCCGGAGGCCTCCGGCACGGTCAGGAGTGCACGAGACCGAGGTGTCCCGCGGTCCACCGCTCGACCTCGGCGGCGCTGATCGGCAGGGGCGCGGAGAGCACCTCGGAGGCGTCCCGGGTGACGAGGATGTCGTCCTCCAGGCGCACCCCGACGCCGCGCAGCTCCGGGGGAACCGTGCGGTCGAAGGCGTGGAAGTAGAGCCCCGGCTCCACCGTGAGCACCATGCCCTCGGCCAGTTCGGCGCCCTGGTAGGCGTCGTAGTGGGCCCGCGCGCAGTCGTGCACGTCCAGCCCGAGGTGGTGGCCCACGCCGCACACGATGTAGCGGCGGTGGTGCTGACCGCGGTGGCTGAGCGCCTCGTCCACCGAGACGGGCAGCAGGCCGCGGTCGTGGAGCCCCTGGGCCAGGACCTCCATCATCACCACGTGGAAGTCGCTGAAGGCGTTGCCGGGGCGCACCGCGTCCAGGCCCCTGCGGTGCGCCTTCTCGACGAGGTCGTGCACCTCGCGCTGCGCCGGGGAGAAGCGGCCCGACACCGGGACCGTGCGGGTGACGTCGGCGGTGTAGTAGGTGCGGCCCTCGACGCCCATGTCCAGCAGCAGCGCGTCCCCCGCCGACACCGCACCGTCGCACCGCACCCAGTGCAGGACCGGCGCGTTGGCCCCGCTCCCCACGATCGTCGCGTAGCCGGGCCCGTTGCCCCGCGTGCGCGCGTGCCGGTCGAAGGTGCCCTGGAGCCAGCGCTCACCGCCGCCCTCGACCGCCC
>CAZONQ010000086.1:0-10939 GCA_964581125.1 uncultured Ornithinimicrobium sp.
AGGGCCGCTGGCTGGACTGGAAGACCGAGGCCGTCACCATGGACGACGGCAAGCTGCTGGGCTACGGCACCGACATCGGGCCGGAGGCCATCTGCTACCGCGCGGACCTCTTCGAGGAGGCCGGCCTGCCGACCGACCGCGAGGAGGTCGCCGCCCTGCTCGAGGGCTCCTGGGAGGACTACTTCGCGGTGGGGCGCGACTTCGTCGCGAAGTCCGACGCCGCGTGGTACGACTCGGCCGGGGCGCTGTGGCAGGGCATGATCAACCAGGTCGAGAACGCCTACGAGGACGCCGACGACCAGATCATCGCCACCACCAACCCGCAGGTCCGCGAGCTCTACGACCAGGTGCTCGCGGCCTCGGTCGACGACGGGCTCTCCGCCGGTCTGGGCCAGTGGAGCGACGACTGGACCTCCGCCTTCCAGGGCGACGAGTTCGCGACCATGCTCTGCCCCGGCTGGATGCTCGGCGTCATCGAGGGCAACGCCTCCGGCATCGAGGGCTGGGACGTCGCCGACGTCTTCCCCGGGGGCGGCGGCAACTGGGGCGGCTCCTACCTGACCGTCCCCGCCCAGGGCGACCACGTCGAGGAAGCCATCAAGCTGGCGCAGTGGCTCACCGCCCCCGAGCAGCAGCTCAAGGCGTTCGAGGCCAAGGGCACCTTCCCCAGCCAGGTCGAGGCCCAGGAGTCGCCGGTCCTGCTGGAGTCCACCAACGCCTTCTTCAACGACGCCCCGACCGGGCAGATCTTCGTCAACCGGGCCGCGGCCGTGACGCTCGTGCCGCACAAGGGCCCGAAGTACTTCGAGATCAACACCGCGATCCAGGACGCCATCACCCGGGTGGACGTCGACGGCACCGACGACGCCGAGTCCAGCTGGGCCAAGTTCGTCGCGGCCGTGGAGGCGCTGGGCTGACCGTGGGCGCCGCCACCACGGCCCCGCCGGCCACCGCCCCGGCCCCGGTCCCGCCCCCGCGCGGACACCGGGGCCGGGGGCGGCTGGCCCGGCTGGACCAGACCGTCTCGCCCTACCTCTACATCGCGCCGTTCTTCGTCCTCTTCCTCGTCACCGGGCTCTTCCCGCTCGTCTACACCGGCTGGGTGGCGCTGCACGACTGGGACCAGATCATGGGCAAGGGCGAGTTCGTCGGTATGGAGAACTACCTCGCCGTGCTCACCGGCCGCCCCTTCTGGCGGGCGCTGGCCAACACGGTCAGCATCTTCCTGCTCTCGTCGGTGCCGCAGATCGTCGCCGCCCTGCTCATCGCGACGCTGCTGGACCGCAACCTGCGGGCGGCCACCTTCTGGCGGATGGGCGTCCTGCTGCCCTACGTGGTCGCCCCGGTCGCGGTGGCGCTCATCTTCTCCAACCTCTTCGCCGACCGGTTCGGCCTCATCAACCTGCTCCTGGAGACCCTGGGCATGGACCCGGTGCGCTGGCACTCCGACCGGCTGGCCAGCCACGTCGCGATCGCGACGATGGTCAACTTCCGCTGGACGGGCTACAACGCGCTCATCCTGCTGGCCGCCATGCAGGCGGTGCCGCGGGACCTCTACGAGCAGGCGGCGATCGACGGGGCCGGCGTCTGGCGGCAGTTCTGGTCGGTGACGGTGCCGATGCTGCGGCCCACGATCGTCTTCGTCGTCATCACCTCCACGATCGGCGGGCTGCAGATCTTCGACGAGCCCAAGATGTACGACCAGTACGGCCGCGGCGGGGCCGACCAGCAGTGGCAGACGCTGACGATCCTGCTCTACGAGCTGGGCTGGACCCGGTCCGACTTCGGCAGGGCCTCCGCGGTCGCGGTGCTGCTCTTCCTCATCATCGTCGCGTTCGGCGTCGTCAACTTCTACCTCACCAGACGGATCGCGAACGACGAGGGGGAGCGCCGATGAGACGCCCGGGCTGGATCGTCTACGGCCTGCTCTCCGCCGTGGTCCTGGGCAGCATGTTCCCGCTGTGGTGGTCCTTCCTCATCGCCAGCCACGACTCGACCGTGCTGGCGCGCGAGCGGTTCCCGCTCGTGCCGGGCGGCAACTTCTGGGCCAACGCCGCGACCGTGATGGACACCATCCCGTTCTGGCGGGCGACGCTCAACTCGGTCATCGTCTCCACGACGGTGGCGGCCTCGGTCGTCTTCTTCTCCACCCTGGCCGGCTACGCCTTCGCCAAGCTGCGCTTCCGCGGCTCCCGGCCGCTGCTCGTCTTCGTCGTCGCGACGATGGCGGTGCCGACCCAGCTGGGCGTCGTCCCGCTCTACCAGGTCATGGCCAGGCTGGGCTGGACCGGCGAGCTCACCGCGGTGATCGTGCCCTGCCTCGTCACCGCCTTCGGGGTGTTCTGGATGACCCAGTACCTCAGCCAGGCCGTCCCCTCCGAGCTCATCGAGGCCGCCCGGGTCGACGGGGCCAGCATGTTCCGCACGTTCTGGCACGTCGGGCTCCCGGCCGCGCGGCCGGCGGCGGCCATGCTGGGCCTGTTCACCTTCGTCGCGACGTGGACCAACTTCTTCTGGCCGTTCATCGTGCTCGGTCCGAGCAACCCGACCCTGCCGGTCGCGCTGCGCCAGCTGCAGGCGGCCCACTTCGTCGACTACTCCCTCGTCCTGGCCGGAGCCATGCTGGCCACCCTCCCCCTCGTCGCGCTGTTCGTCGTGACCGGCCGTCAGCTGGTCGCGGGCATCATGCAAGGAGCCGTGAAGCAATGACCCTCGAGACCTCCCTGGACTTCCCCGGGAACTTCCTGTGGGGCGCGGCCACCGCGTCCTACCAGATCGAGGGCGCCGCGGACGCGGACGGTCGCGCCGACAGCATCTGGGACACCTACGCCCGCACCCCGGGCAGGGTCCTCCACGGCCACGACGGGTCGGTCGCCTGCGACCACTACCACCGCTACCCCGAGGACGTGGCTCTCATGCGCGACCTCAACCTCACGGCATACCGCTTCTCCCTGGCCTGGCCGCGGGTGCTGCCCGACGGGCGCACGCCCAACCGGGCCGGCCTGGACTTCTACTCCCGGCTCGTCGACGAGCTGCTCGGGGCCGGGATCACGCCGTGGCTCACGCTCTACCACTGGGACCTGCCCCAGGTGCTCGAGGACGCGGGCGGGTGGCCCGAGCGGGAGACCGCGCTCCGGATGGTGGACTACGCCGCCGCCGTGCACGACGTGCTCGGCGACCGGGTGCGGCACTGGACCACCCTCAACGAGCCGTGGTGCTCCTCCTTCCTCGGCTACGCCTCGGGCGCCCACGCACCGGGGCGGACCGAGCCGGTGGCCGCCCTGCGCGCCGCCCACCACCTGCTGCTCGGGCACGGGCTCGTCGTGGAGGAGCTGCGCAGGCGCGACCCGTCCCTGGAGCTGGGGCTGACCCTCAACTTCACCGACACCCGGCCGCTGGACCCGCGCTCCCGCCGCGACCTCGACGCGGCGCGGCGCCTCGACGGGCTGGCCAACCGGTTCTTCGTCGAGGCGGTCGTGCTCGGCGCCTACCCGCAGGACGTGCTCCACGACCTCGTGGGGCTCTGGCCCGAGGACCTCGTCCGCGACGGCGACCTGGCCACGATCTCGGCGCCGATCGACGTGCTCGGGGTCAACTACTACGCCACGCAGACGGTCACCGCCGGGTGCGAGCCGGAGCGCGCGGCGACGGCCGCGGCGCAGGCCCGCCGCTTCGACGGGCCCTCCCCGTCGGTCGGGTCCGAGCACGTCGTGACGGTGCGGCGCGGCGTCCCCGTCACCGCCATGGGCTGGGAGATCTCGGCGACCGGGCTGAGCGACCTGCTGCTGCGGCTGCACAAGGACTACACCGGCCCCCGTGGGGTGCGGCTCTTCGTCACCGAGAACGGCGCCGCGGTCGACGACGTGCCCGACGAGGACGGCTACGTCGACGACCAGGACCGTCTGCGCTACGTCGCGGCGCACCTGCGCGCGGTGCACGACGCGGTGGAGCGCGGCGCCGACGTCGGCGGCTACTTCGTCTGGTCGCTACTGGACAACTTCGAGTGGGCCTGGGGCTACACCAAGCGCTTCGGCATCGTGCGCGTCGACTACGACACGCAGCGGCGCACCCCCAAGGCCAGCGCCCGGTGGTACGCCGACGTGGCAGGATCGGGACGGGTCCCGGCGCCACCCGTCGGGGCCGAGCACCCGTCCGAGTGAGGTATGCCGTGAGCCCGCACCGCTCCCCGACGCTCGAGGACGTCGCCGCGCGCGCGGGCGTCTCGAGGGCGACCGCGTCGCGGGTGGTCAACGACGACCCGCGGGTGCGGGAGTCGGCGCGCGCGGCGGTCAACGCCGCCGTCGCGGAGCTGGGCTACCGGCCCAACCGGGCGGCGCGGTCGCTCGTGGTGCGCGAGCCCGACTCGGTGTCGGTGCTCGTCCACGAGCCGGACGAGCGGCTCTTCGCCGACCCGTTCTTCGGCGGGACGCTGCGGGGGGTCAACCAGCGGCTCGCCGGCACCCCGCTGCAGATGGTGCTCGTCATGGGCGACCCGGAGCGGGACGCCGAGCGCATGGAGCGCTACCTGCGCGGCGGGCACACCGACGGGGTCATCGTCGTCAGCGCGCACCGGGCCGAGGGGCTCGTGCGGGCCCTGACGGAGACGCGGCTGCCGACGGTCTTCGTGGGGCGGCCGCTGACGGAGGGCGACCCCTTCCCCTACGTGGACGTGGACAACCGCGAGGGCGGCCGGCTGGCCGCCCGGCGCCTCGTGGAGCGGGGCTGCCGCCGGATCGCCACGATCACCGGGCCCTGGGACATGGCCGCCGGCGTCGACCGGCGCGACGGCTGGGGCGAGGTGCTCGCCGACGCCGGGCTGCCCACCGACCTCGTCGAGCAGGCCGACTTCACCGCCCGGGGAGGGGCCGCGGCGATGCGGCGGCTGCTGGCCGCCGCGCCCGACCTGGACGGCGTCTTCGTGGCCTCGGACCTCATGGCGGTGGCCGCCATGGGCGAGCTGCAGGCGGCCGGGCGGAGGGTGCCCGAGGACGTCGCGCTCGTCGGCTTCGACGACTCGGCGGCGGCTGTCGTCACACGCCCGCCCCTGACCACCGTGTCCAACCCGGTCACCCAGATGGCCGTGCGGGCCACCGAGCTGCTCCTGGCGGTGATGGCCGGCCGGCCGGCGCGGTCCGAGGTGCTGCCCACCCGCCTCGTGCCGCGCGGGACGGCCTGAGGCCGCCGGTCAGCCGCGCGCCGGCGTCTCGAAGCGCTGCGCGAGCTCGACGAGCAGCCGGACGCCGAAGGCCGTCGGACCCTTGTTGGTCCAGCTGCGCTCCTCCGACGACTGCGCGGTCCCGGCGATGTCCAGGTGCGCCCACGGGGTGCCGTCGACGAACTCCTCGAGGAAGAGCGCCGCGTGGATCGAGCCGCCGTTGGGCCCGCCCATGTTCTTGATGTCGGCGATCTCGGAGTCGAGCTCCTTGCGATAGCTGCGGACGAGCGGCAGCCGCCAGACCTGCTCGTCGGCCCGCTCCGCGGCGGCCTCGACCTGCGCCGCGACGGCGTCGTCGTTGGCGAACAGGCCGGCGACCTCCTCGCCGAGCGTCCGCAGGCACTGGCCGGTGAGGGTGGCGATGTTGACGATCGCGTCGACGCCCTCCTCGACCGCGAGCACCAGCGCGTCGGCCATGACCAGGCGGCCCTCCGCGTCGGTGTTGAGGACCGCGACCGTCCGCCCGCCGCGGATGGTCAGCACGTCGCCGACCTGCATCGCCGATCCCGAGGGCATGTTGTCGGTGCACATCAGGTAGCCGGTCACCCGGGCGGTGCCGCCCAGCGCCGCGAGCGTGGTCATCGCGGCCAGGATGTCCCCGGCGCCGGTCATGTCGTTCTTCATCTGCGAGTGGGACAGGTCGCTGGGCTTGAGGCTGATGCCGCCGGAGTCATACATGACGCCCTTGCCGACGAGGGCCAGGTGGCCGATCGGCTCGCCCTCGGGCTCGTAGCGCAGGACGATCATCCGGGGCTCCTCGACCGAGCCCTTGTTGACCCCGAGCAGCCCGCCCAGCCCCATCTCGGTCACCGCGGCCTTGTCGTGGACCTCGACCTCGAGCCCCGAGCCCTGCGCGAGGTGCTGGGCGATCTCGGCCATCCTCGTCGCGGTCGGCAGGCCCGCCGGGCAGGCGGCCAGGTCCCGGCCGAGGCACGCGGCCGCGGCCGTCCTGCGGCCACGCTCGGCCCCGGCCCGCACCTGGTCGAGGGCTCCCTCCGGCGCGACGAGGACGAGCGAGGCGAGCGGCACCGGGCCCTGGTGCTCGCTGCGCAGCGAGAAGCGGTAGCGGGCCAGCACCGCGCCCTCCACGACGGCTGCCGCCGCCTCGGCCACGTCGAGGCCGTCGACGACCGGGACCCGCGTGGCCAGCCTGGCGTCCTGGGGGACGGCCCGGGCGAACGCGGCCGCGGCGTCGCGCACCTCGGCCGCGCCCAGGGCGGCAGCCTCGCCGACCCCGACGGCGACGAGGACCGGTGCCGTGGAGGAGGGGAAGGAGATGGCCTTGCCCACCTCCGGCTCGAAGCCCGCCTTCTTCAGGGCGGCCAGGTCGACGCCCAGGACCTCGGGCACGTCACCGTCGCTGGTGACCGGCACCGCCAGCGCGTCGGCCTCGACCGTCCCGCCCTCGGCGACGACGCTGACGTCGAGGGTCATCTCCAGGGAGGGCACGATCCTGGACAGCGGGCTGGCGGTGCTCATCTCGTCTCCTTCGGGCAGGTATGCGGTGGTGGCGGTCAGGTGGGCAGGTTGACCGGGGCGCCCGGTCCCCACGGGATGCCGAGCCAGAACCACAGCGCGAAGAGCACGGTCCAGCTCACGAGGACCGCGACCGCGTAGGGGAGCATGAGCGCGATGATCGTGCCGATGCCGGCGTCCTTCTTGTAGCGCTGGGCGACGGTGACCATGAACGGCAGGTAGACCATCAGCGGGGTCAGCACGTTGACCGGGGAGTCGCCGATCCGGTAAGCCGCGAGCAGCGTCTGCGGCGCCACGTCGAGGCTGGCGAAGATCGGGATGAAGACCGGCGCGAAGATCACCCACTTGGGCACCAGGCCCGGCAGGATCACGTCGAGGACGACGATGACGAGGATGAAGGCGAGCAGCAGCACGATGGCCGGGACGTTGGCCTGCTCGAGCAGCTCGGCCGCGGACACGGCGGCGACCGTGGGCAGGTTGGTCCAGTTGAACAGGGCGATGAACTGGGCGATCATCAGGAACATCACGAGCAGCCCGCCCAGGCTGCCGAACGTCTTGGCCACCGCGCCCACCACCGTCTCGGAGCCGACCAGCGTCCGCGCGCCCATGCCGTAGGCGACGCCCGCGACGAGGAAGGCGACCGAGATGATGAAGATGAGGCTGGCCATGAAGGGCGTGGTGCCGATGATGTCCCCGCTGACCGGGTCCCGCAGCGGCGCGCCCGGGGGAGCGGTGAGCAGGGCGATCACGAGGACGTAGCCCAGCAGGGCCCACAGCGTGAAGCGCAGGCCCCGGGACTCGGCGGTCTCGTCGACCTCCTGCTCGGCCGTGGCGGCCTCCCCCTGCGCGGGGTCGAACGCGCCCAGCCGCTTCTCGGTGACGAGAGTGGTGACGAGCAGGACCACGGCCGCCATGACGAAGGAGGACACGATCGCGAAGTAGAAGTTCTGGGTGACCTCGAGCGTCTCCATACCGGCGCTGGAGAGGACCTCGTTGGTGATCTCGGTCAGCATGCTGTCCGAGGGCGTGATGAGCAGGTTCACCCCGAAGACCGCGCCGACGCCGGCGAAGGCGGCGGCCAGCCCGGCGAGCGGGTGGCGCCCGACGGAGAGGAAGGCCGCCGCGGCGAGCGGGACGAGGATGAGGTAGCCCGCGTCGGTCGCGACCGAGGACAGGACCCCGACGAAGATGAGGATGAAGGCGAGCCAGCGGGGAGGCGAGACCTTGACGACCTTGCGGATCAGGCGCCCATGAGGCCCGCGTGCTCGGCGACCCCGACGCCTCCCATCGCGACGAGGACGGTGGCGACCACGCCGAAGCCGGCGAAGTTGTCGACGAAGGCGGAGAAGAAGTGGCGCAGGCCCTCGATCGAGAGCAGGTTGCGGACCTCGAAGGTCTCCTCGGAGACGATGTAGTCGGGCACCACCGCCGGCTCGCCGGTCGTGGAGTCGTAGATCGACCAGGTGCCGCCCAGGTGCTCGTTGATCTGGTTGAACTCGTCGCGGGGGACCGGCACGACGACCTCGTCGGTGACGCTCACCCCGGCCCACGTGAGCACCGCCGACACCACGGCGACGAGGCCGATGAGGTAGACGAACATGATCGTCGGGTTGGGGACCTTGTTGCCGACGCGCTCGATCCAGTTCAGGAATCCTGAAGAAGTGGTGGTCTCGGCTGCTTGGCTCGACATCGTCCGCCCGTCTGTGCGGCCAGGGCCGCGCCCCATTTCGCCTTGTCGCGCGGCCGCAATGTGCAGCATATCCACAAATGGGACCCGGCGGTGGGAGAGGCCCGAGAATGCCTAGCCGTGGAACGGGAGGACGACCGGGACCCACAGCACCGGCGGCAGGCCCAGCTTCCAGTAGTCGCCGAAGCGGTAGCCGCCGGGCTCCAGGACCATCGTGTTGGCGGGCGTGGCCACCGGGGTGAGGAAGGAGGCCGCGCCCGAGACGGTGAGCGCCAGCATGAACGGCAGCACCCACACCGACAGGTCGTCGGCGAGCGCCAGCGAGACCGGCAGCAGGATGAGCACGGTGGCGGTGTTGGAGATGAGCTGGCCCAGGATCATCGTGAGCACGCAGACGACGAGCAGCGCCACCCGCGGCGAGCCGCCGCCGACGACCCCGAGCACCTGCTCGGCGATGAGCTCCGCGGTGCCGGTCGAGACGAACGCGGTGGACAGCGGGATCATCCCCGCGACGAGGATGACCGTGGTCCACCCGATGTTGCGGTAGGCCTGCGTCGGGGTGAGCACGCCCGTCACGACGAGGGCGACCGCCGCCACCAGGCCCGCGACGGCGGCCGGCACGACGCCGGTCGCGAGCAGCACGACCATGCCGAGCAACACCGCGACCGTGCGCCTCGCCCCGCGGCCCAGGGGGACGCCCCTGCGCAGCTCGTCGGGCGGGGTGACGACGAGGACGTCCCGGCCCGCGGTGTGCCGCTCCAGGTCCTCCCAGGTGCCGCTCACCAGGAGCGTGTCGCCGACGGCCAGCTGGGAGCCGGGGCCGCGCAGGTCCTCCCCGCCGCGCTGGGCCGCGACGACGACGAGGTCGCCGCTGGGGGTGGCCATGCCGGGGAAGACGTGCAGCCCGACGAGCGCCGAGCGCGGGGCCACGATGACCTCGGCGACGCCGCGCTCGGCCGTGGTGAGCTGCTTGTCGTCGGGCAGGTAGTACTGGTCGCGCAGGGTGCTCGAGTGGGAGGCGAGGTCGTCGGGCAGGCCGTCCGGGGTGCGGTCGGGCAGCAGCACGCGGCCGAAGAGCGCCACGACGAGGATCGTGCCGGCCAGCAGCGGGATCCCGACCAGGCTGAACTCGAAGAAGCCGAACCCGCGCTCTCCGGCCTCCCGCGCCGCGTCGCTGACGATGATGTTGATCGGGGTGCCGGTGAGGGCGAGCTGGGACCCGGCGTGCGCGGCGAAGGCCAGCGGCATGAGCATGTGCGACGCGGGGATCCCCGACGACGACCATCGGGATGAGGGCGGCGACCGCGCCGTTGACGCTGATGAAGGCGGTGACGACGGCCACGAGGAGGGAGACCACGACCAGCACCGGCACCCGGCGCGTCCCCGCGCGGCGGGTCACCTGGCTGCCCGCCCAGGCCGTCACGCCGGTCGCCTCGAGCGCCTCGCTGACGACGAAGAGCGAGGCGATGAAGAGGACCACGGGGTCGCCGAAGCCGGCGAGCGCCTGCTGCAGGTCCAGCACCCCGGTCGCCCACAGGCTCACCGCGACCCCGACGGCCACGACGCTCAGCGGAACGCGCCCCGACACGAAGGCCACGATGGCCGCGAGGAGGATGAGCAGAGTGGCTGTCATCGCACGTGCCCGCCTTTCCGACCCTCGATGGACGCGCTCATGCTACGGCAGCGTCACACCCGGTGGCCGTCGCAGGACGGCAGCGGCCCCACGGGAGCGTCGCAGGTCCGGCGCCACAGCGCTCCGCGACGGCCTCGGTCGTCCACCGAGGCCGTCGCGGTGTCTCGCGGGCGTCAGCCGCGGCGGTCGAAGCCCGCGTCCTGGAGCGTGTCCTGCTCGACCGCGTGGACCTTGGTCGACCCGGTCGACGGGGAGGCCGACGCCGGGCGGGAGACGACCCGCAGCGGGCGCTCCTCGCCGTGCTGGGCCAGCGCCGCCGGCAGGTTGAGGGCCATGAACGGCCACGCGCCCTGGTTCTCCGGCTCGTTCTGGGTCCAGACCAGCTCGGCGTTGGGGTACTTCCTGGTCAGCGCCGCCAGCTGCGCGCCCGGGACCGGGTAGAGCTGCTCCACGCGCAGGATCGCGGTCCGCGTGTCCTCCCGCTTGCGGCGCTCTTCCTCCAGGTCCCACACCAGCTTGCTCGAGGCGATGAGGACGCGGTCGACCTGGTTCGGGTCCAGCTGGGCGGTGTCCGGCAGGACCGGCTCGAAGGTGCCGCTGGTGAAGTCCTCCGGGGCGCTCGCACCGGCCTTGAGGCGGAGCATCGCCTTGGGGGTGAAGACGACCAGCGGCTTGCGCGGCCGCGCCGTGGCGTGCGCCCGGAGCAGGTGGAAGTAGCTGGCGGGCGTCGACGGGTAGGCGACCGTCATGTTGTCCTCGGCGCACAGCTGCAGGTAGCGCTCGATGCGCGCGGAGGAGTGGTCCGGCCCCTGGCCCTCGTAGCCGTGCGGCAGGAGCAGCACGACGCTGGAGCGCTGGTCCCACTTCTGCTCGGAGGAGGAGACGAACTCGTCGATCATCGTCTGGGCGCCGTTGGCGAAGTCGCCGA
>CAZONQ010000087.1:0-10875 GCA_964581125.1 uncultured Ornithinimicrobium sp.
GTCACCGCCCACGAGTGCCTCGGCAGCCGCTGCCCGGTCGTCGCGGAGTGCTTCGTCGAGCGCTCCCGCGAGGCGGCCAAGGAGGTCGACGTCATCGTCACCAACCACTCGTTCATGGCGATCGACGCCTTCGAGGGGCGGTTCATGCTGCCCGAGCACGACCTGCTCGTCGTCGACGAGGCGCACGAGCTCACCGACCGGATCACCTCGACGATCACCGACGAGCTCACCTCCGGCACCGTGTCCGCGGCGGCGCGCAAGGCCGGCAAGGGGGAGGCGTCGGCGCGGCTCGCCGAGATCACCGACCTGCTCGCCGACACCCTCGCCGCCCTGCCGGAGGGCAAGCTCGGCCAGCTGCCCGAGCGCCTCGTCACCACCCTCCAGCTGGTCCGCGACGCCGCGCGCGACACCTTCTCCGAGCTCAAGCCGGACAAGGGCGCCGAGGTCGACGGGGCCCGGCAGGTGGCGCTCGCCGCGGTCGAGGAGGTCCAGGACACCGCCTCGCGGGTGCTCGAGGAGCGCGACCTCGACGTCGTGTGGATCACCCACGACCAGCGCCGGGGCGCCGTGCTGCGGGTCGCGCCGATGAGCGTGGCGATGCTCGTGCGCGACAAGATCTTCGACGAGCGCACGGTCGTGCTGACCTCGGCCACGCTCGAGCTGGGCGGCAGCTTCGACGCCGTCGCCGGCACCATCGGCCTGCGCGGCGCCGGCTCCCCGCCCTGGGAGGGGCTGGACGTCGGCTCGCCCTTCGACTACCCGCAGCAGGCGATCGCCTACGTCGCCTCGCACCTGCCCCCGCCCGGCCGCGACGGCGCGGCCCCGGTCGTCTTCGACGAGATCGAGGCGCTGGTGCGGGCGGCGGGCGGGCGCACGCTCGGGCTCTTCAGCTCCCGCCGGGCCGCCGAGGCCGCCGCCGAGGAGATGCGCACCCGCCTGGCCGACGAGGGCTGGACCGTCCTCTGCCAGGGCGACGACCAGACCCCCACGCTCGTGCGGCGCTTCGCCTCCGACGCCACGACCTGCCTCTTCGGCACCATGTCGCTGTGGCAGGGCGTCGACGTGCCCGGCCCGGCCTGCCAGCTGGTCATCATCGACCGCATCCCCTTCCCGCGGCCGGACGACCCGCTGTCCTCGGCGCGGACCGAGGCGATCTCCCGGATGGGCGGCAACGGCTTCATGCAGGTCTCGGCCACGCACGCGGCGCTGCGCCTGGCCCAGGGCGCGGGCCGCCTCGTGCGCCGCGCGGACGACCGGGGCGTCGTGGCCTTCCTCGACTCGCGGATGATGAAGGCCCGCTACGCCCCCTTCCTGCAGCGCTCGCTGCCGCCCTTCTGGCCGACCGACGACCGCGCGCTCGTCCTCAGGGCCCTCGAGCGCCTCGACGCCACCGCCGGGGAGGTGCTCCCGGTGGCCGCACCCGGTGCCCGCGGGCTGGGCGGCGCACCCCTGGCCCCGTCGGGGAGGGGCACCGTCCCCGTCGCGCGCTCGCCCCGGACGGCCGTCACCGGCGGGCACGCCTGGAGCGACGAGCAGGACGAGGAGCTGCGCGACGGCGTCGAGTCCGGCGTCGGTGTCGAGGAGCTCGCCGAGCACCTCGAGCTCGCGCCGGACCTCGTCACGGCGCGGATCAACCAGCTCGGGCTGGAGGTCGGGGCATGACCTCCGCCGACCGCCCGCTGTGGCACCTGGCCGAGCTGGCGCACTGGCAGGAGGCGCTGGGCGCCGGGCGCTACGAGCGGTCGACGCGGGGAGCCACGCTCGCCGAGGTCGGCTTCGTCCACGCCTCCTTCCCCGAGCAGCTGCCCGGGGTCGCCAGGCTCCTCTACGCCCGTGCGGACGGGCCGCTCGTCGTGCTCGAGATCGACCCGGCGGCGCTGGCCGCGGCGGGCGTCGAGGTCAGGATGGAGCCGGCCGACCCCGACGACCCGGGCTCGCCGCTCTTCCCGCACCTCTACGGCCCGCTGCCCGTGGCCGCCGTGACCCGCACCCGCCCGGCGGCCGTGCAGAAGGGCTGGCTCGACCTGGGCCCGTGGGAGCCGGGGCCGGGCGGCGCATGAGAGCGCCCGCGGGACGGGCACGTCATACCCCCGTGGCAGGCTGGGCCCCGTGACGTCGCCGCTCGAGCTCGCCCTCATCACCGGTCCCGAGGAGGTCCTCGCCGAGCGCGGCCTCGAGTCGGTCGTGGACGCCGTCCGCGCGGCCGAGCCGGAGGCCGAGGTCGTCAAGCTCTACGCCGCGAGCTACCAGCCCGGCGAGCTGCTCGTGCACGCCAGCCCCAGCCTCTTCGGTGGCTGGACCGTCATCGTCGTCCACGACACGGACGAGGCCGACGACGCGCTCGTGGAGGACCTGCTCGGCTACCTGGCGCAGCCCGCCGACGGGGTGACGCTCGTCGTGCGGCACAAGTCCGGCAACCGCGGCAAGAAGGTCCTCGACACCCTGAAGAAGCAGGGCGCCCGCGTCGTCGAGGCCAGGGCGGTCAAGTCCGAGGGCGACAAGCACACCTTCGTCAAGAACGAGTTCCGCACCGCCCGCCGCCGGATCACCGAGGAGGCGGTCGGGGCGCTGGTCCTGGCCGTCGGCAAGGACCTGCGCGAGCTCGCCGGCGCCTGCGCCCAGCTCGCCCGGGACGTCGAGGGCACGGTCGAGGCCGAGGACGTCGCCACCTACTACGGCGAGAAGGTGGAGACCACCGGCTTCAAGGTGGCCGAGGCCGCGCTCGCCGGCGACGAGGCGGAGGCCCTGCGGCTGCTGCGGCACGCGATGCTCGGCGGGCTGGACCCGGTCCCCATCGTCGCCGTGCTGGCCATGCAGCTGCGCCAGGTCGGCAAGGTCGCCTCCGCCGGCCGGGGGAGCAGCGCCCAGGTGGCGCGGGACCTGGGGATGGCGCCCTGGCAGGTCGACCAGGCCAGGCGGGTCGCGCGCGGCTGGGACGGCCCGAGCCTCGGGCGGGCCATCCAGGCGGTCGCCCGCGCCGACGTCGACGTCAAGGGCGGGCTGCGCACCGGGGCGGCGGTCCGCAGCCCGGAGTATGCCGTCGAGCGCGCCGTCCTGGAGATCTGCCGGGCGCGCAACGGCTGAGCGGGTCGCGCAACGGCTGAGCGGGGCGGGCGCCGACTTGGGCCGGACGGTCCCCCGCTGGTAGATTGGGTGACCGCGTGCGCGCTCGGTCGTGCGCGCAACGCAACGCACCACCTCGCGCGGCTCACCCGCCAGGGCATCCCCACGCCTCTCGTTCCGAGCCCCGCGAATGTCGCCCTCACGACAGACACCCGACGACTGAAGCAGGAAGAACACTTCGTGGCAAACATCAAGTCCCAGATCAAGCGCGTCAAGACCAACGCCAAGCGCACCGAGCGCAACCGCGCGTACAAGTCCGAGCTGCGCACCTGGATCCGCAAGTTCCGCGAGGCCGCCGACAGCGGCGACCAGGCCAAGGCCGCCGACGCCCTGAAGCTGGCGTCCAAGAAGCTGGACAAGGCCGTCTCCAAGGGCGTCCTGCACGCCAACCAGGCCGCCAACAAGAAGTCGGCCATGGCCAAGAGGTTCAACTCGATCGGCGCCTGAGCGCTGCTCGACCGGCGCCGTCGGCGCCGACCCCGCGACCGCCGTCCCGACCACGGGGCGGCGGTCGCGGCGTCTCTGGCTAGACTCGGGGGTGCCGGCGAGGGGCGCCGGTGCACCCGTGACGCGCAGGGCGTCCCGGGTGGTGGGTGACGACGCGGGGAGTCGGGTATGTCGTTGCGTTCCAGCCGCGCTGGTGGACCGGTCGTGGCGGCCGCGGCGGTGGTGCTCGCCGCGTGCACCCCGACGTCGCTGGAGGCGGTGCAGCCGAGCCGGTTCGTGGCCGAGCCGCAGGTGAGCGGCGAGGCCGCGGCGCTCTTCGGCGACCGGGCCGAGCAGGCCTACGACCAGCTCTCCGGGCTGCTGCTCGAGGAGGGCTTCGCGCTCGCCGCCGACGAGGACGCCGACCCGGTGGCGGTCGTGGTCGACCCGCTCGCGCCGGCGATGACCCCGGACGCCCTCGACTACTGGCGCCGGACGGCGGAGGAGGCGGCCCGCGGCGACGGCCGGGCGCGGGACGTCGTCGACCTGCTGCGCATCACGGACCTGCACGACCCCGAGCTCGTCGCCCGGCACGTCGTGAGCCAGCAGGTCTCGGAGGGCGCGGTCGACGTGGCACCGGGGCGGGAGGACGCCCTCGTCGTGGACCTGGAGACCCGCGCGGTCGTCGCGGCCTCGCGCCTGCACCGCGCCGAGGACGTCGTCGTCGAGCGCGACCTGAGGGTGACCCTCGTCGACGGGGGCGACGAGGGGTGGCTCGTCTCGGAGTTCGAGGGCGACGTCGACTGGTCCTTCGAGCACGGGTGAGCGCCGGCCCGACGGTCAGGGCCGGCCGAGGAGCTCGGAGGCGTCGGACACCTCGGCGGTGACCGGGCCCTCCCCGACGAGCGCGACGGCCGCGTGGTGGCCCGTGCCGACGACGGGCGACACGTCCACGTCGGCGCCGGAGAGCCGCCAGGTGCCGAGGTGGCTCAGACCGCCGTGGGGGACGGCTCCGGCGCCGTGCGGGTCCAGGCGCGCGCTCCACGCCCCGTCGTCGTGGTCGCTCACGGAGACGAGGCCGACCGGCAGCGCCAGGCCGAGGCCGGTGGCCTTGACCACGGCCTCCTTGCGGGCCCAGAGGCGCAGCGGCCGGGCGCGGGCGCCGAGGCGACGCTCCTCGACGGACAGCAGGTCGGAGGGCGCCGGGACGAGCCGGCCGGTGCCGACGACGAGGTCGACCCCCAGCCCGTGCTCGGCGCGCACCGGCGCCGGCGCGGACGGCGGCGAGGGTGCGGGCACGGCCGCCACGGCCACCAGCGGTCCGGCGCGGCTCAGGCTGGCCCAGACGCCGCTGCCCGGCCAGCGGGGCGGCCCGTGCAGCCGGTCGTCGCAGGAGAGGCACGACCTCACCGGCTCGCCGAGCGCGTCGGGGGAGACCCCCGCGGTCCGGGCCACCGCGAGCCGCAGCAGCTGCCGGCCGAGCGGCCGCGCCGTGCCGGGCGCGGCCCGGGCCAGCCACAGCCGCAGCGCGGTCACAGCACGGCGCCCCGGTCCCGGTCGGCGTCGACCTCCTCCGCGGGCGGCCCCTCCGACGACCCGGGCAGCGGCTCGCGCCCCGCGGCGGGGCGGGCCGCGCCGGGGACGACCAGCCTGGTGGCCGCGCGGACCAGCCACTCCAGCGGCCCCTGGGAGAACCTCGTCGACCAGGCGCCGGCGAAGAGCATGCACGCTCCCACGTGGAGGAGGAAGGCCCAGCCCTCGGCGAAGTAGTCGTCGCCCACGACCGTGAGCAGCACCAGGTGGAGGGAGTACATGGTCAGCGACATCCGGCCCACCGTCGCCAGCGGCTCGAGGAGCCGGGGCGCCACGACGGTGAGCGCGAGGCAGGCGGTGATGACGACGATCGCCCAGCCGGTGGTGCGCAGCAGGTCGAGCTGGGTCCCGGTGTGCGGTGCCGCGACGGCCAGCCACCACCAGGAGTCGGCGGGCAGCGTGCCGTCGCCGCCCCACACGACGAGGTTGAGGATCTCGTCGAGCTGCGTGACGTCGTGGGTCGTGCGCGCCAGCGCGTCCACGCCCCAGACCCGCATCAGCCAGCCCGACAGCCACGTGCTCGACAGGGCCAGGCCCAGCCCGACCGCCCCCAGCAGGGGGATCAGCCGCCGGTTGAGGTCCAGCCGGGACAGGCCGAGGCCGACGAGGATGTAGCCGAACCAGGTCAGGGCGGGGAAGAGGCCCGACACCGTCAGGTAGTCCAGGGACTGCAGGGGGTCGGTGACCAGCGACCAGGGGTGCAGCTGGTGGGGCTCCGGGACCTCCCTGCCCTGGCGCAGCAGCTGGCTGACGAGCGGGGCGACGAGGATCCAGCCGACGCTGAGCACCAGGAGGGGCCGGGCGCGCAGCGAGACGAAGGGCACCGCGGCCAGGAAGAGCAGCCCGAGGTAGGGCAGGATCACGCCGGCGCCGGTGATCGGGACCACCCACCCCAGCACCAGCCCCAGCGCCATGATCATGACCGCACGGACCACGAGCCGGCCCCGGGCGGCGCGCATCCGCGTGCCGCGGTAGGGGGCGGTGCGCCCGGTCATGATGCCGATGCTGATCCCGGCCAGGATGGCGAACAGCGCCGACGCCGTCCCGGAGGCGAGCAGCCACGGCAGGGTCACCCGGTAGTCCGCGGTGTAGGCCGTGAAGGTGTGCACGGAGAACATGCCGACCAGCGCCAGCCCCCGGGCGACGTCGAGGCCGACGACGCGGCCGCCGCTGCCGCCGGGCACCACGGTGCCGCGCTCGGCGCCCTCCTGGGGCATGCCGGTGCCGGTCAGGCCCACGGCCTCGCCCTCCTCGGGAGCCTCGTCGGGCTCGACCGCCTGGGCGCTCGGCCGCGCGGGGATGCCCGTCCAGTCGCTGCCGGCCGGGAGCGACTCGCCCTTCATCGCCAGGGTGAGCGGCGAGAGCCGGGTCGAGGCGCCCACGTCCGTGGCGTAGAGCACGATGCTGCGCGAGCCGAGGACCGAGCCGCGCCCGATGCGCAGCACGTCCATCTTCATGACCCGGTCCTCGAAGAGGTGGGTCTGGAGGGACACGTGCGGCCCCACCACGCTGTCGGCCCCGACCCGCACGAGGTCGAACTCGGTGACGTAGGTCGAGTCGAGCAGGGCCCGCCGCCCCACGCGCACGCCGTAGAGGCGCAGGAGCGCCCCCAGCATCGGCGTGCCGGACAGCGCGGTGAGCAGGGCCGGGACCGCCGCGGCCTCGTAGAGCCCCGTCACGAGCTCGCTGCGGCGCACGAACATGCTCCAGAGCGGCTCCACCCGCGGCCGGTAGCGGCCCACGACGAGCCACTTGACCGCCGCGACCGCGACGACGACGGCCAGGCTGGCCAGGAGGGCCGTGACCCCGACGCCCAGCACCGTGGCCACCGGGCCCCAGCCGGCGCGCACGAGCCGGGAGGCGACCCAGAGGGTGCCGAAGACCGAGGTGGCCAGCAGGGAGGACGGCGCCACGATGCGCACCGTCTCGACCAGGTAGCGGCCCACGACCAGCCGCCGCGGCGGGTGGAAGGTCTGCTCCTCGGTGAAGCCCTCCCACGTCTCGCGGCGCCGGAGCCGGAACGACGGGGAGCCGAGCCACGAGCTGTCGGCGGGCACGTCCGGCCCCGGCGGGGTGGACAGCACGCCGAGCAGCGAGCCGCTGCCGAGCCGCGAGCCGCAGGGCAGGAAGGCGGCGTTGCCCACGAAGGACCGCGGCTCGACGACCGTCGGCCGGAAGGCGAGGTGGTGGTTGCTGCACAGGGAGCTGCCCACCGACGCCATGTCGGCGATGAACGACTCCTCGCCGACGGTCAGCAGGTCGGGGTCGATGTTGGCGATGGTGGAGACCTCGGCCCGAGGGCCGACGTCCGCGCCGAGCCGGCGCAGCCACATCGGCGTGAACAGCGTGGAGTACATGCTGTTCGTGAGCAGCAGGCTGGTCTCGAAGAGCTTGTCGCCGAACCACTTCTCCACGCCGATCTTGCTGCGCAGGGGGTGGATGCCGACGGGGGTGCTGGGCAGCGCGAACCTGCGCAGCAGCAGGATGGTGCAGCACACCGAGACCACGAAGACGGGCCCGGTGAGCAGCACGGTCGTCAGCAGCGCCCAGCCGACGCCGACGGTGAGCAGCGCCCACCACACGATCACCACCACCGGCAGCGCGGCGAGGAGCGGCACCAGCTCCAGCACGGCCACGCCCAGGACGAAGCTGGCCAGGTGGTTGCGGGTCCAGCGGCGGGGGGCGGGGCCGGCCGTGGCCATGGCCTCGTACCACGGGTCGCCGGCGTCGGACCGGCGCCGCGCGGGCGAGCCGCGCCAGGTCTCGTCCGAGGGCACCGACTCGTGCGCGCCGACCGACGACTGCTCGCGCAGCAGGGCGCCGGCCCCCACGCGGCACGGGCCGGTGAGCACGCAGTTGGCCGACACCGTCGCGTCGGCGCTGACCTCGACCCGCCCGACCCGGATCCGCCCGTCGTCGATCGACCAGCCCTCCAGCAGCGTGGCGTAGCCCACGGTCGCGCCCTCCTCGACGGTGAGCATCGAGGGCAGGTTGACCCCGGCGGTCGCCAGGTGCGCCCCGGGGCTGACCGTGGCGCCGCACCAGCGCAGGTAGGTCAGGGCGAGCGGGGAGCCGGCGAGCATCGGCAGCGGCGAGAAGGTCATGGCCTTGCCGACGGCCCAGAGGCGCAGGTGGACCAGCCCGTAGAGCCCGTAGCTGCCCTCCTCGATGCCCCGGCCGAGCAGCCTCGTCGCGGCGACCGGCACGACCCACCGCTCGAGGAGGTAGACCACGGGGAAGCTGAGCACGAGCAGCTGCAGCATCTCGAAGGAGACGCGCCCGCCGAACCACCAGTAGAGCAGGGCGATCGGCGAGTAGCCCACGGCGACCGCGAGGAAGAGGAGGACGAGCTGGGCGAGGCCGAAGCTCCATACCTGCCAGGTGGGCGTCGGGCGCCCGCGCAGGCGCGCCGCGCGGCTCGGCGGGACCGCCTCGACGTCGTCCGCGACCAGCTCCGCCAGCCCGCGGACGGTGGGCCGGTCGTAGAGGTCGAGGACGGACAGGCGGGCGCCGCGGGGGTCCTGGCGCAGCCGGGAGACGACGGTCGCGGCGACGAGGGAGTGGCCGCCGAGCTCCTCGAAGAAGTCGGCCTCGACCGAGACCTGGTCGAGCTCGAGGCCGAAGGCGTCGGCCCAGACCTCGGCCAGCCAGCGCTCCTGCGGCGTCGCCGGCGGGACGCGCTCGCCGCTGGTGGCGAGCATCCGCCGGGACGTGGGGTCGGGCAGGCGCGGGCGGTCGACCTTGCCGCTGGGCAGCATCGGCAGCTCGTCGACGACCTCGAAGAAGGCCGGGACCATGTAGGCCGGCAGGGTCTCGCGCAGCTGCGTCCACAGCTCCTGCGTCAGCGCGTCCACGTCGGCGGCGGCCGCGGGGGAGAGCACGAGGTAGGCCGCCAGGTCGTCGGGGGAGCCGGACTCCTTGAGGTGCTTGACCGCGGCGCTGGGGACCGCGGGGTGGCGCATGATGACGCTCTCGATCTCGCCGAGGTCGACGCGGTGGCCGCGGATCTTGACCTCGGCGTCGGCCCGGCCCAGGTAGACGATCTCGCCGTCCTCCTGGACCCGGCACAGGTCGCCGGTCCGGTAGATGCGACCCGCCGCCCGGTCGTGCTCGAGGTGGATGAAGCGGTCGGCGGTGAGCTCGGGGCGGTTGAGGTAGCCGCGCGCCACCCCCGGGCCGCCGATGCACAGCTCGCCGACCTCGCCCTCGGGCACCGGGGCGCGCTGCTCGTCGAGGACGTATGCCGTGTAGGTCGTCACCGGGACGCCGATCGTCACCGGTCGGCCGGGGAGGAGGACCCCCCAGGTGCAGGTCACGGTCGCCTCGGTGGGGCCGTAGGTGTTGAGCATCCGGCGCCCGGGCGCCCACCGCTCCACCAGCTCCGCCGGGCAGGCCTCCCCGCCCACCATGAGCGCCCGGATCGCCGGGAGGTTGCGCTCGATCGTCGACAGCACGGTCGGCACGCAGTAGAGGACCGTGACCCCGTGGTCCTCCAGGTAGTCGGTGAGGCCGGCGCCGACGCGCCGTCCGTCGACCGGCCCGGGGACCAGGGTGGCGCCGGTCGCCCAGGTGGGCCAGACCTCCTCGATGGCGAAGTCGAAGGCCACCGTCATGCCCTGGTAGACGCGGTCGTCGGGCTGCACGTCGTAGATCTGCGTGATGACGTGGATGAAGTTGCAGATGCTGCTCTGCGCGACGTCGACGCCCTTGGGCCGGCCGCTGGAGCCGGAGGTGTAGATGACGTAGGCGCCGGGGTCGTCGGCGTGCTCGCCGTCGGGCGCGGGCGGGTCGGGCCGGTCCGCCGGCCGCGCGGCGACCTCGGCGACGGTCTGCTCGTCGTCGAGGAGCAGCACGGGCACCCCCACGCCCTCGGCGGCGCCGACGAGCGAGCGGGTGGTGAGCAGCAGGTCGGCCCCGGAGTCGTCGACGACGTAGGTGACGCGGTCGCCGGGGGAGGCCGGGTCGATCGGCACGAACGCCGCGCCGGTCTTCATCGTGCCGAGCAGCGCGACGTAGAGGTCGGCGGAGCGGTCGACGAGCAGGCACACCCGGCGCAGGCGGTCCGGTCCGGCGGCGAGCAGGTGGTGCGCGAGGCGGTTGGCCCGGGCGTCCAGCTCGGCGTAGGTCAGCCGCCCGCCCTCCCAGTCGAGGGCGAGGGCGTCCGGCGTGCGGTCGCAGGACGCCTCGAAGTAGTGGTGCATGCGCGTCTGCAGCGGTGGTCGGCGCCCGGTCGGCGGCATGACGGTCGTCGGCGAGAGCGCGACCTGCTCCCCTGAGGAGGTGTCACGAGATGGATCAAGCATGAACGGCCCCTGTGTCCCTGCGTCACGGCGTCCGGTCCCGTGGCCCCTGCGACGGGACCGGCTCTGCGTCCGGAGGCTAGCACGCGGGCCGCCGGCGGGCCCGCCGTCGTCGTCCCGGCGACCGGGCGTTCCGCTAGAGTGGGGAGCACCATGACGACCCGTTGCGTGCTCCTCCTTATCCAGCCGCGCTGACGACGCACACCCAGCGCGGCTGACCCCTCCACGCCCGAGGGGCTTTTTTGTGCACCGAGGCCAGACCGAGCACGAGACAGAGATCGAGGAGAAGATGAACGAGCGGATCCCGGAGCACCGCTACACCGCGGAGCTGGCAGGCCGGATCGAGGCGCGCTGGCAGGACCGCTGGGAGGCCGAGGGCACCTTCCGCTCGGCCAACCCCGCCGGGCCGTGGGCCGAGCCGGACGACCCGCGC
>CAZONQ010000088.1:0-2481 GCA_964581125.1 uncultured Ornithinimicrobium sp.
CCAGGCTGCTGGCCAGCGACCTCGCCCGTGCGGCGGACACCGCGGAGGCGCTCGCTGCGCGCACCGGTCTGCGCGTCGAGCACGACGAGCGCCTGCGCGAGATCCACGTCGGGCGCTGGCAGGGCCTGCGCCACGCGGAGGTGCTCGAGCGCTTCCCCGACGTGCTGGCTGCCCTGGACCGTGGCGAGGACGCAGTGCGCGGGGAGACGGGGGAGCGGGTGGCCGACGTCCAGGCCCGCGTCCGGGCCGTCTTCGACGAGCTGGTCGCGCGGCTCGGCCGCGACGACACCGCAGTGCTGACCACGCACGGGATGGCCAGCCGTGCCCTCGTCGCCGAGGTGGTCGGGCTCACCTACCGCCAGGCCTGGCTCTCGCTCGTCGGGCTGCACAACTGCCACTGGGCCGAGCTCGTGGAGCACCGCACCGGGTGGCGGCTGGAGGCCTGGAACGTCGGTGTGTCGGCCAGCGTCGGCAGCGTCACCGACCGCTGAGCAGGCGCTCGGCCGACGGTGCCGACGGGCCCTGACCTGCGATTTGGAGATTGACCGTCGCTCTGGGTAAAGTAGCGCAGTCCTCGCGACGACGAGGGGCTGTGGCGCAGTTGGTAGCGCACCTCCATGGCATGGAGGGGGTCAGGGGTTCGAATCCCCTCAGCTCCACCAGGCTCAGGCCCGGACCCTGCCGACCACGGTCGGCAGGGGCCGGGCCTTCGTCGTCCCCGGGGTCAGCGTCAGGAGCAGCAGGACCACGGCCAGGACGGCCAGGCCCGCCCACCCGAGCGGCGCCAGGCGCTCGCCGACGACCATGACCGCGAGGACGGCGGCCACGGCCGGCTCGACCAGCGTGATCGTCGTCGCCGTGCTCGCCGGGACGCCGGCGAGGCCGTAGCCGAAGAGCAGGTAGCCGAGGAACATCGGGACCAGGGCCATGTAGGTGGCGACGAGGAAGGCCTCCGGCGACGCCACGAGCGGCGCGCCGGTGACGAGCAGCACCGGGAGCAGCAGGGCGCCGCCGGTGCCGAAGACCGCACCCATGGAGGCGGCCCGGCCCACGCCCGAGGCCATCAGCCCCTGCGCGACCCAGGAGTACGTCGCGTAGGTGGCCCCGGCGACCAGGCCGAGGAGGACACCGCCGACGGTGGAGGCCACGCCGGTCGGCACGTGGGTCCGGGAGAGGCAGAGCATGGCCGCGCCCACGACGCCGAGGCCGGCGGCGAGCATCCACCACCGGCTGAGCGGCCGTCGGCTCACGAAGCGCTCGAGCACGCCCGAGGCCAGCGGGGCGGACGCGAGCGACACGACCGTGCCGATCGCGACGCCGGCGAGGTGCATGGAGCTGTAGAACGCCAGCGGATAGACCGCCACAGCCGCGCCGCCGAGCCCGACGGTGCGCCGGTGCGACAGCAGCTCGGACCGGGCCGAACGCAGCTGGGGGACCGCCACGAGCGCCTGGAGGAGCCCTCCGACCCCGAGCGCGGCGGCGCCGATCGCCAGCGGCCCGGCCGTCGGCGCGAAGGTCGCCGCGGTGCCGGTCGTGCCCCACAGCACCGCCGTGACGAGGATGGCGGCCGTCGCCGCCCACCGCGGCGCGCCGCTCACCGCTGGTCCAGCAGCGCGGAGGCCAGCCGGCGGGCCTGCACCAGCCGGTCGGACCGCCCCTCGAGGCCGGCCCTGCTCATCGCCCCTTCCAGCACGAAGGAGAGGTGCTCGGCCAGCGTCGGCGCGTCCGGCACGCCGGCCCCGCGCAGGTGCTCGACGAGGACCTGTTCCACCTGCTCCTTGTGGCGACGGACGGCCTCGCGGCCCTCCGATCCGGTCGGCAGCTCGGCCGCGGCGTTGAGCAGCCCGCACCCGCGGAAGCCGTGCACGTAGGCGGCGTCGGCGTGGTCGAGGTAGGCGTCGAAGACCGCCAGCACCCGCGCCTCCGGCGTGCCAGCACCGGCGAGCCTCCTGCGGTAGAGGTCGAGCCACTCCTCGTGGCGGGCCTCGACGTAGGCCAGGACGAGCTCGTCCTTGGAGGCGAAGTTGTTGTAGAGGCTCTTGCGTGCGACGCCGGCCTCGGCCGTGATCGTGTCGATGCCCGTCGCCGTCG
The DNA here is from genome assembly GCA_964581125.1 of uncultured Ornithinimicrobium sp. Classification (GTDB taxonomy): domain Bacteria; phylum Actinomycetota; class Actinomycetes; order Actinomycetales; family Dermatophilaceae; genus Ornithinicoccus. The sequence goes on from CAZONQ010000088.1 coordinate 2,092, forward strand.
TGCCGTGCGCGTAGAACAGCCGGGCGGCGGCGTCGAGCAGGCGCTCGCGGGCGGGGGCGGGTGCTGGGCGCGGGGACGGAACTGGCACGGGACGGCCTCCTGTGAGGTAGGTAGACCAGTCTACCTACCGCACGTGAGCACGTGAGCTGTGCCTGTGCACGATGGTCGCTGGAACGACCGACACGCCGCAGTGCACCGTGTCGTTGTGCACGACACGCCGGGGTGTCGCGCTGCCGGGACGGGGCAGGGCCGAGCCGCGCCGGGACGGGGCAGGGCCGAGCCGCGCCGGGACGGGGCAGGGCCGAGCCGCGCCGGGACGGGGTAGGGCCGAGCGACGCCGGGACGGGGCAGGGCCGAGCGACGCAAAGCCCCTCGCGGCGGGTGCCGGGG
>CAZONQ010000088.1:2581-10820 GCA_964581125.1 uncultured Ornithinimicrobium sp.
CGCCGGGACGGGGCAGGGCCGAGCGACGCAAAGCCCCTCGCGGCGGGTGCCGGGGACGTCAGGGCTGCGGGAAGTGCCGCCGCACCTGCGCCATGACGCGGTCGAAGATCTCCCGGTCGAGCCGGGCGCCGGTGCGGCGCACCGCCGAGGGCTCCAGCCGCAGCAGCCGGTTGACGCGCGCCTCGCTGGGGCGGCGGCGGTGGTCCCACGCGCCGCTGCCGATGTCTGTCCAGTAGCGGCCCTCGGCCGCCTCCTGCGCCTCGTCGCGGTCGTGGTCCTTGCTCGTCAGCTGCAGCGCCAGCAGCCGGTCGCCGTCGCGGCCGACGACGAGGACGGGACGGTCCTTGCCCTTCTTGCGGTTCTCCTCGAACGGCACCCACGCCCACACCACCTCGCCGGGGTCGGCGCGGTCGTCGTCGACCGGCGCGTAGGAGTAGGAGGCGGCCTCCGCCTGCGGGGCGTCGAGCACCTCGGTGCGGGCCGCCGGGCGCGCGGCGCGCACCACCGCCCGGGCGGCGCGCCGCAGCCCGTCGACGATCTCGCCGCGGCCCGTCACGCCCCCAGCTCCCGCCGGCCGAGGTCCTCGGCGATCCGCCGCAGGTCGGGCACGACGGCGACCGCGCGCTCGCGCGACATCCGCTCGGTCGGGCCGCTCACCGACAGCGCCAGCTGGGTCCACGGCGTGCCCGTGGCGACCGGGACCGCGACGCAGCGCACCCCGAGCTCCTGCTCCTCGTCGTCGAGCGCGAACCCCTGCTCGCGCACCCGCTCCAGCTCCTCGCGCAGCTCGCTCACGCTCGTGAGGGTATGCGGTGTGCGCGCCGTGAGCTCGGCGCCCTCCAGCAGGCGGACGGCCAGGTCGGGCGCCATCGCGGCCAGCACGACCTTGCCGACCGCGGTGGAGTGCAGCGGGACCGGCCGGCCGACCTCGGCGAAGATGCGCAGCGTGTGCGGGGAGGGCGACTGGGCGACGTAGACCATGACGTCGCCGTCCAGCGAGGCCAGGTTGGCCGTCTCGCCGGTGACCTCGACGGCGGCGCGCAGCGCCGGGCCCGCGACCGCGGCGAGCGTGGTCGACGCCGCGCCGCCCAGCCGCAGGGCCGCCGGCCCCACGCCATACCTGCGGCCCGGGTCCTGGCGCACCCAGCCGCGCTGCGCGAGCCCGCCGAGGAGGCGGTGCGCGGTGCCCGGCGCCAGACCGGCCTCGCGCGCGATCTCGGTGACCCCGAGGGTGCCGGGGCGTGAGGCGAGCAGCTCGAGGATGTCCAGCGCCCGGTCGACCGACTGCACGCCGCGGGGGCGCTCGGCGGGACGCTGCTGGACCATGCCGCCACCCTACCGGCGGGGACCGCGACGGCCGCGTGTCCTCCTTGACCGGGTCCCGGACCCCTGGCATGGTGCGTGGACCCGGTCGGTCGCCGACGGAGGCGACCGTCGCCCCACGAGAGGTGTCGGAGTGGACAACCTTGCTGTGCTGAGCCTGCTGGCCATCGCCCCGATCGTCCTGGTCGGCGTGCTCCTCGCCGGCTTCCGCTGGCCGGCCAAGTACGCCATGCCCGTCGGCTACGCCGTCACGGTCCTCATCGCGCTGACCGTGTGGAAGATGCGCCCGGGCGCGGTCGCGGCGGCGACCGTCGAGGGCCTCGTCATCGCCGTGACGCTGCTCTACATCGTCTTCGGCGCGCTCCTGCTGCTGGCCACCGTCATCGGCAGCGGTGCGATGACCACGATCCGCGCCGGCTTCACCTCGATCTCGCCCGACCGGCGCGTGCAGGCGATCATCATCGGCTGGCTCTTCGGCTCCTTCATCGAGGGCGCCTCCGGCTTCGGCACGCCCGCGGCCGTCGTCGCACCGCTCATGCTCGCGCTCGGCTTCCCGGCGATGGCGGCGGTCATGGTGGGCCTCATCATCCAGTCCACGCCGGTCTCCTTCGGCGCGGTCGGCACCCCGATGATCGTCGGCGTCGGCAGCGGCCTCAGGGACGGCGCGGGCGTCGACGCCCGGGTCTCCGAGCTGGGCCTGACCTACGACGGCTTCGTGGCGCACATCGCCAGCGAGGTCGCGCTCATCCACGCGGTCTGCGGGCTGCTCATCCCGCTCATCATCTCGGTCATGCTCACCGGCTTCTTCGGCGAGCGCCGCAGCTTCGCCGAGGGCCTGAAGATCTGGCCGTTCGCGCTCTACGCCTCGGTGGCCATGACGGTGCCCTACGTGCTCGTCGCCTTCCTGGCCGGCCCGGAGTTCCCCTCGCTCATCGGCGGGCTGGTGGGCCTGGCGCTGGTGATGTTCACCTCGAGCAAGGGCTTCCTCATGCCGAAGGAGACCTTCGACTTCGGCCCGCGCGCCTCGTGGGAGGAGCGGTGGATGGGCAAGGTGGACATCGACCACCTCCACGTGGGCAAGAAGAGGATGAGCATGGTCGTGGCGTGGCTGCCCTACGTCATCATCGCGGTGCTGCTGCTGGCCACCCGTCTCGTCGACCCGCTCACCCAGGCACTCACCTCGTCGGCGCCGTGGGTGACGATCCCGTTCACCAACATCCTGGGCACCGAGATCTCCACGACCTGGCAGCTGCTCTACAGCCCCGGCACCGTCTTCATCGTCACGGTGCTCATCACCTACCTGCTGCACCGGATGGACGCCCAGCAGATCAAGGAGACGTGGAAGGTCGCCGGCGGGCAGCTCTTCGGCACCGCGGTCGCGCTGCTCTTCGCGGTGCCGCTCGTGCGCCTGCTCATCCGCTCCGGGCCGGACTTCACCGACTCCGGCCTGGCCAGCATGCCGGTCACGCTCGCCGAGGGCGCGGCGGCCGTCGCCGGGGCCAACTGGCCGCTCATCAGCCCGTGGATCGGGGCGCTGGGCGCGTTCGTCGCCGGGTCCAACACCGTCTCCAACCTGACCTTCTCGCTGTTCCAGTTCGCGACCGGCCAGGAGATCGGCGTCACGCCGGACACGGTCGTCGCGACGCAGGCCGTCGGCGGCGCCGGCGGCAACCCGGTCGCCATCCACAACATCGTCGCCGCCTCGGCGACGGTGGGCCTGCTCGGCCGCGAGGGGGACCTCATCCGCAAGACGGCCCTCGTCACCGCCTACTACTGCCTCACGGCCGGCGTGGTCGGCTACCTGATGATCTACGGCGTCTCCCTGCACGCCGGGATGATCCAGGGCGTCCTGCTGGTCGCGCTGCTCGTCGGCCTGGTCGTGTGGATGCGGCGCCGCGACTCGCTGCTCGTGGTCCCCGACTAGACCTCAGACCAGCGGCTCGCCGCGCAGCGACGCGTCGAGCACGGTCGCCGTGTGCACGAAGGGCAGGCGCCGCCCGGCGCGCTCCAGCGCGCGGCTGATCTGCATGAGGCAGCCGGGGTTGGCGGTGACGAGCAGCTCGGCGCCGGTCCGCAGGATCGCGGCGGCCTTGCGGTCGCCCAGCTCGGTCGCCGGCGCGGGGTTGAGGATGTTGTAGACGCCCGCGGAGCCGCAGCAGATCTCCGCGTCGGGGATCTCGACGAGCGACACCCCGGGTATGCCGTGCAGCAGCTCCCGCGGCTGGGTCACCACCTTCTGCGCGTGCCGCAGGTGGCAGGCGTCGTGGTAGGCGACGACGACGTCCCGGCCGCCGGCGCTCACCGGGTGCCGCTCGGCGACCGGCCCGAGCTCGACGAGGATCTCGGACAGGTCGCGCACGCGCGCGCTGAACTCGCGTGCCCGGTCGGCGTAGTCCGGGTCGTCGGCGAGCAGGTGCACGTAGTCCTTCATCGTCGACCCGCACCCGGCGGAGTTGACCACGACGTGGTCGACCCCGGCCTCGGTGAAGGTGTCGATCAGCCGGCGGGCGAACGCCATACCCTCCTGCTCCCGACCGGTGTGCACCGAGAGGGCGCCGCAGCAGCCCTGGCCCTGCGGCGCGACCACGTCGCAGCCCTCCGCGGCGAGCACCCGTGCGGTGGCGGCGTTGACCTCGCCGAAGAACTCGCGCTGCACGCAGCCGGTGAGCATGCCGACGACCGCGCGGCGCTCGCCGAGGGCGGGGGTGCGCTCGGGCACGGTGACGCGCGGCCCCAGCGGCGGGGCGAGCGACTGCATGGCGGCCAGCCGGGGGCTGACCCGCGCCACGACGCCGGTGCGGTCGACGAGGCGGAGCGCGCCGGTGCGCTGGGCCAGGCGCAGCGGTGCCCGGAGCACGCGCAGCCGCTCGGGGTAGGGGAAGAGGTTGAAGATCATCGTGCGCAGCGCCCGGTCCTGGGCCGGGCGCCCGACCCGCCGCTCCACCTGGGCGCGCGTCTGCTCGATGAGGCGGTCGTACTGCACGCCCGAGGGGCACGCGGTCACGCAGGCCATGCACCCCAGGCACGCGTCCAGGTGGCCGAGCATCGACGACGTCATCGGCGCCCCCTCGACGCCGGCCCGCATGAGGTCGATGCGCCCGCGGGGGCTGTCCATCTCCTCGCCCCACAGCGTGTAGGTCGGGCAGGTGGGCAGGCAGAACCCGCAGTGCACGCAGTCGTCGAGCAGGTCGCGGCTCGGCGGGCGCAGCGCGTCGAAGGCGGGAGAGGCCAGGACCTCGGCCTCGCCGCGCACGGCCGGCATGCCGAGGTCGACGCTCCGGTCCGGGCGGTCGGTCATCAGAGGCCTCCTACGAAGCGTCCGGGGGCGAGGACGCGGGTCGGGTCGAACTCCGCCTTGACGCGGCGCATCAGGGCGAGGCCGGGGACCGGTCCCCAGCTGTCGACGGCGGCCTTGAGGGCCGGGGTGCCGTCGAGCACGACGGTCGAGCCACCCAGGCGGGTGCTCGTCGCGCGCACCGCCTCGACGGCTGCCACGGTCTCGGCGACGGGCCGGTCCTCCGGGGAGCTCGCCCAGAGCACCCCGACGCCCGCCGAGCCGCCGACGGTCAGCCCGTGGGCGGTCGCCGTGGCGACGAGCTCGGGTATGCCGCTCAGCCGCGCCGTCGTCCGCAGCAGGGTCGGGCGGCCGGCGGGGTCGGCGTCCGGGAGGACGGCCCGCCGGTCGGGCGTCGGCGTGCCGCCGCCGGAGCGCAGCACCTGGGCGAGGGCCTCCGCGCGGGCGGTCACGCCGCCCTCGGTGCCGCCCAGCAGCGCGCCGACGAGCGCGCGCCCCGCGCCCGGCTCGGCGTGCACCTCGACGGCGTGCGGCACGAGCTGGGAGTGCAGGACCTCGGCCAGGACGGCGCCCAGCCGGTCGTGCGGCACCTCGGCGACGACCCACCGGTCGGCCTCCGGGACGGGGTGCAGCCGGACGGTGACCTCGGTGACGACCGCGAGGGTGCCGAAGGACCCGGCAAGCAGCTTGCACAGGTCGTAGCCGGCGACGTTCTTGACGACCTTGCCGCCGGCCCGGGCCACGGTGCCGTCGGCGCGGACGAGCCGCAGCCCGATGACGAGGTCGCGCGCGGCGCCCGCCCACACCCGCCGCGGCCCGGAGAGGTTGGTGGCCAGGGCGCCGCCGAGCGTGGACCCCGCGCCGGGACCGTCGTCACCCCGGCCCCGGCCCTCCGCGAGGTCGTCGACCACGAGCTGGTGGCCGCCGTCGGCGAGGAGGTGCTGGAGGTGGGCGAGCGGCATACCTGCTCCGGCGGTGGCGACCAGGTCGCCGCGGGAGTGCTCGACGAGGTCGGCCATGCGCGTGGTGTCGAGCACGACGTCGACCCGCTCCGGCGGGCGTCCCCAGTGGACCTTCGAGCCGTGCCCGCGGACGACGACGGCCAGGCCATGCCCGGAGCAGGCGCGCATCAGCGCGGAGGTCTCCTCGGTCGAGGCGGGGGAGGCGACGACGCGCGGGACGACGCCGTCGACGTGGTCGTCGTCGGTGGCCGGCCGCAGCGCGCAGGCACCGGCGAGGGACTCCGTCAGCTGGTCGGTGGCGGCCATCAGAAGAGGTCGACCCCCTCGTGCTCCTGGGTCAGCGGGTGGGCGCCGCGGACGACGCGCGGACGCTCGCCGCAGAGCCGTGGCGTGGGATAGATCTTGCCCGGGTTGGCGATGCCCGCCGGGTCGAAGGCGCAGCGCACGAGCTGCTGGGTGTCGAGGTCGTCGTCGCTGAACATCCGCGGCATGTAGCGCGCCTTGTCGGCACCGACGCCGTGCTCGCCGGTGATGGAGCCGCCGTGCTCGATGCACAGGTCGAGGATCATCCCGCTGACCTCCTCGGCCCGCTCGGTCGCCCCCTCCTCCTCGGCGTCGAAGAGCACGAGCGGGTGCAGGTTGCCGTCGCCGGCGTGGAAGACGTTGGCGACCCGCACGCCGCGCTCGGCGCTGATCTCGCCCATCCGGCGCAGCACCTCCGGCAGCGAGGTGCGGGGCACGACGCCGTCCTGGACGATGTAGTCCGGCGAGATCCGCCCCACCGCGGCGAAGGCGGACTTGCGCCCCTTCCAGATCTCGGCGCGCTCGGCCGCGTCGGTGGCGGTGCGGAACTCGAAGGTGCCCTGCTCGCGGCAGATCCGCTCCACGGCCGCGAACTCGTGCTCCACCTCCTGCGCCGCCCCGTCGAGCTCGACGACGAGCACCGCTCCGGCACCCTCGGGGTAGCCGCAGCTCACCGCCTTCTCGGCCGCCTCGATCGCGAGGGCGTCCATGATCTCGATCGCGGCGGGCACGACGCCGGCGGCGATGATCGCGCTCGTCGCCGCGCCGGCCTGGTCGGTCGTGGCGAAGCCGGCGAGGACCGTGCGGACCTCCTCGGGCAGCCGGACCAGGCGGAGGGTGGCGCTGGTCGCGACCCCGAGCGTGCCCTCGGACCCGACGAACGCGCCGACGAGGTCGTAGCCCGGCGCGTCCGGTGCCTCGGTGCCGAGCCTGACCTGCTCGCCGTCGGGGGTGACCACGTCGAGGGAGAGCACGTGGTTGCTGGTGAAGCCGTACTTCAGGCAGTGCGCGCCGCCGGAGTTCTCCGCGACGTTGCCGCCGATCGAGCAGATCTGCTGGCTGCTGGGGTCGGGGGCGAAGTAGTAGCCGTCCGGCGACGCCGCCCGCGTGACCTGCAGGTTGATGACGCCCGTGTCGACGACGGCCCGCTGGTCGGCCGGGCGCACCTCGTGCAGGGTGCGCAGCCGGCTGGTCACCAGCAGGACGCCCTCGGCGTGGGGGAGGGCACCGCCCGACAGGCCGGTGCCCGACCCCCGCGCGACGAAGGGGACGTGGTGCCGCGCGCAGGCGCGCACGGTCCGCGCGACCTCGTCGGCGGTGTCGGCGAGGACCACGAGCGCGGGCGTCACGCGGTAGGCCGCCAGGCCGTCGCACTCGTAGGTCGCCAGCTGCGTCGGGTCGGTGAGCAGGCGGTGCTCGGGTATGTGGTGGCGCAGCTCCTCGACCACCTCGCGGACCGTGCCGCCGACCGTCTCCTGGGCCGTCTCCTGGGCCATGCCCGACCTCCTCGTCCCGTCACCGGCCAGGGTAGGCGGTCAGGGCATGCGCTCGTAGGCCGGCACCGTGAGGAAGTCGGCGAAGTCGTCGGCGACGGCCACCTGGAGGAAGGTGCCGGTCGCCTCGCGGTAGTCGGCCGGGTCGCCCGGCAGCGAGGCCAGCACCTCGTCGGTGAGCCGCTCGACCAGCTCGCGGGTGACGGTCTCCCCGGTGTCGGCGAGGGTCACGCCGTTGTGGATCCACTGCCAGATCTGGCTGCGCGAGATCTCCGCGGTGGCCGCGTCCTCCATGAGGTTGTGGATGCCCACGGCCCCGCGCCCGGTGAGCCAGACGGCGAGGTACTGGATCGCCACGTCGATGTTGGCCCGCAGGCCGGCCTCGGTGACCTCGCCGGGCGTGCTCCGGACGTCGAGCAGGTCGGCGGCGCCGACGCTCACGTCCTCGCGCAGGACGTCGACCTGGTGCGGACGCTCGCCGAGGACCTCGTCGAAGACCTCCCGGCAGGTCTGCACCATGCCCGGGTGGGCGACCCACGAGCCGTCGAAGCCGTCCCCCGCCTCCCGCTGCTTGTCGGCGCGGACCTTCTCGAAGGCGGCCTTGTTGACCTCCTCGTCCTTGGACGGGATGAACGCGGCCATGCCGCCGATCGCGTGCGCACCCCGCTTGTGGCAGGTGCGCACGAGCAGCTCGGTGTAGGCCCGCATCATCGGCGCGGTCATCGTCACCGCGTTGCGGTCGGGAAGGACGTAGTCCTCGCCCCGGGTCCGGTAGGTCTTGATGACGCTGAAGAGGTAGTCCCAGCGACCGGCGTTGAGCCCGGCCGAGTGCTCGCGCAGCTCGTAGAGGATCTCCTCCATCT
>CAZONQ010000089.1:0-10734 GCA_964581125.1 uncultured Ornithinimicrobium sp.
GGGGGGCTCCGGTGGTCAGTCGGGGTAGCCGTCGGGGTTGGCCTGCTGCCAGCGCCAGGTGTCGGCGCACATGTCGGCCACGGTCCGGGTCGTGCGCCAGCCCAGCTCGCGCTCGGCCAGCGACGGGTCGGCGTAGGACACCGCGATGTCGCCCGGTCGCCGCGCCACCACCTCGTAGGGAACCGGCCGCCCGCTCGCCTCCTCGAAGGCCCGCACCAGCTCCAGCACCGACGTGCCCCGGCCGGACCCGAGGTTCCACACCGACAGCGGCCGCTCGTGCGTGCTGATCCAGTCCAGCGCCGCGACGTGCCCGGCGGCGAGGTCCTCGACGTGGATGTAGTCGCGCACGCCGGTCCCGTCCGGGGTGTCGTAGTCGTCGCCGAAGACCGACAGCTTCTCCCGCCGGCCGACGGCGACCTGGGCGACGTAGGGCATCAGGTTGTTCGGGACGTCCGAGGGGTCCTCGCCGATCCGCCCGCTCAGGTGGGCCCCGACCGGGTTGAAGTAGCGCAGCAGCGCCACCCGCAGCTGCGGGTGGGCGACGACGGCGTCGCGCAGGATCTGCTCGTTCATCACCTTGGTCCACCCGTAGGGGTTGGTCGCCGAGGTCGGCAGGTCCTCGGTCATCGGCACCGGCGCGGACTCGCCGTAGACGGTGGCGGAGGAGGAGAAGACGAGGTGGCGCACGCCATACCGGAGCATCGAGGCGACCACCGCCAGGGTGGCGCCGAGGTTGTTGCGGTAGTAGTCGACCGGCCGCGCGACCGACTCCCCGACCGCCTTGAACGCCGCGAAGTGGACCACCGCGTCGACCGGCGCCGAGGGGTCGCCCACGACGGCGTCGAGCCGCTCCTCGTCCGCGACGTCGAAGGTATGGAGCGGCACCGGTCTGCCGGAGAGCTCCTCCAGGCGGTCGACCACCGACGGCTTGGCGTTGCTGAGGTCGTCGACGACGACCACGTCGTGGCCGGCGTCGAGCACCTGCAGGACGGTGTGGGAGCCGATGTAGCCGGCACCGCCGGTGACGAGGACGCGCATGCGCCCAGCCTATGCACCCCCGCGCGGCGTCCCTCAGCCCTCCACCCGGCGGCCGTCGTGCAGCCCGACGACCTGGTCGGCGCGGCCCATGAGGATCGGGTCGTGGGTGGCGACCACGGAGGCGATGCCCTGCCCGTGGGTGAGCTCGACGAGCAGGTCCATGATCGTCGCCGCGGTGTCGGAGTCGAGCTGCCCGGTCGGCTCGTCGGCGATGAGGATGTCCGGCCGCGACACCAGCGCCCGGGCGATGCCGACGCGCTGCTGCTGACCGCCGGAGAGCTCGTAGGGCCGCTGCTTGGCGTGCCGGGCCAGGCCGACCAGCTCGAGCGCCTCCTCGACCCGCGTCGCGCGCTCGCCGGCGGGCACGCGCTGCAGCCGCAGCGGCACCTCGACGTTCTCCGCGGCCGAGAGCACGGGCACCAGCCCGAAGCTCTGGAAGACGTAGCCGATCCGCTCCCGCCGCACCGCCAGCACGTCCTTCTCCGGCAGCGCCGACAGCACCCGACCGTCGTCGAGCAGCACCTCGCCGGAGGTCGGCCGGTCGAGCCCGCCGAGCAGGTTGAGCAGCGTCGTCTTGCCCGAGCCGGACGGTCCGCGCACGACCGTGAGCCGCCCGGCGGGCACCTCGATGTCGACCCCGGCGAGCGCGTGCACCTCGGTCGCGCCGGAGCCGAAGGTCCGGTGCAGGTCGCGCCCGGCGAGCACCGTCGCCCCGGCCTCGGGCCGGGTCCTCTCCTGCGGGTATGCCGTGCGCTCGCTCATCGCTCCTCCTCGCCCTCGGTGGTGGCCGCCCGGGCGTCGTCGCCGTCGCCCTTGCCGTCGCCGTCGCCGTCGCCGTTGGTCGGCAGGTGGTGCTCCTGGTCGTCCGGCCACACCTGCACGTGGCTCGGCTCCTTCTCGATCCGCACCCGGTCGTGCAGGCCGAGCTCGCGGACGTGGGCCTGGGGCAGCTGGATGCGGCCGGCGCGGTCGATGACGGTGTATTCCCGGGCCACCACGCGCTCGACGCCGTCCGGCCCGACCACGCGCTCGCGCAGCACCTCGGTGGAGGTGCGCCCGTCGCGGATCTGGACCGTGCGGCGCACGTGGTCGGAGACCGTCGGGTCGTGGGTGACGACGAGGACCGTCGTGCCGAGCTCGCCGGCCGCGCCCCGCATCGCCTCGAGCACCTGCTCGGAGGCGGCGTCGTCCAGCTCGCCGGTCGGCTCGTCGGCGAGCAGCACGGCGGGCGAGTTGGCCAGGGCGGTGGCGATCGCCACCCGCTGCTGCTGGCCGCCGGAGAGCTGGGAGGGGCGGCGGTCGGCGCAGTCGGCGACGCCGAGCAGGTCGAGCAGCTCGGCGACCCGGGCGCCGCGGTCCTTGCGGCTGCTGATGACCATCGGCAGGGCCACGTTGTCGGCGGCGGTGAGGAAGGGAAGCAGGTTGCGGGAGGTCTGCTGCCAGACGAAGCCGACGACGTGCCGCTGGTAGTCGACCCGCTGGGCGCGGCTCATCGCCAGCAGGTCGACGCCGGCGACCCGGGCCTTGCCGCCGGTCGGCCGGTCCAGCCCGGACAGGATGCCGAGCAGCGTCGACTTGCCCGAGCCGGAGGCGCCGACGAGCGCGACGACGTCGCCGGGGTCGACGACGAGGTTGAGGCCCTGCAGGGCCTGCACCTCGACCCCCTCTGTCGAGTAGATGCGGACCAGGTCCTCGCACCAGATGTCGGGCCCGGAGTGCTCCCGCCCGGGTGCGACGGCGCTGTGGACCGGGGTCGTGGTGGTGGTGGTGGTCATCGTTCCTCCCCGACGCGCAACGACTGCGCGAGGTTGGTGCGCCCGGCGAGCCAGGCGCTGACGGACACGGCGAGCAGGACGGTGAGGACGACGCCGAGCAGGACGACGCCGACCGTCACCGGGTCGATCGACAGGGCGGGCTGGTGCTGCCCGCCGGTGAGGCCGCGCAGGTCCACGGCCCGGACGAGCACCCACGGGATGGCCAGGCCGAGGGCGGTGCCCACGACGAGCGAGGTGACCAGCAGCGGTCCCAGCTCCCACGCGGTGAGCGCGCGGGTCTGGCGCGGGGCGAGCCCCAGCGTGCGCAGCACGCCGAGCAGCCTGGCCCGGGCGCCGGCGCCCATGAGCTGGACGACGACGATCGCGAGCACGGTGAGCAGCCCGCTGAGCAGGGCCGCGCCGACGAAGGCGCGCGTCAGGCCGATCGTGACCGGTGCGGAGGTGAACTCGTCGAGCTCCTCCTGCACGGTCGTCACGACGCCGGCCCCGACGACGTCGCGGATCGCGGCGGCCACCTGCTCGGCGTCCGCGCCGTCGTCGACGGCGACGAGCGCCATGCGCCCGACCGGGGTGGTCTTGCCGGCGGCCTCCCACCGGTCCTTGGGCACCAGCGCCCAGCTGCCGGGCGTCATCTGGCCGGGCAGCTCGTCGAGGTGGCCGACGATGCGGACGTCCCCCACGGTGCCGAGGTCGCCCTCGCCGGCCGTGAGGGCGACGTCGCCGCCGGTGACGACCGGCAGCGGGCCGTCGGCGGCGTAGAAGGCCGCGGGCGGACCCTCGGCCTCGGACGGCGGCCCGAGCACGTCCTGCAGGGACCCGTCGGCGATGAGGACGCGCAGGCTCTCCCGCTCCTGCCCGACGACGAGCTCGAGCCGCGTGCCGAGGTCGCGGACGCGGGCGACGGCGCGCACGCCGTCGACGCCCTCGAGCAGCTCGACGAAGGAGTCGTCGGCGTAGGGGCCGGTGACCCGGACGGACGCGCCGTTCTGCTGCCAGGCAGCGGTCTCCGCGCCTCGGCTCACGGTGGTGAGCAGCACCGCGCTGCTCAGCGCGATCGTCGTGCCGAGCACGACCGCCAGCGCCGGGACCAGCCCGCCGGCCGGGTCGCGCAGGGCACGGGCCGCGCCGAGGAAGGAGGTCAGGGTCGGACGCCGGCGCAGCACGCGGGTGAGCCCGGCGAGCGGCAGGGGGTAGAGGCGCAGCGCGACCACGCAGGCGGCCAGCGCCAGGAGGAGGGGGGTGGCCGCGGCGAGGAGGTCGATGCCGGACTCGGCGGCCGCGTCGCCGCGGGCCTCGCGACCCAGCAGGCGCCAGGTGGCCAGCGCCGCGAGGACGAGGACCGCGGCCTCCACGACCCAGCGCCAGCGGCTGCTGCTGCGCGCGGACAGGTCCGTGCGCTGCTGCAGCAGCGAGGCGTCGTCGAGGGACGCGGCGAGCGTGGCGGCGGGCACGAGCGCGACCACGCCGGTCACCACCCACTCCCACCACAGCGGCGTCGCGGGCAGCAGCACCGCCGCCGCGGCGTGCCCGAGGAACGCCGCGGGGACGCCCAGCACGAGCCCCTCGAGGGCGACCAGCCACCGCAGCTGGGCGGGGCTCGCGCCGCGGGCGAGGGTCATCGCCAGGGCGGGCCTGCGCCGGTGCACGACGAGCCGTGCCCCGAGCGCGGTCACGGCGAGCGCGACGCCGAGCGGGCCGGCGGCGACCACCGCGAGGAGGGAGTTCGTCGCCCGCTGCTGCCGGGCCACCTGGTCGAGGGTGCCGGTGAGCTCGGTGCTGAAGTTGGGGATCTGCGGGCCCTGGAGCGACCCCAGCGACGGGTCGCCCGCCTCGACGAGGACGTGCTGCTGGGCGAGCATGCGGGTCAGCTGGCGGCGCAGCTCGGTGGTGTCGATCCGGTCGTCGGTGACGGCGGTGGCGTCGACGGGATACCAGACCTCCATCCGCACCGACGCCGGCGGGCCGAGGCTGCCGCGGTTGAGCGGGTTGAGGTAGGCCGTGACCTGGGCCGCCTCGCCCCGGTTGGGGTCGGCGAGGATGCCCATCGTCGTGCTGTTGGGCACGTGCTGCCAGCGCGGGTCGTCGGGGTCCGTGGGCCGGTAGGTCCCGGCGAGCTCCAGGCCGCTGGCGATCTCGTCGCCGATCTGCCAGTGCGTCTTCTCGGCCGCCTCGTCGAGGATCATCACCTGGACCGGCTCGCCCTCCGTCCCGGGCAGCGAGAGCTCGGGCCAGTCGCCGTCGACGAGCTCGACCTGGCCCTCGAGGTCCGGGTCGGCGTAGACGGTGATCGTCGCCTGGTAGTAGGTCGACTCGATCGGCGGGACGGTGTCGACGCTGTGGGTGAGGAAGGCGTGCATCTGCGCCGGCTGGAGGAGCGAGCGCAGCGGCTCCGGCTGCGCCTCCCGCACCCGCGCGGCCCCGTCGCGGAAGGCCTGCCACGAGTCGGTGGGCCGGCCGCTCTCGTCCACGGTCGTGGTGAACTCCACGGTCGTGCCCCACGTGCCCGTGACGTCGCGCTGCAGCGCCGACAGGCTGCCGACGTCCTGGGCCAGCTGGCGGGCCTGGACGTCGTCGAGCGCCCGCGGCACGGCGGTGAGCAGCAGCGAGACCAGGCCGACGAGCAGCGCCAGGGCCGCCGACACCCACGGGTCGGCGGCGAACTGGCGGGCGGCCAGGCCCGCGGAGGTGTGCCGTCGGGTGCTGTGCCGGCCGGTCACCGGATCTCCTCCCGGTAGTCGCGGTCGAGGGCCTGCGCGTGGACCCGCCCGGCCTGCACGAGGACGACGAGCAGCACCACGGCGAGGCCCACGCCCATGAGCGCCGCCCACAGGCCGGGCTCGAGGAGCAGCTGCGCGGGCAGGCTGACCTGGCCGGGCAGCGTCGTGGACCGCGCCAGCTCGGGCACGACGGCCCGGCCGACCAGCCAGGAGGCCCCCAGCCCGAGCAGGACGGAGGCGAGCACGACACCGCCCAGCTCGAGGGCGCGCGACCTGGCCTGGGCGCGTGGCGTCATGCCGAGGGCGCGGAGCACGGCGACCTCGGGCCGGCGGTGCCCGAGCAGGGTGGCGGCGACCGCCGCGATGCCGGTGACGGCCAGCAGGACGGCGCCGGCCGAGGCGACCCAGAAGACGAGGCGGGCGGCGCTGGTGGCGTCGGTGACCGAGACGCGTCCCGGCCCGGTGACGGCCGCGACGCCCTCGTGGCCGGCGAGCTCCTCGACCACCGCGGTGGCGGCGGGGTCCGGCCCGTCCACGGTGGTGCCGGACCAGCCGGCCGGCATGGCCCACAGCTCGGTGGGGAAGGGCAGGGTGCGCTGCTGCTCGACGAAGACGGCGGCCACGGCGTCGCGGTCGAGCAGGACGCCGTCGGGGGAGAGCGACCCCGGGACGGCCGGCACGACGGCGACGACCTCCACGGGCAGCTGCGCGCCGAAGGCGGTGATCCGCGCCCGGTCGCCGACGCCGAGGCTCGCCGCGCGGGCGGTGCTCTCGGTGAGCGCCGCGGGCACGGTGGTTCCGCCTCCGGCCACGGCCTCCCCGTCGCCCTCCTCCGCCAGGGGGTCCTGGGGGGTGGGCGGGGCGACGTCGTCGACATACTCGAGCCCGGGAGCGATCGTGACGTCGGAGGGGAAGAGCGAGTCCGCGTCCTGCCGGATCGTCCACGTCGGGGCGGCGGTGTCGAGCTCCCCGGGCACCCAGCGTGCGGCCGTCCGCGTGACCCGGCTGCCGTCCGGGAGCACCGTCGTGACGGTCTCGTCGGGGTCGATCCCCTCGTTCTCCGCCTCGATCTCGGCGAGCACCTCGGGGGAGGCGAGCGTGGTGGAGCCCCAGCCGGCGGTGGCGTCGCCGAAGAGGTCGTCGCCGAGGTCGGTGCGGGCGGTGATGTCGGCCTCGACGTCCGGCGCGATGGGGGCAAAGCTGGTGAACCGCTCCGTCGGGCGGGAGAGGTCGACCCCGACCAGCCGGAAGGAGTCGGAGTCCGGGAGCGTGAAGACCAGCTCGGCGCTGCCGCCGCCGGGGACGGGGGTCGCCCGGGTGTAGTCGACGTCCTCGACCGGCTCGCCCGCGGCGACGGCGTCCGCCCAGGGCAGCTCCAGCGTCGGCAGCTGCATGACCACGGCCCCTCCCTCGACCGTGCGGTAGAGACCCGCGGTGGTGTCCACGAACCTCAGCGTGACGACCCAGCTGGCCTCCTGGACGCCGCCCTCGAACGACGAGTCCATCAGCATCCGGGCGGCCTCGCGCGCGGCGGCCTCGTCCTCCTGCGGGGCACCGTAGGTGCCCGCCATCACGTCCTTGACGGTCTGCTCGAAGCCGCGCTGGAGGCCCTCCAGGTCGTCCTGGTCGACGGAGAGGTCCACGTCCACCCGGACCCGCACCTCGCTCGCTCCGGCCGGGACGTCCACGCCCTCCGGCGGGACGACGTCGGCGGTGAGGACGTCGGCGGGCACGAGGCTGCGACCGTCCGGCAGGGTCGACATGGTGACCGTCGAGGCCAGGTCCTGCGCCGGGCTCATCGTGACCGGGACCTGCAGGTCGCCCAGCCGTGCGGTGGCGTCCAGCCACACCGGGGCGGTGGAGGCGGTGCCCGCGACGTCGGTCGGCAGCTGCGGCGGCGGGGGGACCTGGCCGTCCGCGGCGACCTTGGGCGGCTCGTCGAGGGTGGCGCGGACCGGGGCCCCCTGGCCGACCGCGGTGAGGTTGTCCCGCAGGGCCGCGGAGGTGCCGGCGTAGAGCCCCGACAGGGTGGTCGCGCCCACGGCGAGGACGGTGAGGACGGCGGGCACGGCATACACCGGCAGCCGGCGGGCGACCTGCGCGGAGGCGAGGTGCCCGGCGGCGGAGCGCCCGGCGTGGGTGAGGGCCTCGACGAGGCGGCCGAGCGGCCCGAGCAGCGCCATCGCCACGACGGCCGCGGCGGCGAGCAGGAGCGCCGGCGCGGCGCCGGCGACGAGGTCGGTGCCGAGGGAGCCGTCGTCGCGGGTGACGAGCGGCGAGCCGTTGCGGCTCAGCTGCCACCAGGCCACCCCCGCGGCGCCGAGCACGAGGACGAGCGTGGCGAGGGCGGTGGCGGCCCGCTGACGGCCGGAGAGGTCGGCGGTGCCGCCCGTGGTGAGGCGGCGCACCTGCAGCGCGGCGACCACGGCCAGGACGACGAGGACGGCCAGGCCGGTGAGCAGCGCGACCCTGACGACGGTGCCGCCCTGCCCGGCCCCGGCGGGGACGGCCTGGAGCACGGCCCACGCGGCCAGCGCGCCGAGCGTGCTGCCGACGACCGTGACGACGGCCGACTCCGAGACCGTGCTCAGCAGCACCTGGGTGCGGGTGGCCCCGCGGGCGACGAGGAGCTGCGCCTGCGCCTCGCGGGTGGTCGCCAGCAGCCGCGCCAGCTGGATGACCGAGAGCATGGTGACCAGCGCCAGCACCGACAGCGGGATGACGCCCAGGGCGTTGGCGGTGGCCAGGTTGTGGGCGGCGGTGGCGGCCGTCGGCGCGAGGTCGCCCTCGACCGTCACCCCGCGCACGTCCACCTCGGGGGTCTTGAGCGTGGTGCGCAGGCTGCCGGCGGCGGAGGCCAGGTGCGCCAGGTCGTCTGGCTGGATCTCGCGGGCGTCCGGCTGGACCGTCCACCGGACGAACGGCGCGTCGACGAGCTGCCCGACCGCGCCGGGGGCGACGACGAGGGGCCCGCGCTGCTTGTCGTCGCGGCCGGTCGCGACGAGGGGGTCGCCGAACCAGTAGGCGTCGCCGGGATCCACCGGCCGCCACAGGCCGACGACGCTCACCGGCGTGCCGCCCACCTCGACCGTGTCGCCGACGCCGACACCCCACTCGGCGGCGGGCGCGGCGTGGAGCAGGCCCTCCACCGGCTCGCCGCCGGCCTGCGGCCAGGTCCCCTCGACGACGTCGACGCGCTCGTCGACGTCCGGGGCGTCGGCCGTGAGCGCCTCGCTGGCCAGCACGACGAGGTCGCCCTCCAGGGAGGTGCCGTCCTGCGCCACGGGGCGGGGCGGGCTGACCACGGTGCGCTGCACGCTCACCGGCGCGGGCGCGAAGGCCTCGTCGATGCGCTGGCGCGCGGCGGCGTCCTGGGCGGCCGGGTCCTCGGCCTCGCGCGTCTGCACGCGGATGCCCGCCTCGCCGGGCGGTGCGCCGGTGATCGCCTGCCGGGCGGCGGTCGTGGCCGCCGCGCCGGAGTAGCCGACGGCACCCGCCAGGATCGCCGTCGTGGCCGTGACCAGCGCGAGGAGGGTCAGCAGCAGACCCGTGGAGGCCCGGGCACGGCGCAGCGCCCAGCCCAGCCACGACGTCATGCGCCGCACCATAGGCACGCGCCCGGACAGGTGACAACGCGGTCGCTGCAGACGTGACCGGATCGTGACTGCCGGGTCGTGCTCGGGGCCATGACCTCCCAACGCACGAGGTATGCCGTGGGGTTGGGTCGGTCCTGACCTCGTCCTGACCTGGTCCTGACCGCGTCCTGGCCCGTCCCTGACCCAGCCTGGACCGATCCGCACCCAACCGTTCGGGCATCATGGCGCGTTCAGGGAGCAGACCGACGACGTGGAGTGCGATGACGCGAACGAGCACGGGCGACGACTACGTCGCCTTCGTCCGGGCGCGCCAGGACGCTCTGCTGCGGGCGGCCTACCTGATCTGCGGCGACCACCACCTGGCCGAGGACCTCGTCCAGGAGGCGCTGGTCAAGCTGGCCAGCCGGTGGGAGCGGCTCCGCGACGAGGCCCCGGAGGCATACGTGCGACGCATCCTCTACCGCGACGCCGTCTCGCGCTGGCGCAAGGTGCGCCGGGAGCGGCTCGTGGACCACCAGGACCCGCAGGGCGTCATGGCCGCGACCGAGGTGGAGGACGGCACCGACCGCTGGGTCGACGGGGCCCAGGTCCGCTCGGCCCTCGCGCTCCTGCCGCCCCGCCAGCGGGCGGTGATGGTGCTGCGCTACTTCGAGGACCTCAGCGAGGCCGAGATCGCCGAGACGCTCGGCGTCGCGCGCGGCACGGTCAAGAGCCAGGCCAGCGACGCGATCCGCACGCTGCGCCGGCTCGTGCCGGCGGTCGACGCGCCCCCGGAGGGAGGACCGGCATGACCCACCACGACCTCGGACCCCGCACCTCCGAGGGCCTGCGCCGCGCGCTCGACGTCGCCTCGGAGGGCGCCCGGGTGCCCGACGGGCTGGCCGAGACCACCTGGCTGCGCGGCCGCCGCGTGCGCCGCCGCCGTGCCGGTCTCGTCTCCGGAGGGGTCGCCGCCGTGCTGGCCACGACGGTCCTGGGGTGGGCGCTGGTGGGCGGCGCGCCTGCCGGGCGCGACGCCATACCTGCATCCACGACGGCCCCCACCACGGAGGCGACGGACGCCCCCGACGGGGCGGGCGTGTCGCCCCCGGCGCTCACCGAGGAGGCTCCCGAGCCGCCCGCGACGGACCGCGACGACGTGCCCGTCGAGGCCTCCGCCGAGACCGAGCGGGTGTGGCAGGTGCTCCGGTCGGCGTGCCTGGAGAGCCGGGGCTACGCGGTGTCGGTGCGGGGCTCCTCGCTCAGCGCGAGCAAGCAGGGGGCGCGGTTCGGCGACTACACGCGGGACACGTCGTTGTGCGACGCCGAGCTCGCCGTGCAGCTGCCGCCCGTCGACGTGCAGCCCGACGAGGACGGGCGGCTGCCGGAGCTGGCGACGGTCGCGCTGCAGGAGGTCTACGACGGCTACGTGGCCACCGCCGAGTGCGTGCGCGCGCAGGGGATGCCGGTCGACGAGGCGCCGCCGGAGGAGGAGTTCGTCGCCGCGTTCGCACGTGAGTGGATGCCCTCGTGGCACCCGTGGACCGCCGCGGCGGAGGCGGGGGACTACGCCGAGGTGCGGTCGGCGTGCCCGGTCGCCGGGTGAGCCGGCGGGTGGGCCGGCGGGTG
>CAZONQ010000090.1:0-10716 GCA_964581125.1 uncultured Ornithinimicrobium sp.
GCGTGGCCCGCATGAGGATCGAGGTGATCATCGAGTTGACGAAGCTCGACTTGCCGGAGCCGGTGGCGCCGGCGACCAGCATGTGCGGCATCTTGGCCAGGTTGGCGATGACGTAGCCGCCCTCGACGTCCTTGCCCACGCCCATGACCATCGGGTGGGTGTTGTTGCGCGCGGCCTGCGAGCGCAGCACGTCGCCGAGGTTGACGTTCTCGCGGTCGGTGTTGGGGATCTCCACGCCGACGGCGGACTTGCCCGGGATGGGCGAGAGGATGCGCACGTCGGCCGACGCGACCGCGTAGGCGATGTTCTTGGACAGCGCGGTGATGCGCTCGACCTTGACGCCCGGGCCCAGCTCGACCTCGTAGCGGGTGACGGTCGGACCGCGCATGAAGCCGGTGACCTGCGCGTCGATGTTGAAGTCCTCGAGCACGCCGGTGAGCGCGTCGACGACGCGGTCGTTGGCCTCCGAGCGCTCCTTGTGCGGCGCCCCGGCCTTGAGGAGCGCCGAGTCGGGCAGCGTGTAGGTGACGTCGCCCGCCAGCTGCAGCTGCTCCACCCGCTGCGGCAGCTGGTTGGTCGGCGGCGGCTCGAGCTGCGTCCTCGAGGCCTGCGCCGCGGCGATCGCCTTGTCCGCGGCGCTCGGGGCCTTGGGACGCTTCTCGCCCGGCCGCAGGGTCGGGATCTCCTCGGTGGTGTCCCCGGCCGGTGCCGCCTGTGCGGCGGACGGTCGGGCCTTCTTCGGCGGCGGCGCGTCGCCGGTCGCGTCCGGTCCGCCCGCGTCGGCCACCGGGCGACGGCGGGCCGAGGCCTTGAGCGAGCGGCCGCCTCGCCCGCGCTCCACCTCGGCGGCCTGCTCGAAGGCGACGTCCCCGTCGCGCTCGTCCAGGTCGGCGCGGCGGCGTCGGCGGGCCGAGCGCGGGAGGACCTCCCCGGTCACCGGGTCGACCTCGTCGAAGCGGGCGGAGTCGAAGAGCTGCTGCTCGAGCTCGCGCAGCCGGTCCGGGATGCGGTGCACCGGGGTGCGCGTGAGCACGAGGAAGCCGAAGAAGCCGAGCAGCCCGAGGACGACGTAGGCGCCGACCTCGGTGATCGCCGAGGCGGGGATGGCCGAGGCGATGAAGCCGAGGACGCCGCCGGAGGACTCCATGGCCTCCTGCCCCTCGGCGTAGTCGGGTGCGCCCTTGGCCAGGTGCGTGATGCCGGAGGCCGAGAGCAGGAGGGCGCCGGTGCCGATCGTCATCCGGTGCGTGGCCTGGCTCTCGTCCGGCCGGCGGAACATGCGGACGGCGAAGAACAGGAGGACGAGGGGGAGCACGAGCGCGACCTGGCCGAAGGTGCCGGCCACGACCGTGTGGACGAGGTCCCCGAAGAAGCCCTCGAGGTGCCACCACTCGCGCAGGGCGACGACCACCGCGAGGACGAGCAGGAGGAAGCCGGCTCCGTCCCGGCGGTGCTCGGGCTCGAGGTCGCGCGCGGTGTCGCTCATCGCCCGGACCGTGCCGCCGGTCGCCCCGGCGATCCCGCGCAGCGCCCGGGTCGGCAGGGACGCCGTCGCCCCGCCGCCGCGGGGGGCCGCCTGGGCCCGCCCCGGGCGCCCCGCGGGACGCGTGGCGCGGCCCCGGGTGCCGGAGGTGCGGGCACGGGAGGAGGAGGTCGCAGACTTGGCCACCCCAGCACCGTACGCCACATTCCCTCCAGCACCACGTGTCACACGCGGTGCCGGCCGAGATCGGCGGCCTGCCGCCCGCCGCGAGTAGGCTGGCCGGAGCCCGCCGGGCCAGGGCCCGCCGGGGCGACCGCCCGACCGACCGAGGGGACGACATGACCGACCTGCCCGACGAGGCCCGCGGCGCGAGCGGCGAGCCCGGCACCCCGCCGCCGCTGCCGGCCTGGCAGGCACCTGCCCCGCCACCCTCCGCCGACCCCGCGGGCGACCCCGAGCTGCGGGCGATGGCGCTCAAGCACCTGCAGGAGGTCAAGGAGTTCCGGATCCACCTCACGGTCTACGTCGCCGTGATCGGCTTCCTGGTCGTGGTCTGGCTGCTGAGCGGCGGGGGCTACTTCTGGCCGGTCTGGCCGGCGGCGGCGTGGGGCCTGGGCATCGGCCTGCACGGCGCCTCCCTGCGCTGGGACAGGGACCCCACCGAGGAGCAGATCACCGAGCAGGCGCGCCGGATCGCCGCGAAGCGGGGGCAGGGCGGCGCCCCGGGACGGCTGGAGGGCCCCCAGGACGTCTGACCCGACCCGCGACGGACGGGCCCCGGCCTGCGCTCCCCGGGGCCCGCTCAGGCGTCGACGACGATGGGGATGATCATCGGCCGCCGGCGCAGCTTGCCGCCGACGAACGAGCCGACCGTGCGGCGGATGACCTGCTGCAGCTGGTAGCTGTCCTGGACGCCGTTCTGCCGGGCCTCCTCGAGGGCGGCCACGAGCTTGGGGCGGACCCGCTCGAAGACGTCCTCCCCCTCGGCGAAGCCGCGGGTCTGGATCTCGGGGCCGGCGGCGATCGCGCCGGTCGACGCGTCGCGCACGACGATGATCGTCACGAAGCCCTCGTCGCGCAGGATCCGCCGGTCCTTGAGCATCGTCTCGTCGGCGGCGCCCACGAGGGAGCCGTCGACGTAGACGTAGCCGACGTCGACCGCGCCGGCCACCCGGGCCCGCCCGTCGACGAGGTCGACCACCACGCCGTCCTCGGCGACCACGACGTTGTCGCGGGGCACCCCGGTCGCGACGGCCAGGTCGGCGTTGGCGACCATGTGCCGCCACTCGCCGTGGACGGGCAGGACGTTGCGGGGGCGCACGATGTTGTAGCAGTAGAGCAGCTCGCCCGCGCTGGCGTGCCCGGAGACGTGGACGAGGGCGTTCTCCTTGTGCACCACGGTGGCCCCCAGGCGGGTCAGGCCGTTGATGACGCGGTAGACGGCCGTCTCGTTGCCGGGGACGAGCGAGGAGGCGAGGAGCACGGTGTCGCCCTCGCCCACCTGGATCTTGTGGTCGCCGTTGGCCATCCGGGACAGGGCGGCCATCGGCTCGCCCTGGGACCCGGTCGAGATGAGGACCTGCTGGTCGTCGGGCAGCTGGGTGAGGCGGCCGAGGTCGACGAGGATCCCGTCCGGCACGCGCAGGTAGCCCAGGTCGGCGGCGATGCCCATGTTGCGGATCATCGAGCGGCCCACCATCGCGACCTTGCGCCCGGACTGCTCCGCGGCGTCCAGGACCTGCTGCACGCGGTGCACGTGCGAGGAGAAGCAGGCCACGATGATCCGCCGCTCGGCCTGGTGGAAGACCCGCTCGATGGCGGGGGTGATCTGCCGCTCGGGCGTGGTGAAGCCCGGGACGTGGGCGTTGGTGGAGTCGGTCATGAACAGGTCGACCCCCTCCTCCCCCAGCCGGGCGAACGCCCGCAGGTCGGTGATGCGCCCGTCGAGCGGCAGCTGGTCCATCTTGAAGTCGCCGGTGTGCAGGATCGTCCCGCCCGAGGTGCGGACGAAGACGGCCAGCGCGTCCGGGATGGAGTGGTTGACCGCGACGAACTCGCAGTCGAAGGGGCCGAGCTCCTCGCGCTGCCCCTCGGCGACGCCGAGGGTGAGCGGCTTGATCTTGTGCTCCTTGAGCTTGGCCTCGACGAGGGCCAGCGTGAGCTGGGAGCCGACGAGGGGGATGTCCGGCTTGAGCCGCAGCAGGTAGGGCACGGCGCCGATGTGGTCCTCGTGGCCGTGCGTGAGCACGACGGCGACGACGTCGTCGAGCCGGTCCTGGATAGGACCGAAGTCGGGCAGGATCAGGTCGATGCCGGGGTGGTGGTCCTCGGGGAAGAGCACCCCGCAGTCGATGACGAGCAGCTTGCCGCGGTGCTCGATGACGGCCATGTTGCGGCCGACCTCGCCGAGCCCGCCGAGCGGGATGACGCGAACGCCCCCGTCCGGGAGCGGCGCGGGGGCGGTGAGCTCGGGGTGCGGATGACTCATGCGGGCAGGATATCTCCGAGGGCCACGTGGACGACGGGCGGTCGACGGTGCCGTCCCGAGCCCCGCCGACCGGCCCGCCGCCACATGAAGGACCGCACTGCTGCCAGCTCGGGGGGTCCAGGCAGCAGTGCGGCCATTGGTCATATCGGCCTCCCGCCGAGAACGTTACGCGCACCGCGTGTGAGGTGCGTCACATGTCGGTCCGGGGCACTAGTCTGGCGGCATGCGGCAGTACCTGGACCTCCTGCACCGGATCCGCACCGAGGGCGTCGAGAAGGGCGACCGGACGGGCACGGGGACCCTGTCGGTCTTCGGCCACCAGATGCGCTTCGACCTCACCGAGGGCTTCCCCGCCCTCACCACCAAGCGGCTGCACCTGCGCTCGGTGATCGGCGAGCTGCTGTGGTTCCTCCGCGGCGGCACCAACGTGCGCTGGCTGCAGGAGCGCGGGATCACGATCTGGGACGAGTGGGCCGACGAGCACGGCGACCTCGGCCCGGTCTACGGGCACCAGTGGCGCTCGTGGCCGACCCCGTCCGGAGAGAGCATCGACCAGCTCGCGCGGGTGCTCCAGAGCCTGCGCGAGCGGCCGGACTCCCGCCGGCACGTCGTCTCGGCGTGGAACGTCGCCGACGTCGACGCCATGGCGCTGCCGCCGTGCCACACGCTGTTCCAGTTCTACGTCGCGCCCGCCGCCCCGGACGACGAGGACCGGCGCGGCTGGCTCTCCTGCCAGCTCTACCAGCGCAGCGCCGACACCTTCCTCGGCGTGCCCTTCAACATCGCCAGCTACGCCCTGCTCACCCACATGGTGGCGCAGGTGACCGACCTGCGCCCCAAGGACTTCGTGCACACCCTCGGCGACGCCCACCTCTACCTCAACCACCTCGAGCAGGCCGAGGAGCAGCTGACCCGGACGCCCGGGCCGTTGCCGACGCTCTGGCTCGACCCCGGGGTCCGCGAGATCGACGCCTTCGAGCTCGAGGACGTCGAGGTCCGCGACTACGTCGCGGCCCCGACGATCAAGGCACCGATCGCGGTATGACGTCGCGCTTCCGGGTCGTCCCGGCCGCCTACGTGGCGCTGGTCCGGGACGGGCAGGACGGTCCCGAGGTGCTGCTCCAGCTGCGCAGGGGCACGGGCTACATGGACGGCCGGTGGGCGCACGGCGCCGCCGGCCACGTCGAGCGCGGCGAGAGCGCCCTGCGTGCCGCCGTCCGGGAGGCCCGGGAGGAGCTGGGCGTGGGCGTGAGCGAGGACGACCTGGCCCACGTGGCGACGCTGCACCGCACGGTCGCCACCCACGGGCCCGTCGAGGAGCGGGTCGACCTCTTCCTGGCGACCCGCACCTGGTCCGGCGAGCCGGTCCTGCGGGAGCCGGAGAAGTCGGCCGGTCAGCGCTGGTGGCCCCTGGCCGCCCTGCCCGACGAGCTCGTCCCGCACGAGCGGCAGGCGCTCGACGTGCTGGTGGCACGCGAGCACGGCGAGCGGGGTGCCGGCACCCCGCTGCTCACCCGCGGCTTCGACCAGCGGCTCACGCTGGTGGCCGCGGTCGGCCGCAACGGGGTCATCGGCGACGGCACGGCGATGCCGTGGCACCTACCGGCCGACCTGCGCTTCTTCAAGGAGACGACCCTGGGCGGCACGCTCCTCATGGGGCGTGGCACCTGGGACTCCATCGGCCGCGCGCTCCCCGGACGCCGCACCATCGTCGTCACCCGGCAGGAGGGGTGGGGGGCGCCGGGCGTCGAGGTCGCGCACTCGGTCGAGGAGGCCCTGGCGCTGGCGGGCGACGTCGAGGTCTTCGTGGCCGGCGGCGGCCAGGTCTACGCCCAGACGATCGGACACGCGTCCCGGCTCGTCCTCACCGAGGTCGACCTGGCACCCCCGGGCGCGACCCGCTTCCCGGAGGTCGACACAGCCCGGTGGCGCGAGGTGGAGCGCGTGCCCGGCGAGGCGCCGGTGACCGCCTGGGTGACGTGGGAGCGGCGATGAGGCTGGACTGGCGCTACGTCGTCGTCGGGGTGCTGGTCGGCGTGGCCGTGTGCTCGGTGGTCGGTGCCGTCGCGGGTGCCGTGGTGGGCGTGGGCGCGTCCGAGGCGGGGGTCGGGTCCGTCGTGGCCTCGGGGCTCGCAGGTCTCATCGTCGGCGCCGCGCTGGGCTCGCTCCTCGGTGCGCTCTCCGGGGCCGTGACGACGGTGGTCGTCGGTCGGCGGACGGAGCCTGCCGCCGTGGGCCTGCGGGCGGCGCTGGCCGTCGGCGCCACCTACCTCGTCGTCCTGACCGGGCTCGCCGGGCTCCGTTACGGCTCCGGCTGGAGCCCGCCGCCGGCGCCGCACTGGGCGGGGGTCGTCGTCCCGGCCGTCCTCGCCGCCCTCCTGGCCGGCCGGGCCGCCCGGGAGGTCCCCGGGACGCCCACCGCCCGCTGACGACGCCGCGCCACGATCTAGGGTCGGAGCGTGCATCCCAGCGACCTGACGAAGATCCGGACCCTGTCCTCCCCCACCGTCCGTCCGGACGGGCGCGACGTCGTCTTCTGCGTGAGCCGGCCGGACGTCGAGGACAACCGCTACCGGACGAGCCTGTGGCGGCTGCCCCTGTCCCCGGACGGGACGCCCGACGGCGAGCCCGCCCGCCTGACGCAGGGCACGCGCGACAGCGGTCCCGTCTACTCCCCCGACGGCTCGCAGCTGGCGTTCCTGCGCGCCGGCGAGGACTCCCCGCCCCAGCTGCACGTCATACCGGCGGACGGAGGGGACGCCCGTCGGCTCACCGACCACAGGCTCGGGGTCGGAGCCTTCGCCTGGTCCCCCGACGGTCAGCGGCTTGCCTACGCCGCGCGCGTCCCCGAGGAGGGTCGCTACGGCACCGACGAGAAGATCAAGCCGGACCAGGAGGCGCCGCGGCTCGTCGAGCACAGCGCCTACCTGTCCGACGGCCTCGGCTACGTCCTGGACCGCCCGTCCACGATCTTCGTCGTCGACCTCGCCGACCTGCCCGCGGGCGACGCCGAGGACGGCGACGAGGTGCCCGCGAGCCGGCAGCTGACCCGCGGCCAGGGCGACGACCGGACGCCGGTGTGGCTGGACGACGAGCGGGTCGCCTTCGTCGCCTCGCGCGACCGGCGCGGGGCGTGGCGGCCCGACACCCTCGTCTCCGACCTGTGCTCGGTCGACCTGCGGGGCAAGGGCTTCCGCCGGCACACCGGTGGCACCGGCTCGGTCGGCAGCGTGCACGTCGCGGGCGACGGCACGGTCGTCTACGGCTCCGGCGACCTCGGGGACAGCGGCCAGGACTTCGTCGCGCGCAACCCGGTGCTCCTCCGGCTGGGCCGGGACGAGCCGCTGACCGACGCCGAGACCGACCACCTCGCCTGCCCGCCGGCGCTCGGGGTGGGCGGCACCCTCGTGGCCGCCGTCGAGCACCGCGGCGACACCGTCGTGCGCGACGTCGACACGGGGCGGGTGCTCCTCGACGGGCACGTCACGGTGACCGGCCTCGCGGTCGGCGGCGGCGTGGTGGCGGCGGTCGCCGGCACGCGCACGTCATACTCCGAGCTGTTCGTCGGACGCGTGGGCGAGCGGCTGGAGCAGGTGAGCGACTTCGCCAGGCACCTCACCGGCACGGCCGCCCCGGTCGAGCCCGAGGAGCTGGAGACCACCGCCGCGGACGGGTATGCCGTGCACGGCTGGCTCTTCCGGCCGACGACCAGGCCGCGGCGCAGGGCCGGTCACCCGGTCGTGCTGATGATCCACGGCGGCCCCTACACGCAGTACTCCGGCAACCTCTTCGACGAGGCGCAGGTGCTCGCCGGCGCCGGCTACGCCGTGGTGATGGGCAACCCGCGCGGCGGGTCCGGCTACGGCGCGGCCCACGGGCGGGCGGTCAAGGAGGCCATCGGCACCGTCGACGTGGCCGACCTGACCGCGCTGCTGGACCACGCGCTGACGCTGCCCGGGCTGGACGGCACGCGGGTCGGGGTGCAGGGCGGGTCCTACGGCGGGCTGATGACCACCTGGCTGGTCGCCCACACCGACCGCTTCACCGCCGCGATCAGCGAGCGGGCGGTCAACGCCTGGGACTCCTTCGCCGGCACCTCGGACATCGGGTGGTTCTTCGGCGACGAGTACGTCGGCGAGCACGCGCACGACCAGTCGCCGCTGACCTGGGCCGACACCATCACGACGCCGACGCTCGTCATCCACTCCGAGCGCGACTTCCGCTGCCCGCTCGAGCAGGGGCAGCGGCTCTACGCCCGGCTGCGGCGCAACGGCGTGCCCACGAAGCTGCTGGTCTTCCCCGGCGAGGGGCACGAGCTGTCCCGCAGCGGCCAGCCGCGGCACCGGGTCCAGCGCTTCGAGCACATCCTCGACTGGTGGGCCGACCACCTGCGATGAGCGACGACCGCGACCGGCAGCTGCTGGCCTGGCTCGGCGCCGGGCTGCTGGCCGGCGGCATGCCGGTGCACGAGGTCGAGGACGACGTCCGCGAGGTCGCCTGGACCCTCGGGCACCCCCGGCCGCAGCTGGCCTGCTCCCCCACCGGCGTCATGGTGGCGCTGCGGTCCGGGGAGCCGTCCACCTTCGAGCAGGTGGACGGCGGCCTGCGGCTGGACCAGCTGGCCGACGTGCTCGCCCTCCAGGCCGGGCTGCGCTCCGGGCGGATGCCCGCCGACGAGGGACTCTCCCGGCTGGGCCGGCTGCGCCGCCAGCCGCACCGCTACCGCACCGCCGGGCTCGTGGTCGGCGGGATGCTCACCGGCGTCGGCATCGGGCTGATCCTGGCTCCGGCTCTCGCGTCGCTGGTCTTCACCCTCCTCGTCGCGCCGCTCACCCCGCTCTTCGTGCTGCTCGGGGCGCGCAGCCGCGAGCTGCGGACGCTCGCCCCCTTCCTGGCGGCGTTCACGGTGGCGCTGCTGGCGTTCCTCGCGGCCGGCCTCGGCTGGCTGGACGCGCCGCTGTGGACCCTCGTCGCCCCGATCGCGGTGCTGCTGCCCGGGGCGCTCATCGTCACCGGGCTCACCGAGCTGGCGGCGGGGGCGATGGTCGCCGGGAGCTCACGGCTCGCCTTCGGGCTGACCCAGCTGCTCCTCTTCGTCCTCGGCGTGGGCGCCGCGCTGGCCGTGGCCGGTCACCCGGCCGAGCTGCTCGACGTGGAGCGGCCGGTGGGGCTGGGCTGGTGGGCGCCGCTGGTCGGCATCGCGGTCATCACGACGGCCATGACCCTCATGGAGTCGGTGCCGGTGCGCCAGGCGCCGTGGCTGCTGCTCACCGTGCTCGCCACCTACCTGGCGCAGGCGCTGACCTTCGCCGCGGTCGAGTCCCGCTGGGCCGGCGCCTTCGTCGGTGCCGTGGTCGCGGCGCTGGGCTCGACCGTCGTCGAGTACGTCCGGCCCCAGCTGCCCCGCATGGTGGCCTTCCTGCCCAGCTTCTGGCTCCTGGTGCCCGGCTCCCTGGGGCTGGTGTCGCTGACCCAGCTGGAGCTCGGTCCCGACGCGGCCGCGCTGGCCGTGGTCGACGTGGTGGTGGTCGTCACCGCCATCGCGCTCGGGGTCGTGGTCGGCTCGGCCCTGGCCACGCCGCTGCGGCACGTGGCCCGCCAGGTGGGGCTGCCGCACCTGCTCCGGGCGGTGGCCCGGCGGCGGCGACCCGCTCGTTAGCCCCTGCCGGCCCGTCCCGCCTCAGCTCGCCAGGGCGAGGTCCGGGCCGGACAGGTCGGGCAGCGCGCGCTCGAGGACGGCGGCGGTCACCAGCTGCTCGACCCGCTCCCGGCTCGTCCCCAGGGCGATCGCCAGCTCGGCCGTGAAGACGGCCGTCGCCTCGCGCAGGATGTTGGCCTCGCCGTAGGAGACCTTCTTCTCCTCGTCGCGACGGGCGATGTCACGGACGAGCCCGGCCAGGGTGCGCAGGTCACCGCTGCGCAGCCGCTCGGTGTAGCTCTTGAACCGGCGCGACCAGACGCTGTCGTAGGGCTCCCCCTCGCCCACGAGCAGGTCGAAGATCTCCCGGACCTCGGCCGGTCCGACGACCGGCCGGACCCCGATCTCGTCCGCGAGGTCGACCGGGAGCGCGACCTCCATGCCGTCGGCGCGCACCGTGAGGAAGAGGTAGGTCCTGCGCTCGCCGCCGACGGTCCGGGTCGACACCCTGCCGACCGTGGCCGGTCCGTGCTGCGGATGGACGACGACCTGACCCTTGGAGAACTGCACCGACAAACCCTTTCCACGCCCGGCACGATTTCTATCAATTATAGAATATTCTTGACAAGAAATCCAGTCGGTGCAGATCCGGCGGCCGCACGCCCCGTCAGACCGGCGGGATCGCCCGGTGCCTGGTGGAGAAGTGCCGGTCGCGGCGCGCGGCGTAGCGGAACCGGCGGACGACCTCCTCGCGCAGGTCCTCGGGCTCGACGACGGCGTCGATGACGAGGTCGGCGGCGAGCCGCTCGAGGTCGACGTCCTGCAGGTACTCGGCCCGGCGCTCCTCGACGAAGTCCGCCTGCTCCTGGGGGTCGGCGATCTCGGCGATCTTGTTGGCGAAGACCGCGTTGACGGCCGCCTCCGGCCCCATGACCGCGATCCGCGCGGTCGGCAGCGCGATGGTCGCCTCCGGCCCGAAGCCCGGACCGCCCATGGCGTAGAGGCCGGCGCCGTAGGCCTTGCGCACGACGACGCACAGCTGCGGCACGGTGGCCTCGGACACCGCCGAGACCATCTTGGCGCCGTGCCGGATGATGCCGCCGCGCT
>CAZONQ010000091.1:0-10233 GCA_964581125.1 uncultured Ornithinimicrobium sp.
CACCCCAGCCGTGCTTCCTCATACCCCCAACCTAGAAGCCACCACCGACAGACCCGACGGACACGCTCCGTGCTCGTCGTGGGAGCTAGCGCCGGCAGGCGTCAGCTCCGACGGCGACGGCGACGAGGGGCCCTACCGACCGTCGGCGGTGCCGCGGCGCTCGCGCAGGGCCTGCAGCGCCTCGTCGAGGAGGGCGGCGCCGTCACGGTCGGTGCGCCGCTCCTTCACGTAGGCCAGGTGGGTCTTGTAGGGCTCGATGCGCGCCGCCTCGGGCGGGTCGTCGGGGTCGGTCCCGGCCGGCATGCCGCACCGCGGGCAGTCCCACGTCGTCGGGATCTCGATCTCGTCGTCCTCGGCGAAGCTCGGCCGGGTCTCGTGGCCGTTGGCGCACCAGTAGCTGACCACGACGCGCGGGGCGGCCTGCCCCCGCTCGCTCTCGCCGACCGGGCCGGAGCCCACCTTGCTGCCGCGGATCGCGTTGGTGCCGACCATGCCCAGGACCTCTTTCGTGCGCCGGTGCCGGCTGCGCCCGCACGGTCGGAGGCAGCGACGGCTCAGGAGCGAAGCCTAACGCCTGACCTGCGACGTTGACCAGGGGCCACGCCGTGGCCACGCCCGCCCGCGGTCAGGCGAAGCGGATGAGCAGCCCCAGGCCGACGATGACGGCCGTCCAGATGATGGCGACGGCCACGGTGATGCGGTTGAGGTTGCGCTCCGCGATCGAGGACCCGCCGAGGCTGCTGCTCATGCCCCCGCCGAACATGTCCGACATGCCGCCGCCCTTGCCCTTGTGCATGAGGATGAGGAGCACCAGGAAGATGCTGGTGATCACCAGCAGGGAGTTCAAGAACCAGCGCACGTACTCCACGCGGGACACACCTCGTCGTCGGGATCGGTAGATCGATGTCGCCAGGGGCGGCTGCGGAGCCGCACGGCGAGTGACAGCCTAACCCAGCCCGGCGCCCGCGCCGAAAGCGCGGGCGCCGGACCTGGGTCGAGGACGGGTCAGGCCGCCCCGCCGCCGTGGTGGTGCTGGTAGCGGCAGATCGCCGCGAAGTCGTCGACCGACAACGACGCGCCGCCCACGAGGGCGCCGTCGACGTCCTCCCCGGCCATGATCTCCGCGACGTTGCCCGGCTTGACCGAGCCGCCGTAGAGCACGCGCAGCCCGTCGGCCACGTCGTCGCCGGCCAGCTCGCGCACCGCCTCGCGGACGGCCGCGCAGACCTCCTGGGCGTCCTGGGGCGTGGCGACCTCCCCGGTGCCGATCGCCCATACGGGCTCGTAGGCGACGACGACCCGGGCCACCTGGTCGGGCTCCAGACCCTCGAGCGCCGCCCGCAGCTGCGTGACGACGTGCTCGACGTGCCCGCCGGCCTGCCGCACCTCGAGGGGCTCCCCCACGCAGAGCAGCGGGGTGAGGTCGTGGCGCAGCGCGGCACGCACCTTCGCCGCGACGACCTGGTCGTCCTCGGCGTGGTGCTGACGGCGCTCGCTGTGCCCGACGACGGCGTAGCGGCAGCCCAGCTTGGCCAGGAAGGCGCCGGACACCTCGCCGGTGTAGGCCCCCTCGTCGTGCTGGGAGAGGTCCTGCCCGCCGTAGGCGATCCGGAGGTCGTCGCCCTGGACGAGGGTCTGCACCGAGCGCAGGTCGGTGAACGGCGGCAGCACGGCCACCTCGACGGCGTCGAAGTCGTGCCGCGCGTCCCGCAGCGTCCAGTCCAGCTTCTGGACCAGGTGGGTGGCCTGGAGGTGGTCCAGGTTCATCTTCCAGTTGCCCGCCATCAGCGGGGTGCGTGTCGTGGCAGCCATCAGTCCTCCAGCACCGTGAGACCGGGCAGCTCCTTGCCCTCCAGGTATTCCAGGCTCGCCCCACCACCGGTGGAGATGTGCCCGAAGTCGTCCTCGTCGTAGCCGAACTCGCGGACGGCCGCGGCGCTGTCGCCGCCGCCGACGACGGTCGTCGCGCCGTCCTTGGTCCGCTCCACCAGCGCCCTGGCCACGGCCCGGGTTCCGCTGGCGAAGGGCTCCATCTCGAACGCGCCCATCGGGCCGTTCCAGAAGACCGTGCGTGCGTCGGCGAGCCGGGCGGCGAACAGCTCCTCGGAGGCCGGTCCGATGTCCAGGCCCATCATGTCGGCGGGTATGGAGTCCGCCGGCACCACCTCGTGGCGCGCCTCGGCCGAGAAGGCCTCGGCCACCACGACGTCCGTCGGCAGCACGATCTCGACGTCCCGCTCGGCGGCGGTCTCGAGGTAGCCGCGGACGGTGTCCACCTGGTCGGCCTCGAGCAGGCTGGTGCCCACCTCGTGGCCCTGGGCCTTGAGGAAGGTGAAGACCATGCCGCCGCCGACGAGCAGCCGGTCGGCCACCGCGAGGAGGGACTCGATGACGCCGAGCTTGTCGCTCACCTTCGCGCCGCCGAGCACGACGGCGTAGGGGCGCCGCGGGTCCTCCCGCAGCTGGCGCATGACCTCGACCTCGGCGAGCACCAGCCCGCCCGCCGCGTGCGGCAGGAGGCGGGGCACGTCGTAGACGGAGGCCTGGGCGCGGTGGACGACGCCGAAGCCGTCGGAGACGAAGGCGTCGGCCAGGCCGGCGAGCTGACGGGCGAAGTCGGCCCGTGCCTCGTCGGTCTTGGCGGTCTCGCCCTCGTTGAAGCGCAGGTTCTCGAGGACCAGCACCTCCCCGTCGGCCAGCGCCGCGACGGCGGCCTCGGCCTCCGGCCCGACGGTCTGCCCGACGAAGTCGACGGGCCGTCCGAGGAGCTCCCCCAGGCGCCGGGCGACCGGCTCCAGCGAGTAGGCCGGGTCCGGTCTGCCCTTGGGCCGGCCGAGGTGCGCGCAGACCACGACCCGCGCGCCGGCGCCGGCCAGCTCGCGGATCGTCGGCACCGAGGCGCGCACCCGGCCGTCGTCGGTGATCGTGGTGCCGTCCAGCGGCACGTTGAGGTCGCTGCGGACCAGCACGGTCCGGCCGGCGAGGCCGCCGAGCTCGTCGGCGAGCTGCTCGATGGTGCGCATCGGGCTCAGAGCTTGCCGCCGACCATCGCGACGATGTCGACGAGGCGGTTGGAGTAGCCCCACTCGTTGTCGTACCAGCCGACGACCTTGACCTGGTTGCCGATGACCTTGGTCAGGCCGGCGTCGAAGATGCACGAGTGCGGGTCGGTCTCGATGTCCTTGGAGACGATCGGGTCCTCGGTGTAGGCGAGGATGCCCTTGAGGGGGCCCTCCGCGGCCTTCTTCATCGCGGCGTTGACCTCCTCCACGGTGACCTCGCGCCCGGCCTCGAAGGTGAGGTCGGTGGCGGAGCCGGTGGGGACGGGCACGCGCAGGGCGTAGCCGTCGAAGCGGCCCTTGAGCTCGGGCATGACGAGCTCGACGGCCTTGGCTGCGCCGGTCTTGGTCGGCACGATGTTGAGGGCCGCGGCGCGGGCGCGGCGGAGGTCCTTGTGGGGGCCGTCCTGGAGGTTCTGGTCGGCGGTGTAGGCGTGGATGGTCGTCATCAGGCCTCGGACGATCTCGAACTCGTCGTGGAGGACCTTGGCCATCGGCGCCAGGCAGTTGGTGGTGCAGGACGCGTTGGAGATGATCGTGTGCGCGGCCGGGTCGTAGTCGCCCTCGTTGACGCCGAGGACGATGGTGACGTCCTCGTTCTTGGCCGGGGCGGAGATGACGACCTTCTTGGCGCCGGCGTCCAGGTGCGCCTTGGCCTTGGTGGCGTCGGTGAAGATGCCGGTGGACTCGACGACCACGTCGGCACCGAGCTCGCCCCAGGGCAGCGCGGCCGGGTCCTTCTCGGCGAACGCGCGGATGGCCCTGCCGTCGACCGTGATGTCGTCCTCGGTCGCCGTCACCTCGGCGTCGAGGCGGCCGAGGATCGAGTCGTACTTGAGCAGGTGGGCCAGCGTCTCGTTGTCCGTCAGGTCGTTCACCCCCACGACCTCGATGTCGGCGCCGGAGGCCAGCACGGCCCGCATGAAGTTGCGGCCGATGCGACCGAATCCGTTGATGCCTACGCGAACGGTCATGGAACAACCTTCCCTCGTGGGTGGGGTGCGCCGGTGGCGCACCGTGGTGGTGGACCTCGTCGGGTCCCAACCTATCGGCCCGTCCCGGGCCGGGCGAACCTAGGGTGGCGACCCGCGACGGCGGTCGCTCAGTCCTCGAGCATCTCGGGCGTGAGGTTGGCCTCGGTGCCGTCCACCCCGAGCTCCTCGGCGCGCTTGTCCGCCATGGCCAGCAGCCGGCGGATCCGCCCCGCGACGGCGTCCTTGGTCATCGGCGGGTCGGCGAGCTGGCCGAGCTCCTCGAGGCTGGCCTGCTTGTGCCGCAGCCGCAGCTCCCCGGCCACGCGGAGGTGGTCGGGGATCTCGTCGGCGAGGATCTCCAGCGCCCGCTCCACGCGGGCGCCCGCGGCGACCGCGGCCCGGGCGGACCGCCGCAGGTTGGCGTCGTCGAAGTTGGCCAGGCGGTTGGCGGTCGCGCGCACCTCCCGGCGCATCCGGCGCTCCTCCCAGGCCAGCACCGCGTCGTGCGCGCCGAGCCGGGTGAGCATGGCGCCGATGGCGTCGCCGTCGCGGATCACGACGCGGTCCACGCCGCGCACCTCGCGGGCCTTGGCCTGGATGCCCAGCCGCCGTGCGGCGCCGACGAGGGCCAGGGCGGCCTCGGGACCGGGGCAGGTCACCTCCAGCGACGTGGAGCGCCCCGGCTCGGTGATGGAGCCGTGCGCGAGGAAGGCGCCGCGCCAGGCGGCCTCGGCGTCGCACGTGCTGGCGCCGACCACCCGGGGCGGCAGCCCGCGCACGGGGCGCCCGCGCTGGTCGATGAGGCCGGTCTGCCGGGCGAGCGACTCCCCGTCGGAGGTGGCGCGCACGACATACCTCGTGTGCTTGCGCAGCCCGCCGGGCTTGAGGATCATCAGCTCGCTGCTGCTGCCGTAGACCTCGGCCATGAACGCACGCAGCCGCCGGGCGCTCTGCGCGGCGTCGAGCTCGGCCTCGATCACGATGCGGCCGCCGACGATGTGCAGCCCGCCGGCGAAGCGGAGCATCGTGGAGACCTCGGCCTTGCGGCAGCAGGTCCGGGTCACCGGGAGCCTGCTCAGCTCGTCCTTGACCTTCGCGGTCATCGCCACTGCCGTCGACCTCCTCGTGCGCCCGGGCTGGGTCGGTGCGTGCCCGGGCTGCTGACTCGCCCCGACCCGCAGGGTACCCGGTCCGGCGGTCGGACCGGCCCTCACGCGGCCGCCGTCATGATGTCGCGGAAGGCCGCGGCCAGCCGCAGGGTGTCGTGCACGCCCGGCCGACCCATCTTGGCCACGGTCGTCACCACGAGCTCGGCGCCGAGCCTGTCGACGGCGGCGTCGAGGGCCGAGCGCTCGGCCTCGGTGCGCACCACCTGGGGGTCGGCGACGACGTGGTCGAAGGTCAGGCCGGGGGCGTGCTTGGCGATCGCGTGCACGTGGTCGGCCACGGTGTAGCCGCTCGCCTCGTCGTCCGTGAGGCTCACGTTGAGCGTGAGCACCCGGTGCGCCGGGGTGTCGCGCAGCGCGCCGAGCAGCTCCGGCACGAGCAGGTGCGGCATGACGGAGGTGAACCACGAGCCCGGGCCCAGCACCACGAAGTCCGCGAGCTTGATCGACTCCACCGCCTCCGGCGTCGCGGGCGGGGCCTCGGGGAGCAGCCGGACCGTCTCGACCTTGCCGGGGTGCCGCGCGACGCGGGACTGGCCGCGCACGGTGATCTCGGTGGGGTAGCCCATGTCGTCGGGGACGACGACCGACGCCTCGATGTCGAGCGGGACCAGCGACATCGGCAGCACCCTCCCCCGCGTGTTGAGCAGCCGGCCCACCAGGTCCAGACCGCGGACCTGCTGGTCGGGTATGAGGTCCCACAGGGCGGTGATGAGCAGGTTGCCCAGGGCGTGGCCCCCGAGCTCCCCGTGGCCGCGGAACCGGTGCTGCAGGACCGCCGACCACTGGTGGCCCCAGCTGGTGTCCTCGCACAGCGCCGCGAGCGCCATCCGCAGGTCGCCGGGCGGGAGGATGTCGAACTGCTCGCGGAGGCGGCCGCTGGAGCCGCCGTCGTCGGCGACCGTGACCACCGCCGTGATCGCCTCCGTCGTGTGGCGCAGCGCCTGCAGCGTGGCCGAGAGCCCGTGCCCTCCCCCGAGGGCGACGACGCGCGGCGGCGTCACTCGCGCCCCAGGTCGCGGTGGAAGGTGGTCAGCTGGACGCCGTCGTCGGTGAGGTCGCCCAGGCGCAGCGCCAGGTCCTCGGCGATCGCGACGGAGCGGTGCTTGCCGCCGGTGCAGCCGACCGCGACCGTCACGTAGCGGCGCCCCTCGGCGAGGTACCCCGCCACCGCGGTGCGCAGCATCCGCTCGACGTGGTCGAGGTAGCTGCCGGCCAGCTCCTGGCCGAGCACGAACTCGCGCACAACCGCGTCCTTGCCGGTGTAGGGCCGCATCTCGGGGTTCCAGTAGGGGTTGGGCAGGAACCTCAGGTCGAGCACGACATCGGCGTCGAGGGGGATGCCGTACTTGAACCCGAAGGACATCACCGCCAGCCGCAGCCGCACGCGCACGCCGGACTCCAGGAGGGAGTCGATCTTGGCGCTCAGCTGGTGGACGTTGTAGTTGCTCGTGTCGACGACCACGTCGGCGTTGGAGCGCAGGTCAGCCAGCATCCGCCGCTCCCGCCGGATGCCGTCGAGCAGCAGGCCGTCTCCCTGGAGGGGGTGCGGGCGACGGACCGCGTCGAAGCGGCGGACCAGCGCCTCGTCGGAGGCGTCGACGAAGACCACCTGAGGGCGCCAGCCGAGCTCGTTGAGCGCCTTGAGCGCGCCGGACAGCTCGGTCGTGAAGTCGCGGCTGCGCACGTCGACGACCGCGGCCACCCGCTGCCGCTGCGGGTCGTCGGCGGTGACCTCCATGAGCCCGACGATCATCGAGGGCGGCAGGTTGTCCACGACGTACCAGCCGCGGTCCTCGAGCACGTCCCCGGCGGTGGTGCGCCCGGCTCCGGACATGCCGGTGAGGATCACCACGTCCTGCCGGCGCACGGGCTCGGACGTGGTCGTCGTTGACGGCTCTGCGGTGCGCTCCACGGGGGTCACGGTCGGCTCCACCTGTCGTCGGGGTCGGGGCGGCTCAGTCCAGGACCTCGCCGGTACTCAGGTTAACCGCCACGCCCTCCTCGACGCCCTGCAGCCGCCGGACGACGGCCGCCGCGACCGTCGGACCGATGCCCGGCACCTCCTGCAGCTCCTCGGCGCTCGCGCGGCGCAGCGCCTTGACGGACCCGAAGCGTGCGAGCAGCGCCTGCTGCCGCGCCGTGCCCAGACCGGGTATGCCGTCGAGCTGGCTCGCGGTCATCGACCGCGAGCGGCGCTGCCGGTGGAAGGTGTTGGCGAAGCGGTGCGCCTCGTCCCGCACCCGCTGCAGCAGGTAGAGCCCCTCGCTCGTCCTCGGCAGGACGACCGGGTAGGGGTCGCCGGGCACCCAGACCTCCTCCAGCCGCTTGGCCAGACCGACGACGGTGACGTCGGCGACCCCCACCTCGCTCAGCGCGGCCTGGGCGGCGTTGACCTGCGGCAGACCGCCGTCCACGACGACGAGGTTGGGCGGGTAGCGGAAGCTGGACCGGCCCTCCTCGTCGCCGCCGGTCGTGCCGTCGCCGCCGGTCGTGCCGTCGTCGGCGGGGCCGTCGGCCGGTCCGGACCTCAGCAGGTGCCGGAACCGCCGCGTGAGCACCTCGTTCATCGCCGCCGTGTCGTCGCCGGTGCCCTCCCTCACGACGTAGCGGCGGTACTCCGACTTGCGGGCCAGACCGTCCTCGAAGACCACCATCGACCCGACCACGTCGCTGCCCTGGACGTGGCTGATGTCGAAGGACTCGATGCGCAGCGGTGCCTCGTCCAGGCCCAGCGCGTCCTGGAGCTCCTGCAGCGCCTGCGAGCGCAGGGTGAGGTCGCCCGAGCGGGCCACCTTGTGCCGGGCGAGCGCCTGCTCGGCGTTGCGGGCGACCGTCTGCATGAGGGTGCGCTTGTCGCCGCGCTGGGGGACGCGGACCCGCACCCGCGAGCCGCGCAGCCCGCCGAGCCACTCCTGCAGCTCCTCGTGGCCGGACGGCAGCACCGGCACCAGCACCTCGCGGGGGACGTCGTCACCCTCACCGGCGCCGTAGACCTGCTGGAGCAGGTGCTCGACGACCGACGCCAGGTCCTCGGCCCCCTTCTCGCTGACCCACCCGCGCTGGCCGCGGATGCGGCCGCCGCGGACGTGGAAGACCTGCACCGCCACCTCGAGCTCGTCGTCGGCGAGGGCGTAGACGTCGGCGTCCGTGTCGTCCTTGAGGACCACGGCGGAGCGCTCGAGCGCGCGCCTCAGCGCCGCGACGTCGTCCCGCAAGCGGGCCGCGGTCTCGAAGTCGAGCTCCGCCGAGGCGGCCCTCATGTCCTGCTCGAGCTGCCGGACGAAGCGCGCGTGGTCACCGGCCATGAAGTCGCAGAAGTCCTCGGCCAGCGCCCGGTGGTCCTCGGTGCTGATCCACCCCACGCAGGGGGCCGCGCACTTGCCGATGTGGCCGAGCAGGCACGGCCGGCCCGACTGCTGCGCCCGCCGCAGCACGCCCTTGGAGCAGGTGCGCACCGGGAAGACCCGCAGCAGGGTGTCGAGCGTCTCGCGGATCGCCCAGGCGTGGGTGTAGGGGCCGAAGTAGCGGGTGCCGGGTCGCTTGGCCCCGCGCATGACCTGGGCGCGCGGGATCTCCTCCCCCATGGTGACGGCCAGGTAGGGGTAGGACTTGTCGTCGCGGTACTTGACGTTGAAGCGCGGGTCGAACTCCTTGATCCAGGAGTACTCGAGCTGCAGCGCCTCGACCTCGTTGCGCACGACCGTCCAGTCCACGCTCGCCCCGGTCGTCACCATCTGCCGGGTGCGCGGGTGCAGCGCGGCCGGGTCCTGGAAGTAGGAGGACAGCCGCGAGCGCAGGGAGCGCGCCTTGCCGACGTAGATGACGCGGCCGTGCCGGTCGCGGAAGCGGTAGACGCCCGGCTCGGCCGGGATCTCGCCGGGTCGGGGGCGGTAGCTGGCCGGGTCAGCCACGGATCGTCAGGTCACCGCCCTCGGCGGCGACCTGCAGGACGGTCAGGCCGGTGGTCGCCGGTCCCTCGACGACGTCCCCGGTGGCGGGGTCGAAGCGGCTCCCGTGGCACGGGCAGAGCAGGACCCCGTCGTCGTCGGTGTCCGACACCCGGCAGCCGGAGTGCGGGCAGGTGGAGTCGAAGGCGACGAAGGTGCCCTCCTGGGGCTGGCTGACGATCACCTTGGCGTCGGAGTAGTAGGTCGAGGCGCCCACCGCCGTGTCCGCGGCGGGGACGACGACGGCCCCGTCGGCCGCGGTCGAGGCCGCCGAGGGCGAGGACCCGCCGCCGCACGCGGACAGCAGCCCCGCCGAGGCGGTGGTGACGGCGACCGCGCCGGCACCCTGCAGGACCTGCCGGCGCGAGGCGCAGCAGGCGTCCCCGCCGGGACGCGTGGACGGCTGGGTCATCGGGTCTCCTCCTCAGGCGCTCGTGCGCCGGGTCGTGGTGTCGGCGGCCCCGGGCCCGAGGCCCAGGACGGGCGCCAGGAACCGTCCGGTGTGGCTGGTCGGGTGGGCCGCCACCTGCTCGGGGGTGCCCTGGACCACGACCGTACCTCCCCCGACGCCGCCCTCCGGCCCCAGGTCGACGACCCAGTCGGCGCTCTTGATCACGTCGAGGTTGTGCTCGATGACGAGGACCGTGTTGCCCTTGTCCGCCAGGCCCTGGAGCACGCCGAGGAGCCGTCGGATGTCCTCGAAGTGCAGCCCGGTGGTCGGCTCGTCCAGGACGTAGATCGTCCGGCCGGTGGAGCGCTTCTGCAGCTCGGCGGCCAGCTTGACCCGCTGGGCCTCGCCGCCGGAGAGGGTCGTCGCCGGCTGCCCGAGCCGGACGTAGCCGAGCCCGACCTGCACGAGCGTCGTGAGGTGGCGGCTGATGACCGGCACCGCGGCGAAGAACTCGGCGGCCTCCTCGATCGGCATGTCGAGCACCTCGGCGATCGTCCGGCCCTTGAAGCGCACCTCGAGCGTCTCGCGGTTGTAGCGCGCCCCGTGGCAGACCTCGCAGGGGACGTAGACGTCGGGCAGGAAGTTCATCTCGATCTTGAGCGTGCCGTCGCCGGAGCACGCCTCGCAGCGGCC
>CAZONQ010000092.1:0-10170 GCA_964581125.1 uncultured Ornithinimicrobium sp.
CGTCCTCGGCGGCGCGCGAGAGCACCTTGTCGAGCAGCGCGATGACGGCCTCGCCACCCTCGAGGGAGAACCGCTTCTGCCCGATGAACTTGGTCTGCAGGAAGGTCTCGAAGGCCTCCGCCGCGTTGAGCCGCCGCAGGATCCGCAGCTGCTCGGCCGGGGCCGGCTTGTCGTACTTGACCTCGAGCTTCTCCTGGAACCAGGCGCGCTCCTCGGGGTCCTGGATGTGCATGTACTCCACGCCGGTGGTGCGGCAGTAGGAGTCGCGGAGCACGCCCAGGATGTTGCGCAGGGTCATCCGCGGCTTGCCGCCGAAACCGCCGGTGGGCACCTCGCGGTCCAGGTCCCACAGCGTCAGGCCGTGGTTCTCGATCTCCAGGTCTGGGTGGCTGCGCTGCGCGTACTCCAGCGGGTCGATGTCGGCCATCAGGTGGCCGCGCGTGCGGTAGGAGTGGATGAGCTGCTGGATGCGGCTCGCCTTGGAGATGTCGTCGTCGTGGGTCGCCGCGATGTCCGGCGCCCAGCGGATCGGCACGTAGGGGATCCGCAGCGAGGTGAAGATCTCGTCGTAGAAGCCGTCCTCGCCCAGGAGCAGCTGGTGGATCCGGCGCAGGAACTCGCCGGACTGGGCGCCCTGGATGATCCGGTGGTCGTAGGTCGAGGTCAGCGTGAGGATCTTGCTCACGCCGGCCGCGGTGATCCGCTCGACCGCGGCGCCCTGCCACTCGGCGGGGTAGTCCAGGGCGCCGACGCCGATGATGGTGCCCTGCCCCTTCATCAGCCGCGGCACCGAGTGCAGCGTCCCGATGCCGCCGGGGTTGGTCAGCGAGATCGTCGTGCCGGTGAAGTCGTCGACGGTCAGCTTGCCGTCGCGGGCCTTGCGGACGATCTTCTCGTAGGCCGACCAGAACTCGTAGAAGGTCATGTCCTCGGCGCTCTTGATGTTGGGCACGAGGAGCTGCCGGCTGCCGTCCGGCTTGGGCACGTCGATCGCCAGGCCCAGGTTGATGTGGGCCGGCTCGATCAGGACCGGCTTGCCGTCGACGGTCGTGAAGCCGTTGTTCATCTCCGGCATGGCCTTGAGGGCCTTGACCATCGCGTAGCCGATGATGTGCGTGAACGACACCTTGCCGCCGCGGGCGCGGCGCAGGTGGTTGTTGATGACGATGCGGTTGTCGATGAGCAGCTTGGCCGGCAGGTTGCGGGCGCTCGTGGCGGTCGGCACCTCGAGGCTGGACTCCATGTTGGTGACCACGCGGGCCACGGCGCCGCGCAGCGGCGTCATCGAGCCGTCGGCCTGCGGGCCCGTCTTCTTCGGGGCAGGGGACTCCCGCGGGGTCGGGGCCTCCTTCTTCGGGGCCTCCTTCTTCGGGGCCTCCTTCGCGGGGGCCTGCTTCGGCGTCTCCTGCTTCGGGGTCTCCTTGGCGGGGGCCTGCTGCTTCGGCGCCGGGGGCGCGGGCGGCGTGGCGGGCGCCGCCTGCCGCGGCGGGGCCTGCCCGACCCGCTGGCGCGAGGGCGCGGCCGCGACCCGCGGGGCACCCGTGCTCGGCGCGCCTCCGTTGGCGCCCGCGCCTCCCTCGAAGTAGCTGCGCCAGGACGGGTCCACCGACCCCGGGTCCTGGTCGAATCGCTCGCGCATCTCCTCGACGAGCCACTCGTTGGCTCCGAAGTCCTCGAGGGTCTTGTCGCTGCTCGGGGGGTTGGCCACGGAATTTGCGCCTCTTCTCGAATCCGGGGGCTGCCTCGGGTGCACGCCCAGTGCACCTCGACCCCTAGCCTATCCCGAACGGCCGCGCCGGACGGGACGCGGGGGCACCCGGTGACGGGGCGTGTCACCGGACCTGGCCGAGGGTGCGTCAGCCCACGTCCCGGCGCAGCGTCAGCACCCACCCGACGACCGTCATGACGGCGGCGTAGCCGAGCAGCGCCAGGGCCGCGACCCACCAGGTGAGCTGGTCGGGGTTGCCGCCCAGGCCCTGCACCGTCGCGTCGTCCATCCCCTCGTAGATGCTGAGCGTGGCCAGGCTGGCCTGGCTGGGGAAGAAGCGGGCCACGTCGGCCAGCGCGTCGACCATCCCGACGAAGACGCCGAGCAGCGGCTCGACGAGGAAGGCGAAGGCGACGCCGACGAAGAGCGCGGCGATCTGGTTGGGGATGAGCACGCCGAGGCCGAGCCCGATGAGGCCCCACAGGACGAGGACGAGCAGCAGCCGGACCAGCACCCAGAGGAGCTCGCCCGCCTCGGGCAGGACGGGCCGGTCGGCGACGGCCAGCAGGACCCCGCCGGTCACCAGGGCGCCCGCGAGGTGCGCCAGCCCGTTGACGACGACGACCACCGCCAGCGCGAGGACCTTGGCGGCGATCACGCGACCGCGGCGCGGCGCGGCCAGGAAGGTGGCGGTGAGGGTCTTGTGGCGGTACTCCCCGCCCATGGACAGGATGCCGAGCACGAGGGCGAGCAGGTAGCCGACCTGCAGCCCGCCGGTGTAGATCGTGCGGGCCAGCACCGTGTCGCTGAAGGCGTCGCCGACGGGCGCGCCCCCCGTGGGGCCGGGCACGTCGACGAAGAGCGTGAAGACCGCGGTGATACCGACGAAGAGCGCGGCCAGGAGGAGCTGCGCGAGCGGCATGCCCCACCCGGTCCGGGTGGTGAAGACCTTGAGCAGCTCGGAGCGGACCAGGCGGGTCATCGGGCGGTCTCCTCGGTCTCGTGGGGGGTGCCGGCGGAGGCCAGGTTGCGGTTGCGGTGCTCGGGGGCCTCGGTGAGCTGCAGGAAGAGCCGCTCCAGGTCGGTGCGCAGCAGGCGCAGCTCGTGGACCGGTTGGCCCGCCGCGAGGGCGACGTCGCCGATCCGGCGCAGGTCGCCCACGTCGTGGACCTGGACCGCGTCGGGCCCGTGCTCGGGGGAGGGGCCGGCGGCGAGCCCGGCCCGGCCGAGCGCGGCGGTGAGCGCGGCCGGGTCGGTCGTGCGGACCAGCGCCGACTGCTCGCCGTGCAGCTCCTCGATCGTGCCCTGCCGCACGAGGCGGCCGTTGGCGATGATCACCACGTCGTCGACGGTCTGCTCCACCTCGGAGAGCATGTGGCTGCTCACCACGACGGTGCGCCCCTCGTCCTGCGCGAGGTGGCGCAGGAAGCCCCGCATCCAGCGGATGCCCTCCGGGTCCAGGCCGTTGGCCGGCTCGTCGAGGAGCAGCACCCCCGGGTCGCCCAGGAGGCCGGCGGCCAGGCCGAGGCGCTGGCGCATCCCCATCGAGTAGGCGCCCGCCCGCTTGCGCGCGGCGGCGGGGATGCCCACCAGCTCGAGCAGCTCGTCGACCCGGCGGTCGGGTATGCCGTGCGTCGCGGCGAGCACCCGCAGGTGGTCCCGCCCCGAGCGGCCGGGGTGGAAGCCGGTCGCCTCGAGCGCGGAGCCCACGACGCCCATCGGCCGCGGCAGGTCGGCGTAGCGGTGGCCGCCGATGAGGGCCTCCCCGGCCGTGGGCCGGACCAGCCCGAGCAGCATGCGCAGGGTGGTGGTCTTGCCGGC
Organism: uncultured Ornithinimicrobium sp.; assembly: GCA_964581125.1. GTDB lineage: Bacteria > Actinomycetota > Actinomycetes > Actinomycetales > Dermatophilaceae > Ornithinicoccus. The sequence continues at coordinate 3,530 of CAZONQ010000092.1, forward strand.
GCCGTTGGGGCCGAGGAAGCCGGTGACCCGGCCGGGGCGGATGTCGAAGGTCAGGTCGTCGACGGCACGGAGGTCGCCGAAGGTCTTGGTGAGCCCCCGGACGCTGATCCCCGTGCCCTCGTGCGCGGCGACGTCGGTCATGACCGTCAGTCAACCAGCCGGGTCCGACGGTCCGCATCCGACCTCGGTCGGAGATCGGCCTCCGCCGGAGGGAGGGTGTCCGTCCGGCCGGCCTGCCGCTCAGCCGAGCCGCATGACGACGGTCTTGGTCTGGGTGAAGTGGTCGAGGGCCTCGATCCCCTTCTCCCGGCCGTAGCCGGACCGCTTGAACCCGCCGAAGGGCAGCTCGACCCCGCCGCCGGCGCCGTAGGTGTTGACGAAGACCTGCCCGGCCTCCAGCTCGGCCGCCGCCCGGTGCGCGCGCGACAGGTCGCGGGTCCACACGGCGGCGAGCAGGCCGTAGTCGGTGGCGTTGGCGAGGCTGACCGCCTCGTCCTCGTCGTCGAACGGCAGGGTGACCAGGACCGGCCCGAAGACCTCCTCCTGGGCGATCGCGGAGGAGGGGTCGACCCGCTCCACGAGGGTGGGCAGCCAGAACGACCCGGCCGAGAGCCGCTCGTCCTCGGGGGCCGAGCCGCCGGTGACGACGTGTCCGGAACCGGCGCCCTCCACATACCCCCGGACCCGGTCCTGCTGCCTGGCCGAGACGAGCGGACCGAGGTCGGGGTCCTCCAGGCCCGGCCCGATCGTGGCGGCGCGGAACTGCGCGGCGACCTTGTCGACGAGCTCGTCGTGCACGCTCTCGTGGACGACGAGCCGCGAGCCGGCCGAGCAGGTCTGGCCGGCGTTCTGGAGGATGCCGCGCGTGACGAACCCGGCGACGAGGTCGAGGTCGGCGTCGGGGAAGACGACGTGGGCGGACTTGCCCCCGAGCTCGAGGAGGGTGGGGACGAGACGGTCGGCGGCGGCGTGCGCGATCGACGACCCGGTCGCCGCCGACCCGACGAACCCCAGGTGCGCGACCCCGGGGTGGCGGGCGAGGGCCGCCCCGGCCTCCGCGCCGAGACCCGTGACGACGTTGAAGACGCCGGCCGGCATCCCCGACTCCAGGGCCAGCCGGGCGATCTCGACCGCCGTGCGCGGCGTCTCGTCGGCCGGCTTGACCACGACGCTGTTGCCGGTCGCGGTGGACGCGGCGACCGCGCGGGCGAGCAGCTGCATGGGGTAGTTCCACGCGATGACGCTGCCGACGACGCCGTAGGGCTCCCGCCGGGTGTAGACGTGCAGGTCCGGCCCGAGCGGGATCGTCGAGCCGTAGAAGCTCTCGATCACGTGGCCGTAGAAGCGGAAGTAGCGCGCGCAGACCGTCGCGTCGGTGCGGGCCTGGCCGAGCGGCTTGCCGGTGTCCTGCGACTCGAGACGGGCCAGGTGCTCGCGGTCCCGGTCGACGAGGTCGGCCAGCCGGGTGAGGACGGTGCTGCGCTCCTCGGGCGTCGTCCGCGCCCAGGCCCGCTGCGCGGCACCGGCAGCCTCGACCGCCGCGTCGACCTCGCGCTCCCCGCCCCGTCCGATCCCGCCCAGCACGGAGCCGTCGGCGGGGTCGACGTTGTCGAAGGTGTCGTCGGCGGGCAGCTCGGCGCCGCCGACGAAGGAGTGGGTGACGGGGGTCCGGGTGGCGGCCATGGCACCACGGTAGGCCCGCGCGCGCAGGGGCCGCAGCCAGGCCGCGGAACCCGTTGCGCCCCCGGCAGGATTCGAACCTGCGCTCCCGCCTCCGGAGGGCGGTGCTCTATCCCCTGAGCTACGGGGGCAACGGCGAGAAACTGTACCAGTCGCGGCCGTGTGCCCTGCAACGTCGCGGGTCAGGGGCAGGTGGACGGCGCCACTAGACTCGGCGGGGTGACTCCCGAGCAGCTTGCCGACGCCATCCACGCCGTCCTGACCGAGGCCGCCGCCGACGGCCTGGCCGTCCAGGTGCCCGACCGCGGGCGCGTCCGGGTGGAGCGTCCGAAGAGCCGGGAGCACGGGGACTGGTCGAGCAACGTCGCGCTGCAGCTGGCCAAGGGGGCGGGTATGCCGCCGCGCCAGCTCGCCGATCAGCTCGCCGAGCGCCTGGGCCGGGTGGCCGGGGTGGCCGCGGTCGACGTCGCCGGTCCCGGCTTCCTCAACATCACCCTCGACGCGGCGTCGGCCGGCGAGCTGGCGCGGACGATCGTGGAGGAGGGCGAGCGCTACGGCACCAACGACACGCTCGCCGGCCACGTGGTCAACCTCGAGTTCGTCTCCGCCAACCCCACCGGCCCGCCGCACATCGGCCACACCCGGTGGGCCGCCCTGGGCGACGCGCTCGGCCGGCTGCTGCGCGCCAGCGGCGCCGAGGTGACGACCGAGCACTACATCAACGACCACGGCGCCCAGATGGGCAAGTTCGCCCGGTCGATCCTGGCCCGGGCCACCGGCGGGCAGGTCCCGGAGGGCGGCTACCCGGGGGACTACGTCACCGAGCTCGCCGAGCGCCTGCTGCGCGAGCGCCCGGACGTGCTCGAGCTGCCCGAGGACGAGCAGGTGGCGGTGACCCGCGAGCTGGGCTACGCCTGGATGCTCGACCAGATCCGGTCGACGCTGCGCGCCTTCAACGTCGAGTTCGACGTGTGGATGCCGGAGTCGACCCTGCACGAGGGGGGCAAGGTGGAGAGCGCGGTGGCGCGCCTGCGCGAGCAGGGCCACGTCTTCGACCAGGACGGCGCGGTCTGGCTGCGCACGACCGAGTTCGGCGACGACAAGGACCGGGTGCTCGTGCGCGCCGACGGCCGCCCGACCTACTTCGCCGCGGACGCCGCCTACTACCTGGACAAGAAGGACCGGGGCTACCCGGAGAAGATCTACATGCTCGGGGCCGACCACCACGGCTACGTCGGGCGGCTGCGGGCCATCGCCGCCTGCGCCGGCGACGACCCGGACACCAACATCGAGATCCTCATCGGCCAGCTCATCAACATCAGCGGCGAGCGGATGGGCAAGCGGCGCGGCAACGCCGTCTTCCTCGCCGACCTCATCGACTGGATCGGCACCGACCCGGTCCGCTACTCCCTCGCCCGCTTCCCGGCGGACACGCCGTTGGACCTGGACGGGGAGGAGCTGCGCAAGCGCTCCAACGACAACCCCGTCTTCTACGTCCAGTACGCCCACGCGCGCACCTGCAACGTCGCGCGGCTGGCCCGCGAGGACGGCGTGCGGACCGAGGACGGCTTCGACCCCGCGCTCCTGCAGCACGAGACGGAGGCCGTCCTGCTGGCCACCCTCGGCGACTTCCCGCGCGTGGTGGCCCAGGCGGCCCAGCTGCGCGAGCCGCACCGGGTCGCGCGCTACCTCGAGGAGCTCGCCGGCGACTTCCACAAGTGGTACGACGAGTGCCGCGTGCGCCCGCTGACCGCCGACGAGGAGATCACCGACCTGCACCGCACCCGGCTCTGGCTCAACGACGCCACCCGCCAGGTGCTGCAGAACGGTCTGGGCCTGCTCGGCGTCTCGGCACCGGAGCGCATGTGAGCGCCGCGTCCTCGCGACCGCTGCAGGTCGCCCTGCTGGGGGCCGGCACCGTCGGCTCGTCCGTGGCACGCCTCGTGGGGGAGCGGGCCGCGCTGCTGGAGCGGCGCTGCGGCCGTCGGCTGGAGCTGGCCGGCGTGGCGGTCCGCGACACCACGAAGGAGCGCGACGGGATCGACCCCGCGCTCCTCACCGACGACGCGGACGCGCTCGTCGACGGCGCCGACCTCGTCGTGGAGCTCATGGGCGGCATCGAGCCGGCGCAGGCCCTCATCGGGCGGGCGCTGCGGCGCGGCGTGCCCGTCGTCACGGCCAACAAGCAGCTCGTGGCCCAGCACGGGCCGGAGCTGCACGCGCTCGCCGACGAGGCCGGCGCGGCCCTGCACTACGAGGGTGCGGTGATGGCGGCGGTGCCGGTGCTGTCGGTGGTCCGCGAGAGCCTCGCCGGCGACGAGGTCGTCTCGATCTCCGGCGTCGTCAACGGCTCGACCAACTACGTGCTCGACCTCGTCGCGCGCAGGGGTGTGCCCTTCGAGGAGGCGGTGCGCCAGGCGGGCGAGCTCGGCTACCTCGAGGCCGACCCGACCGAGGACCTCGAGGGCCTGGACGCCGCGGCCAAGATCGTCATCCTGGCCCGCACCGCGTGGGGCCTGCCGGTGCGCCTCGAGGACGTGCAGCGGCAGGGCATCACGGGCCTCACCGACGACGACTTCCGGCAGGCTGCGGCGCACGGCTCGGTGATCAAGCTGGTCGCCACCGCCTGGCGTGCCCCCGCCGGGCGCGCCGACCGCCAGGCCGAGCGCGCCGACCGCGTCGAGGTCTCCGTCAAGCCGGTCGCGCTGCCGCAGGACGACCCGCTGGCCCAGGTGCGCGAGAGCACCAACGTCGTGGTGGTCGAGGCCAGGTCCGCCGGCACGCTGCGCCTCCAGGGCGCCGGCGCCGGCGGCGACGAGACGGCCTCGGCCGTCCTGGGCGACCTGGTCCGCGCCGCCCGCTCGCTCTGAGGGGCGAGCGCTCCGGGCGCCCTTGCTCGAGGTCGGGCGGTGCGTCGCCTGCGGTGCAGGACGTGGTCCGGCGCTGTGACGAGCGCCGACACGCCCGCGACGGGTGCCCGCCGGTGTGGTCCTGGGGCGGGGGCGTGTTATGTTGAGGGTGTTCCGTGAGCAAGGGCGACTCCCCGTGGGTCGGCTCCGGAGCATCACCATCCACGGATCCCGGGACGCCGTGTGACGTCGGTCCGCTCCTCCGAGCACCTGACCGCCGAGCCGGTCTCCCGGTCGTGGAACACCTCCCGTCCAGCCGCCGTCCGAGCGTGCTGGACCCATCACCCCAGGACCCCGTGCACCGGACTCGTCCGGCGGAGGGGGAAGGACACTACGTGACCGACATCACCGAGGCTGCAGCCACCAAGACCGGTGCGCTCAGCACGCTCCGTCTGGCCGAGCTGCAGCAGCTCGCGTCCAGCATGGGCATCACCGTCAACGCCAAGATGCGCAAGGCCGACCTGGTCTCCGCCATCCGCGAGCAGCGCGGCGGCGCCGGAGCCGCCCGGGGGGCCGCGGCCCGCACCAGCGCCAGCGACGGCGCGCGGACAGCGGACAAGCCCGCGGAAGCGGACAAGCCCGCCGACCGGCCGCAGGACAAGCCCGCGGACCGGCAGCCGGGTGCCGACCGGCAGCAGACCACCGAGCGCGTCGAGCGCCCCGCCGAGGGCGCCCAGGGCGGCCCGCAGGGCGCCGCCGCGCTCGAGGCCGCGCTCGACCGCGCCGAGGCGGAGCGCGACCAGCAGCGCAGCGGCTCCCGCCGCTCCCGCCGCGCGGGCTCCGACGCCGGCGCCCCCCGCGCCGCGGAGGGCCGCGGTGACGAGGGCGAGCAGCGCCAGGACCAGCAGCGCCAGCAGGGCGACCAGCAGCGCCAGCGCCAGCAGGGCGACCAGCGCCAGGGCCAGCAGGGCCGTGACCAGCAGGGCCGTGACCAGCAGCGTCAGGGCGAGGAACAGCAGCAGCGCCAGGGCGGCCAGCAGCAGGGCCAGCAGGGCGGGCACGACGACGAGGACGGCGAGGGCCGCGGCGGTCGGCGCCGCCGCAACCGTCAGCGCGGGCGCGACCGCAAGCGCGGTCGTGGCGGCCAGGGCGGCCAGGGCGGCCAGCAGCGCGACGACGTCGAGAGCTACAGCGACGAGGACGTGCTTGTGCCCGTCGGCGGCGTGCTCGACCTGCTCGACAACTACGCCTTCATCCGCACCACCGGCTACCTGCCGGGCCCGACGGACGTCTACGTCCCGATGAACATGGTGCGCAAGCACGGCCTGCGCAAGGGCGACGCCGTGCAGGGCGCGATCAAGGCCCCGACCGAGGGCCAGGACAACCAGCACACCGTCTCCTCGACCGGCCACAAGCGCGACCGCGGCAAGTTCAGCGCCCTCGTGCGCCTGGACGCGGTCAACGGCCGCCCCGCCGAGGAGGCCCGCCGCCGCCCGGAGTTCAGCAAGCTCACCCCGCTCTACCCGCAGGAGCGGCTGCGCCTGGAGACCGACCAGAAGAACCTCACCACGCGGGTCATCGACCTGGTGGCCCCGATCGGCAAGGGCCAGCGCGGCCTGCTCGTCGCCCCGGCCAAGGCCGGCAAGACGCTGATCCTCCAGGCGATCGCCAACGCGATCACCGCCAACAACCCGGAGTGCCACCTCATGGTCGTCCTCGTGGACGAGCGTCCCGAGGAGGTCACCGACATGGAGCGCGCGGTCAAGGGCGAGGTCATCTCCTCGACCTTCGACCGCCCGGCCGACGACCACACCACGGTCGCCGAGCTGGCGATCGAGCGCGCCAAGCGCCTCGTGGAGCTCGGCGGCGACGTCGTGGTCCTGCTCGACTCGATCACCCGCCTCGGCCGCGCCTACAACCTGGCGGCCCCGGCGTCCGGCCGGATCCTCTCCGGCGGTGTGGACTCGGCGGCGCTCTACCCGCCCAAGCGCTTCTTCGGCGCGGCCCGCAACATCGAGGACGGCGGCTCGCTGACCATCCTGGCCACGGCGCTGGTCGAGACCGGCTCCAAGATGGACGAGGTCATCTTCGAGGAGTTCAAGGGCACCGGCA
>CAZONQ010000093.1:0-9994 GCA_964581125.1 uncultured Ornithinimicrobium sp.
CGATGAGGGCGAAGACCGAGGTGTAGTCGAGCGTGCGCAGGACCTCGTTGAGGCGCGGGCTGCCGTCGATGCCGTGGTGCAGCGTGCTGCACACGAAGAGCAGCACGAGGGAGAAACTGTAGACCGCGAGGCCCACGATCGCCCACGGGTCGCCTTGCACGCCCGCGCGCGTCATGAGCACGGCGGAGCCGAGGACCGCGAGGCAGGCGCCCAGCAGGTGGGAGATCGTGTTGATGCGCTCGTCGGTGACGTGGACGCTGCCGTCCCGGCTCAGCGTCGGGGCGGCGGGCTCGGGCATGGGACCACGTTAGCGCCCCGCGGCGCCGGGAGCTGATGGCCGCCCCGCCCGCACCTCGCCCAGCCGTCTCTGCAGGTGCTCGCGCTCGGTGTCGTTGCGGCACAGCGCGACCGCCTGCTCCAGGTCTCGGGCGGCCGCGTCACGGTGCCCGGCCCGGGCGAGCAGCTCGCCGCGCACCCCGGGCAGCCGGTGGCTGCCGGGCATCTCGACGCCGTCGAGCGCCGCCAGGCCGGCCTCCGGTCCCTGGTCCTCAGCGACTGCGACGGCGCGCGCCAGCCGTGCCGCGGGTCCGCCGTCGAGGCTGACCACGAGGTCGTAGAGAGCGACGATCCGGTCCCACCGCGTCTTCTCGTGCCGCGCGGCGGTGGCGTGCTCGGCCGCGATCCGTGCCTGCAGCAGGTAGGAGGCCGCCTGCACGCGGAGCGGACCGGTGAGGCAGGGCGAGCGGAGGAGGGCCAGCGCCTCGGCGATCTCGTCGTGCTTCCAGCGGCCGCGGTCCTGGTCGGCGAGGAGCACCAGCCGGCCGTCGGCACCGACGCGCGCCTCGCGCCTCGAGTGCTGGAGCAGCTCGAGCGCCAGCAGGGCGGTGAGGGTCGGGTCCTCGGGGCGCAGCGCCCGCACCGTGCGCGTCAGCCGCAGCGCCTCCCCCGCCAGGTCGGCGCGCAGCAGGTCGGGCCCGCTCCCGGGTGCGTAGCCGGCGGTGAAGGCGAGGTATGCCGTCTGCGCCACCGTCGCGAGCCGCTCCGGCAGGACGTCGGCACCGGGGACGGCGAACGGGATGCCCGCCGCGACGATCTTCTTCTTCGCGCGCGTAATCCGCGCGGCCATCGTGGGCTCGGAGACGAGGAAGAGGCGCGCGACGTCGTGCGTGCTGACGCCGAGCACGAGGCGCAGGGCGAGGGCGCTGGCCGCCTCCGGCGCGAGCGCCGGGTGCGTGCACATGAGCACCAGCCGCAGCACGTCGTCCTCCACGAGGTCCCCGGGGTCGGCGCGCTCCCCCGCGCCCGGTCCTCGCCGGTCGAGATCGGTGGCCAGGAGGGTATGCCGTCTGGTCGCCATCGCCTCGGCGCGCAGGCGGTCGAGCACCCGGCGCCGGGCGGCGGTGTGGAGCCACGCCGCTGGCCGCTGGGGCACGCCGTCGGCCGGCCAGCGCCGCGCGGCGGCCTCGACGGCGTCGCCGAGGGCGTCCTCGACGAGGTCCAGGCGGCGGAAGCGCGCGAGGAGCAGGGCGACCAGGCGGCCCCACTCCTCGCGCACCACCCGCGCGAGCTCGTCCTGCACGTCCACGCGGCTAGACCGGGTCGACGACCGGGCTGATCTGGATGTCGTAGGCGGGCAGCGACCGGATGAGCTCCAGCACCACGTCGAGGTCCGGTGCCTCGACGAGGTAGAACCCGCCGAGCCCCTCCACCGCTTCCGCGAAGGGGCCGTCGGTCACGGTCCGCTCACCACCGCGGTGGCGCACGGTCGTCGCGGCGTCCCCCTCGGCGAGGGCCTCCCCCGCGAGGATCTGCACCCCTGCGGCGTCCCGGCAGGCGGCGTCGAAGGCCTCGAACCGGGCGATCGTGGCGTCCCGCTCCTGGGCGTCCTGCTCGCCCCAGGGCACCTCGTCGCCGTCGCCCATGAGCAGGATGACGTACTTCACGCGCTCCTCCTCAGGCCGGCCGCGCGGCGGGGTCGACGTTGGGCCGGACCTCGACGCCGTCGCCGGTGCGCGCGATGATCTGGCAGCACTCGAGCAGCCCGTCCAGGTCGTCGGTCCGGACCTGGTAGTAGCCGCCGACCTGCTCGGCCGTCTCGGCGTAGGGGCCCTGCGTCACCGGTCCGCCGCCGGCCGGGATGGACCTGGCCTCCGAGGTCCGCGTCAGCTCGCCGCCGCCAAGGATCTGGTGGCCGCCTGCCGCGAGGGCCTCGTTGAAGCGGGTGTACTGCGCGTAGCCGTCCTTGCGCTCGGCCAGGCTCATCGACGTCCACCAGCGGTCGGCGTCACCGACGATCAGCACCGTGTAGTCAGCCATGCCTGTCTCCTCTCGTTGCGGGCCGCGGTCGCGACCCCGTCCCCATGACGGTCCGGGACGGGCCGGATCGACAGCTGCTCCCGACGAGTCTGGCGCAGACGACCGACAGACGTCGTCAGCCCGGCACGACCGTCAGCCCGAGCGCCGTGACGATCTGCTCCGCCTGACGGGAGTCGACGACCGCGCCGGCGAGCTTCGTGGTGAGCGGGTCGAGGCCGGTCAGGTCGCTGCCGGTCAGCACGCTCTCCGTCAGGTCCGCGCCGTCGAACGCGGAGCCCGACAGGTCGCAGCCGAGGAACGACGCCCGCGCGCACCGCGCGCGGGCGAGGTCCGCCTCGCGCAGCCGCACCTCCTCGAACGTGACGCCCTCGAGCGTGGCTCCGGAGAAGCCGGTGAAGCTCCAGTCGCCCCGCTCGACCTTGAGCAGCGCCAGCTCGCAGCTCTCGAACGTGCTGCCGGTCAGCTTGCACCCCTCGAAACGTGCGTCGAAGAAGTTGCACCCGACGAACGTGCAGTTGGCGAACGCGGAGGCGTGGTGCCTCGAGACGTTGAAGCGCACGTTGCGGAAGACGCAGTCGACGAACCGCGCACTGCGGGTGGTCACCTCGCTGAGGTCGCCGTCGACGAAGAGCACCCGCTCGAAGTTGACGTCGCTGCCCAGGTCCTCGCCCCACCAGTCGGCGCCCCGGAGGATCTGCTCGGTCACAGGACCGCCCTCCCGATCATCACGCCCGCGCCGCCGACCGCGAGCCCCAGCAGGACGAGCGCGTAGGGCACGCACCCGGTGCCCATCACGTTGGCCTGCACACGCTCAGGGTCCGCCGGGTCGTACCAGACGTCCACCTCACCGCCGGTCGGATAGATCCCCAGGTCGACTCCGTAGCCGAGGCTGGCCGTCACCTCCCTGCCCTCCGCCGTGGTGAACGTGACCTGCGGCACCGAGGTGCTGCGGCTCACGTCGACCGAGCCGACCGTGCTGTGCCGCCAACCGGCGACGTTCCCACGGGTGCGCGTCCAGTCGCGGCGCCGTCTGCTCCGCCGCACGGCCATGCTCAGGCCGAGGACGAGCAGCACCGCGCCGACGAGGACGGGCAGCACGACGATCAGGGGCAGGTCGGGCACGGGGTCTCCTGGAGTCCGGGGTGGGTCCTGGTCCTCGCGCAGTGTAGGCAGTCGCGCGCGCCGGACACGCGCGCCACCCTGCGTCGCCGGCCCCCGTGGGTGCCCTAGGGTGCAGCACAGCTGCACCCTGGCAGCGAACGCCCGGATCGTGTGTGGCCGGGCGTGCCCCTCACATCACAGGCCCTGCGACGGAGCAGGGCGGAGGAGTTGAGAAATGCGCACAACGACAACACGTGTCCTGGTCGGAGCCGCCGTGGCAGCCGCCACGGCACTGGCGCCGAGCCTCGCCGCGGGAGCGGCACCGGCCATGGACGCCGAGCCCCGCGACGAGGTCGTGCAGCGGAGCGACGACCGGCCGGACGCCGAGAGCGAGGCCCGCCGGGCCCTCGTCGAGGAGGCCGTCGCCAAGGTCATCAACGGCGAGGCGACGCCGGTCAAGAAGGGCAAGGGGAAGTCCGTGCAGGTCTCCCCCGGCCAGTGGGCGCAGTACGGCCTGCAGTCGACCGACAACATCCTGACCTTCCTCATCGAGTTCGGCGACCAGGCCGACCCGCGCTTCGCCACGGCGCCGCGCGGGCCGCTGCACAACGAGATCCCCGAGCCCGACCGCACGCTGGACAACAGCACCTACTGGGTCGAGGACTTCGACCGCGACCACTTCCAGGAGATGTTCTACGGCGACGGCGAGTCCCTGACGAGCCTCTACACCGAGCTCTCCAGCGGCCGCTACACCGTGCACGGCGACACCTCGGACTGGGTCAAGGTGCCCTACCACCAGGCCAGCTACGGCATGACCGAGAGCAGCTCGGACATGAGGCGCTTCATCCAGGACAGCGCCAACGCGTGGTACGCCGACCAGAAGGCGAGCGGCAAGACCGACGCCGAGATCACGGCATACCTGCAGCAGTTCGACCAGTGGGACCGCTACGACTACAACGACAACGGCGTCTTCGACGAGCCGGACGGCTACATCGACCACTTCCAGGCGGTCCACGCCGGCGAGGGCGAGGAGGCCGGCGCCCCGGAGTGGGCCATCTGGTCGCACCGCTGGTCGGTGAACCAGAGGCGCGGCACCGGTGGTCCGGAGTGGAACCGCTACGGCGGCGTCCGCATCGGCGACAGCGACTTCTGGATCCGCGACTACACCACCGAGCCGGAGAACGGCGGCCTCGGCGTCTTCGCCCATGAATACGCCCACGACCTCGGCCTGCCCGACCTCTACGACACCGGCGGCGGCGAGAACGGCACCGGCTTCTGGACGCTCATGAGCTCGGGCTCCTGGCTCGGCCACGGCGCCGGCGACCTCGGCACCACGCCCAACCACATGGGTGCCTGGGAGAAGCTGCAGATGGGCTGGCTCGACTACGTGACGGTCGCCCACGACGAGAAGGCCACGGTCATGCTCGGCCCGGCCATGCACGCCACCAAGAAGGACCAGGCCCTCGTCGTCACCCTGCCCCAGGACGCCAGCGGCAATGACCGCTTCTACATCGCCGAGAACCGGCAGTACGCCGGCTACGACACCACCCTGCAGACCGGTCCCTACAACTTCGGCTGGCTGGAGACCAAGGGCGACTGGGTGGAGCACTTCCCCTACCAGGACGGGCTGCTCGTCAGCTACTGGAACACGGCGGTGCGCAACAACAGCACGTTGGCGCACCCCGGCACCGGCCGGATCCTGCCGGTCGACGCGCGGCCGGCCGCCCAGCGCTGGAGCGACGGCACGGTCGTCCGCAACCGGATCCAGTCCTTCGACGCCACCTTCGGCGTCGACCGCACCGACGCGATCTCGCTCCACCGCGAGACGCCGGACGGCATGACCACCCTGGAGATCCCGTCGCAGGCCCCCGTGCCGGTCTTCGACGACAGCGACCCGGACCGCTACTACGACACCGCCAACCCCATGGGCAGCGTCAAGGTCGCGGGCGTGGGAGTCACCATCAAGGTGGTGCAGAGCAACAAGACCGGGAAGATGACGGTCAAGGTCAACAGCTGACCTGACGCTCACGGTCGGCCCGGGCAGCCTCTGGCTTCCCGGGCCGACCTGCGCGCGGCGCGGGATGCCTGCGCGCCCTTCAGCCCGGCGTCCGGCGCAGGCGCGCCGCCTCCCGGGTCAGGTGGTCCCGCTCGGCGGTGCTCCTCGCCTCCGCGGCGGCCCGGGCATAGAGGTCGGCTCCGAGGTCGGTGTCACCGGCCCGGGTATGCAGATAGGCCGCCACCGCGGTCCGGCGCGGCACGCCCTCGGGCACCTCGGCCAGCGCGGCCAGGCCGGCGGGCGGCCCGTCCGCCTCGCCGACGGCGACGGCGCGGTTGAGCCGCGCCACGGGCGACTGCGTGAGGCGCACCAGCTCGTCATACCACTCGACGACCTGCACCCAGTCGGTCTCCTCGACCCGCTGCGCGTCGGCGTGGAGGGCGGCGATCGCGGCCTGCGCCTGGTAGTCCCCCAGCCGGTCGCGCGCGAGCGCGCCCTGGAGCAGCGCGATCCCCTCGGCGATCATCGCGCTGTCCCACAGGGACCTGTCCTGCTCGGCCAGCGGCACCAGCCGGCCCTCCTTCGTCCTGCGCGCCGGGCGGCGGGCGTGGTGCAGGAGCATGAGGGCGAGCAGGCCGACCGCCTCGGGCTCGCCGCTGCTGCGCGCGACGACCTGCCGGGTGAGGCGGATCGCCTCGGCGGCGAGGTCGACCGAGCCGGAGTGTCCCTCGTTGAAGACGAGGTAGAGCGTGTGCAGGACAGTGCCGAGGTCGGGCGGGCCCTCGCCGAGCTCGACCTCGGCGATGCGGGCCTTGGCCCGGCTGATCCGCTGCGCCATCGTGGCCTCGGGCACGAGGTAGGCCTCGGCGATCTGCCGGGTGGTCAGGCCGCCGACCGCGCGGAGCGTCAGGGCGATCGCCGACGCCGGCGTCAGCGACGGGTGCGCGCACAGCAGGTAGAGCTGGAGCGTCTCGTCGACCGAGGTGACCCCGCCCGCGGGTGGCTCCGCGTGGACCCGCTCCTCGCGTGCGCGGCGCGCGGCGTCGGAGCGGGCGGCGTCGACGAAGCTGCGCCAGGCCACCGTCACCAGCCAGGCCTTCGGGTCGCGCGGGGGGTCCTGCGGCCAGACCGACAGCGCCTTGACGAGGGCCTCCTGCACGGCGTCCTCGGCCGACGCGAAGTCCGCTCCGCGCCGGACGAGGACGCCGATCACCGCGGGGACCAGGCCGCGCAGCTCGACAGGGTGCACCGGTCAGCCGACGTCGACGCTGCTCGCGTCCAGGAACGGGCGGACCTCGAGCCACTCGCCCAGGGGTCGGCCGTCGGCACCCGGTGCGGCGGACAGCTCCGCGGCCAGCTCGAGGGCCCGCTCCTGGGACTCGACGTCGATGACCATCCAGCCGGCGATGAGGTCTTTGGTCTCGGCGAAGGGACCGTCGGTCACCGGCGGTCGGCCCTCGCCGTCGAAGCGGACCCACAGCCCCTCCGGCGCGAGCGCCTGGGCGTCGACGAACTCGCCCGTGCCCTCCAGCCGCTCGGCGAAGTCGCTCATGAAGCGCATGTGGGCGTCAACCTCCTCGGGGCGCCACCGGTCCATCGGGACGTCGTTCTGCGCGACGGGCGCGCCGCGGTAGTGCTTGAGAAGCAGGTACTTGGCCATCGGTCTCTCCTTCGTGTGCGACGCGACCAGTCTGGTCGCGCTCACCCCCGGGACGGAACAACCTCCAGGATCTCGACATCGCGGCGCGGATGGAAGATGACGCGCAGGACGGCCTGCCTAGGCTTGGGCGCGTGAGCCGCGCCTCGCAAGACCTCAACCGCCGGATGCTGCGTGCCCGGGACGTCATGGACGGCTCCTACGCGGAGCCGCTCGACGTGCCGGCCCTCGCGCGCCTGGCCCACGTCTCGCCGGCGCACTTCAGCCGCAGCTTCCGCGCCGTCTTCGGGGAGACCCCGCACCGCTACCTGCAGCGGCGGCGCGTCGAGCGGGCGATGTTCCTGCTGCGCCAGGGCGAGCGGTCGGTCACCGAGATCTGCCTCGAGGTGGGCTTCACCAGCCTCGGGACCTTCAGCCGCACCTTCCGGGCGATCGTCGGGGAGTCTCCCACGGCATACCGTCGGCGCGGTGGGCTACCGCCGGTGCCGGGGTGCTTCGCGATGCGCTGGGCACGACCCGCGGGCGACCCCGGGACGGGCCCGGGCAACTCAGCAGTTTCGGATAAGCACCGGGGCCGGTCCGGCGCATAGCGTCTCCCCATGATCAAGAACCTGACCATCTCCCAGATCTTCGTCACCGACCAGGACGTGGCGCTCGACTTCTACGTCAACACCCTTGGCCTCGAGCCCTCCGCCGACGTCGACTTCGGCCCCATGCGGTGGCTCACCGTGCGGGTGCCCGGCACCGACCGCGAGATCCTGCTCGAGAAGCCGGGCCCTCCCGGCTACGACGCCGCGACCGCCGAGGCGGTCCTCGACATGGTGACCAAGGGCGCCTCGGGCGGCACCCTGTTCTTCACCACCGACGACGCCCGGGCCGCCCACGCAACGCTCGCGGCCAAGGGCGTCGAGCTGTCCGAGGAGCCGACCGACCGCGGCTACGGCATCGACTTCGGCTTCCGCGACCCGTTCGGCAACCACGTCCGGATCAGCCAGATGCACGAGGCGCCCGACCAGGCGTGACGCAGCGCGCCCAGCGCCGCGCGGGCGCCCTGACAGACAACGTCCTGCACCCGATGCAACGCCGCCGACGTCGCATCGGGTGCAGGACGTTGCATGAGCGTCGCGCCGGCAGCCGGCTCGCCCCTCACAGCCGGTAGGTCAGGCACACCTCGTCCGCGTGCTGCGGCACGCCCGGGCTCAGCCGGATCTCCCGCGCAGCGGGGTCCATGCGCACGGTCACCAGCGTCACCGACTTCGAGTCGTCGGGGGCGTCGGGGTCGGGCAGCACGGGGACGCACCCGCCGGGCTCGGTCCCGCAGAGCACCGGCAGCAGGTCGGAGGCAGACCGTGGCGGCGGTGCGGACGCCGTCTCCCGCTCGAGCTGGGCGAGCCGATCGTGCGTGGTCGACCCCGGGTAAGGAAACAGCGCACCGTCCTGCTGGTCGGGCGCGAGGAAGTGGTTGGTGTGGAGCAGCCACCCGCCCTCGTCGAGCACCGACTTGCGTCCGGGGCCGATCTCCACCATCGCGACACGGTCCGGACCCACCACGGTGACCACGGAGGAGGAGGTCGTGGGCGCTGAGCTGGCGATCTCCATACCCTCCTCGACGGAGGTGGCCGACCCGAGGAGGCGCGCGAGGAGCGCGTGGACCGGGACGCCTCCCGGTGCGTCGTCGCGGTGCTTGAGGATGTTGAGGTGGACGCCGACGCCGGCGGAGTTGAGGCCGATCTTGCCCGTCATGCCGTACTCCGCGAAGCCGGCGTGCGCCAGCTCGCCGTCCACCGCGTCGACGCGCTGGGCGTGCCAGCGGTCGACGAAGCGGGCGTACCAGTCCCACGTCTGCGCCGACACCGAGACGCCGTCGACCCCCGCGGCGTTGAAGGCGACGGTCGAGCACTCGTCGGGCACCGGCTCGGTCGCGAGGGTGAGGATCTCCGTGCGCGCGACGGTGCGGCCGAGGTCGACCAGGCCGACGCCGGCCCCCTCCGCCACGCCGGCGAGCTCCTCGTGCTGCGCCGGGTCCCAGGCCCGGAGCGCGTCCAGCGAGGCCGTGGCCGCCTCGACCTGGTCGCGCTCGGCGATGCCGACGCTGGTGAAGAGGTCGGCGTAGCCGCGGACCGTGCGCGCGACCGCCTCCCGGAGCAGGCGTCCGCGGGCCAGGCCGCGCTCGGCGCGGGTGTCGCCGCCGACGCGCACGGCGTGCACGTCGACGAGGTGCGGCTGGACGATCTTCACGTGGTCCTCCTACTTCGTGCCCAGGCGCGACATGAGCACCTGGTATGCCGCTTCGGTCCCGGTGCCCAGGGTGGGCTCCATGACCGGCCCGAAGTGCGGCGAGTGGTTGCTCGGCACCGGCTCGTCGGCGTCGAGGAGCTCCTGGGGCATGCCGCCGAAGAACCAGTAGACGCCCGGCACGCCGATCGCGTCGGGCAGGGCGCCGAAGTCCTCCGACCCCATGACGGCCGGTCGCTCGGCGACGTTGTCCTCGCCGAGCGCGCCGCGGAGCACCTCGACGACGCGGCCGGTCTCCTGCGGGTCGTTGACCAGGAGCGGGAAGGTGTAGAGCTCCTCGATCTGCGGCTCGGGGGCGTCGCTGGCCATGGCCTCGGCCATGATGACGCGGCGCAGGCCCTTGAGCAGGTGCTCGCGGACGCGGCTGTCGAGGTTGCGCATGTTGACGGTGAACTCCGCCTTGGGCGGGATGATGTTCTCCTTCAGTCCCGCGTGGATGGTGGCGATGGTGATGACCGCGGACTTCTGGGCGGCGACCTCGCGGCTGAGCAGGCTCTGGATCCGCACGATCATGTGCGCGGCCAGGACGACGGGGTCGATCGTGTTCTCCGGCTGGGAGCCGTGGCCGCCCCTGCCCTTGACCGTGACCTTCCACGCGTCGGAGTAGCTCATCGCCGGCCCCGACGTCA
>CAZONQ010000094.1:0-9965 GCA_964581125.1 uncultured Ornithinimicrobium sp.
CCTGCGAGGAGCTCGGCATCTCCCAGATCGTGTGGAGCCCGATGGCCCAGGGCGTCCTCTCCGGCAAGTACCTCCCCGGCCAGCAGCCCACCGAGGGCCGCGCCGCCGACGAGAAGATGTCCTCGGGGATGAAGGGCTTCATGCGCGACGAGGTGCTCACCGCCGTGCAGGGGCTCAGGCCGCTCGCCGAGGAGGCCGGGCTGACGATGCCGCAGCTGGCCGTGGCGTGGGTCCTGCAGAACCCCAACGTCGCCGCCGCGCTCGTCGGCGCCTCCCGTCCGGAGCAGGTCGAGGACAACGTCAGGGCGGCCGGGGTCAGGCTCGACGCCGACCTCATGGCCAAGATCGACGAGGTGCTCGGCGACGTCGTCGAGCGCGACCCGGGCAGGACGGCCGAGCTCGCGCCGCAGACCCGGGTGAGCTGAGGGGCGGCGAGGATGAGCCGTGGGCCCTTCGACCTGACCCTGGAGCAGCTGCGCGAGCGGCGCTCGGCCAAGTGGACGCGCGTGCCGTCCGACGTGCTGCCCGCCTGGGTGGCCGAGATGGACGTGCGGACCGCGCCGGCGGTGGCCGAGGCGCTGCACCGGGCCGTCGACCGCTGCGACCTCGGTTACGCCGGCGAGCCGACGCCGGTGGTCGAGGCCTTCGCCGGCTTCGCGCGCGACACCTGGGGCTGGGAGCCCGACGGCGCGCGGACGCGGCTCTTCGCCGACGTCGGGAGCGCCGTCCGGGAGATCGTCCGCGGGCTCACCTCGCCCGGCGACCGCGTGGTCCTCAACCCGCCGGTCTACCCGTCCTTCTACGGCTGGCTGCGCACCCTCGGCCTGGAGGCCCACGAGGTCCCGATGCTCGACGTGCCCTCGGGCGGACGTCTCGACCTGGACGGCATGGAGCGCGCCCTCGCCTCTGGCTCCCGCCTCGTCCTCCTGTGCAGCCCGCACAACCCGCTCGGCACGGTCTATCCCCGCGAGGACCTCGCGGCGCTCGCCGAGCTGGCGCTCGCGCACGACGCGGTCGTGCTGGCCGACGAGGTGCACGCGCCGCTGACCTACCCCGGCAGCCCGCAGCCCTTCGTCCCGTGGCTGACGGTGTCCGACGCGGCGCGGCAGGTCGGCCTCGCCGTGCACTCGCCCTCCAAGGCGTGGAACCTCGCCGGCCTCAAGCTGGCGCTCGGCGTCACCGCGGTCGAGGACCGGTGGCCGGCGATCGGCGAGGAGGTCTCCTGGAGCCCCTCGATCCTCGGCCAGCACGCCGCCGTGGCCGCGTGGACGGACGGCCGGGAGTGGCTCGCCGCCGTGACCGCGGAGCTGGAGCAGCGCGCCGGCCAGCTCGTCGACCTGCTGGCCGAGCACCTGCCGGGCGTGCGCTACCACCCGGGCCACGCGTCATACCTCGCGTGGCTGGACTGCCGAGCGCTCGGCCTCGGCGACGACCCGGCCCACGCGTTCCTGGAGCGCGGGCGCGTGTTCCTGTCCTCCGGCCCGATGTTCGGCGCCGGCGGCGACGGCTGCGTCCGCCTCAACTTCGGCACGAGCGAGGAGCTGACGGCCGAGGCCGTGCGGCGGATGGCGAGCGCCCTCCGCTGACCCGACCGAGCGCACGCTCCGCACACCCCGCCCCGACCGAGCGCACGCTCTGCACGCCCACCCCCGACCGAGCGCACGCTCTGCACGCGACCGGACGCACGCTCTGCACACCCCGCCCCGACCGAGCGCACGCTCTGCACGCCCACCCCCGACCGAGCGCGGACCGTGGGCAGCGCCGAGGGCTCTCGACGATGGACGTGGGCGGCCGCAGGAGGCTCAGGCGTCCCCCGGGCAGGCGATGCCACCCAGCGCCGCGAGGCCGGCGAGGTCGCCCGGGCCGAAGCTGGTCCGGACAGCCCTCGGCGCCATCAGCTCGCCCACGTCGTCGACGTGGTCCAGGCCGAGGACGTGGCCGAGCTCGTGATCGAGGACGGCGGAGTGCTGCTCGTAGGTCACCAGGTCCGTGGCATCCAGCACGACCTGACCGCCGGAGTGCCACATCCGGCCGTCGTGACCGACCACGTACGTCGCGCCACCCAGCCCCGCGTAGCCACCGGCCAGCCCGGGCACGGTCTCGGGGTCGGACCAGCTGACGAGCACCGGCGAGCCCATCTCGCGCGGCTCCTCCTGCCAGGTCTCGTCGGTCTCGCCGACGAGCACGAGGTCCAGACCGGACGCCTCCGTCAAGCGCTGGAGCGAGGCCGTCACGATGTCCGTGTAGCCCCAGGGCGCGCCGGCCGGGTTGATCACCACCTCGACCGGGCCGCACGGGGAGAATCCGACCGGGACGTCGGTGCCTGGCTGGGCCTGGAGGAAGGCGTGGCTGCCCGACGTCGTGGCCTCCACGGGTGGCAGGACCCGACGGCCGTGGGGCGGCTGCCAGCCCCAGGTGACACCGGCGTCCAGGACGTGGTCCACGACCTCCTCGACGATGCCGTCGCCGGACGACTCGCCGGTGGGCGTCTCGCCGGCGGGCGTCTCGCCGCGCGCGGGCTCCATCGGATCGGCTTGCGGGTCGGGTGGCGGCAGCGGTCGAGGCTCGCCGGGGCCGATGTCGCGCCCGGCTGACGCCTGGAGACCGGGCTCCGAGGCCGGGACGCCGAGGATCGACCGGCCGGCCGCCGTCAGCCACTGCTTCGCGACGTCCGCCCGCTCCGGGTAGAGGTAGGTGCCTACGCCCAGGGTCACGACGAGGAGAGCGAGGAGCCAGCGTCCGGTCCGCCGTCGGGGCCGCGGTGCCCGGTGGCCCACGACGGCCGGCGTCGGGTCGAACGCGCGGAGCGGCCGCTCCCCGTCGGGCGAGTGGTGGCGCCAGGTCGTGTCCTGGTGGACCGAATGATGACCGGGTGGCGCGCCACCCAGTCCGTAGCGGCGGTCCCACTCGTCGAGCTCGGCGAGGCGACGCTCGATCTCCGCGGCGCGGCGGCGGCGCGCGGCCGACTCGAACATCCCCATGCCCGAGCATCCTGCACCACCGCACCGACGGAGTCGAGGACCGGGAGGCGTGCAGAGCGTGCGCTCGGTCGGGGCGGGGTGTGCAGAGCGTGCGTCCGGTCGTGTGCAGAGCGTGCGCTCGGTCGGGGGAGGGGGTGTGCAGAGCGTGCGCTCGGTCGCGGAAGGGCGTGCAGAGCGTGCGCCCGGTCGGTCCTACTCTTGTCCCCATGACCCGACCGCACCTGTGGATCCGCGCCGAGGCCCGCCCCACCGAGCAGCGCGTCCCCATCGTCCCCGCCGACGCCGCGCGGCTGGTCAGCGACGGTTTCCGCGTCACCGTCGAGGAGTCGCCGACCCGCATCGTGCCGATCGAGGACTACGTCGCCGCCGGCTGCGGGACCGCGCCGACCGGCTCCTGGGTCGAGGCGCCCGAGGGTGCCGTCGTCGTCGGGATCAAGGAGCTGCCCGAGGACCCCTCCGACCTGTCCCGCACGCACGTCTACTTCGCCCACGCCTACAAGGGGCAGGAGGGCGCCCAGCGCGTGCTCGACCGCTTCCGCCGCGGCGGCGGCGAGCTCCTCGACGTCGAGTACCTCACCGTCGACGGCAAGCGGGTCGTCGCCTTCGGCTTCTGGGCGGGGTATGTGGGAGCCGCCCTCGCGGTCCTGCGTCACCGTGGTCTTCTCGCGGGTGGGGTGAGCCCGATGTCGCGAGCGGACCTCGACGAGCAGCTCGCCGGCAGCGTCCCGGGGACCCCCGAGCGGGCGCTGGTCATCGGCTCGCGGGGCCGGTCGGGCCGGGGCGCCGTCGAGGCGCTGACCGTCGCCGGCTGCGCCGTCACCCGCTGGGACCGCCCGGACACCGTGCTGCTCGACAAGGAGGCGCTGCTCGGGCACGACGTCCTCGTCAACTGCGTGGTCAGCCGCGGCGCCGACGGCCAGCAGCCGTTCGTGACCGCCGAGGACGTGGACGCCGACCGCCGGCTGCGGGTCGTCGGCGACGTCACCTGCGACGTGACCTCCGAGGCCAACCTGCTCCCGGTCAACACCGCGGTCACGACGTGGCAGGAGCCGGTGCGCCGCTTCGGCGCGGACGAGCACCCCCTCGAGGTCATCGCGATCGACAACCTCCCGTCGCTGCTGCCCCTCGAGGCGAGCCAGAGCTTCTCCGCCGAGCTCACCCCGCTGCTGCCCGACCTCGCCGACCGGTCGGGTCCGTGGGCGGCCAGCCTGGAGTGGTTCCGCCGGCACGTCCACTGAGGCCCGGTCCGTGACTCCGGCCGCTCGTGCCCTGTCCGCGCGTAACGATTGGGTAACGGCGACACGCCGGGGCGCCGCACGGCTCGCCCCGCACCAAGGCGCGCGCGCGTAGCGCACGCCCGGGCGAAACTCAAGCCGGCGGGCGTCCGTCAGGCCGTGTGGCTACGTTGTCCTGAGCCAAGGACGACTGCGAGGAGAACCTCATGACCATCCGACGTATGCACCGCGGCATCGCGCTCGCCGCCGCGGCGAGCGCCGCCCTGCTCACCCTGAGCGCCTGCGGCTCCGACGGGGGCGACTCCGACGGAGGGACCGCCGCCGGGGGCGGCGACGACCTCAACCTCATCGACGACGGCACGCTCGTCGTGGCGATGAGCGGCGAGTTCCAGCCGTTCAGCTACTTCGAGGGCAACACCCTCACCGGCTTCGACTACGACATCGGCGCGGCGATGGCCGAGCAGCTCGGCCTCGAGCTGGACGCCCAGACCGGCGCCTTCGACACCCTCATCGGCGGCATCAAGGCCGACCGCTACGACGTGCTCATCGCCTCGATGACGCCGACCGAGGAGCGCGACGAGCAGGTCGACTTCACCGACAGCTACTACGTCTCCGGTGCCCAGGCCTTCGTCGGCCCGGGCACCGAGTGCACCGACATCACCCAGATGGACCAGCCGTCGATCGGCGTGGCGACGGGCACGACATACCAGGACTGGCTGTCCGAGAACGGTGGCGACTGGGTGGGCGAGGTCCGCACCTTCTCCTCCGACATCACCGCCCTCCAGGACGTCGCCGCCGGGCGTCTCGACGCCGCGATGACCGACCGCAACGTCGGGCTCTACCAGATCCAGGAGTCCGGCCTGGACCTCGTCGAGTGCGGCGAGCCGGTCTTCACCGAGGAGCCGGCCTTCGCGGTCAAGGAGGGCAACGCGGCGCTGAAGGACGCGCTCAACGAGGCCCTCGCCACCATCAAGGAGGACGGCACCTACGCGGAGATCTCCGAGAAGTACTTCGGCAAGGACATCTCCACCACCGGCGGCTCGGACGACGCGGCCGCGACCAGCGACAGCTGAGGAAGCGCTCCGGTGCAGCACTTCCTGGAGCTGTTCGCCGAGTACGCCCCGCTGTTCGTCGAGGCGTCCTGGGTGACGCTGCGGCTGACGGCCGCGGCCCTGGTCATGGCCATGGTCGGGGGCGCGGTCGTCGCCGCGATGTCGATGAGCCGGGTGCGGCCGCTGAGGTGGCTCGCCACGGCATACATCGGGGTCGTGCGCGGCACGCCGCTGATCACGCAGATCTTCATCATCTACTTCGGCCTGGTGGCGATCATCACCCTCGACGCCTTCTGGGCGGGGGCGCTGGCGCTGGCCTTCCACAACTCCGCCTACATCGCCGAGATCTTCCGGTCCGGCTTCCAGGCGGTGCCGAGGGGGCTGACCGAGGCCGCGCGCTCGCTCGGCATGTCGCGGACCAAGACCCTGAAGCGGGTGCAGGCGCCGCTGGCGCTGCGGACCACGCTGCCGGTGCTGGGCAACCAGTACATCATCGCGGTGAAGGACTCCTCGCTCGTCTCGTTCATCGGCATGACCGAGCTGTTCCAGACCTCGCGCAACATGGCGGCCTCCACCTACGAGCCGCTCACCGCCTACATCGTGGTGGCGATCTACTACCTGGTCATCGTGCTCGCCCTGACCGCCCTGGTCAGCTGGCTCGAGCACCGGCTCAGCGCACACAGGAGGCCGGCAGCGGCATGAGCGAGCACACGACGCAGCCCGAGGTCCGGCCGGACGGCCGACCGATGGTGCAGATGCGCGACATCGTCAAGAAGTTCGGCCGGACGACGGTCCTCGACGGCATCGACCTCGACGTCCACGAGGGCGAGGTGGTCACGCTCATCGGGCCCTCCGGCGCCGGCAAGAGCACCCTGCTGCGGTGCGTCAACGGCCTGGAGCGCATCACGGGCGGGACCATCGAGGTGGACGGCGAGCAGCTGTCCTACTCCGAGAAGAGCCTCAACCACCTGCGCGCCCGGATCGGGATGGTCTTCCAGTCCTTCAACCTCTTCCCGCACATGACGGTCCTGGACAACGTGACCGTCGCGCAGCGCGAGGTGCTCGGCCGCTCCGCGGCCGAGGCGAAGGAGCGCGGCACGGCCCTGCTCGAGCGGGTCGGCCTGGACCACAAGGCCGGCGCCTACCCGGGCAACCTCTCCGGCGGCCAGCAGCAGCGCGTCGCGATCGCGCGCGCCCTCGCGATGGACCCGGCGGTGATGCTCTTCGACGAGCCCACCTCGGCGCTCGACCCGGAGCTGGTCGGCGAGGTCCTCGAGGTCATGCGCACGCTGGCCGACGAGGGGATGACGATGATGGTGGTGACGCACGAGATGCGCTTCGCGCGCCGGGCGGCCGACCGTGTCGTGCTGCTCGCCGACGGCGGCATCGCCGAGGAGGGTCCGCCCGCCCAGGTCCTCGACGACCCCACGAGCGAGCGTGGCCGCGCCTTCATGCAGCAGCTCAGCGAGGTCTGAGCGCGCCCTCACGACTCACGTACGTCAGTCGTAGGGAACTCGTGATGCATCACGAGTTCCCTACGATGTGCGTGCGCGAGTCGCGCCGGCTGCCGGTCGGGACCGGTCAGGGGAACGGGTCGCCGACGACCAGGCCCGGTGCGCGGCCCGGCTCGATGTACCACTCGTCGCCGAAGGCGGCCGCGAACTGCTCCGGCGGCATGGCGAGCATCCAGCCGACGTCCTCCTGCGAGGAGTGGCAGGTCAGCGCCGCGCGCTTGACGTCCAGCACGCGGCGCACGTCCACGTGCCAGTGCAGCTCGGCCTCCGGCGTGCCGAACGGGTTGCCGTCGTCGGCCAGCCGGTCGGGGTCCCAGTCGGCGCCGTCGGTGACGAGCCCGGCCTCCTTGGCGGCGAGGAACTGACGGCGGATAGCGTCCCGGTTCATCGTGCCCTCGAGCAGCCGCGGGCGGCGGGCCGCCAGCTCGACGGCGCGGTGCACGACGTGGTGGACCTTGACGTGGTCGGGGTGGCCGTATCCGCCGTGCCAGTCGTAGCCGACGAGCACGTCCGCGTCCTCCTCGTCGAGGAGCGTGGTCAGCCGCCGCGCCGCCTCGTCGGTGTCGGCGGAGTGGAAGGAGCCGTCGTGCAGGTTCTGCTCCCAGCCGTTCATGCCTGAGTCGGCGTAGCCGAGCCACGCCACCCGGGCGATGCCGAGCACCTCCGCCGACGCCTCCGCCTCCCCCCGCCGCCGGCTCACGATCGTCTCGCCCTCGGCCAGGTCGGCCGGCACGGTGCCGTGGTCGCCGTCGGTGCCGAAGACGCAGACGACGCGGTGGCCCGCGTCGGCGGCCATGCGGATCGTGCCGCCGCTGCCGGAGGCCTCGTCGTCGGGGTGCGCGTGCAGGAAGACGATGGTGCTCACAAGCACCCAGTGTGGCGCGTGAGCGCCGCGACGGCATCCCGCCGTCCCCGCACGCGGGGCGCCGCCCGCCCCGCCGCCGGGGACCGTTGTGCCACCTGGGCCGACGTGGCACTCTGAGGACATGGCCCTCTCAGACGTCTTCGCCAGGCGCAGCGACGGGAGCTCGGAAGCAGCGACGCCGGTGCCACCACCCGTCCGCCCCTCGGTGGCAGAGCAGTTCGCGACGCTGACGAGGCTGGGGCTCGAGCCGCAGGCGGACGTGACCGCGGCCGACGTCGCCAAGGACCGCGACGCGGCCCTCCTGCTCAAGCGCCACCCCTACGTCGCCGCGATGCACGCGATGGCCCGCGACGCCGACGGGGACCTCACCCACCACCCGCGCGTGACGACGGTCGACCTCGAGCACCTCGTCGGCCCGGACTCCTACCCGGACCTGGTGCGCAAGCTCGCGACCGCCGCGGGCACGACATACCTCCTCCAGGACGTGAGCGGCGACGTCCACCCCGACCGCGGCCGCTGGGTGGTGCGCTTCACCTTCGACGGGCTGACCCGGGAGGTGCACCCGCGGCTCGACCACGACCGGGCCGACCCCGTCGTGATGCCCGAGCTCTTCGACGCCGTCGCCGGTCCCGGCCAGGGCGCGGCGCACGTGCGGCACGGGCAGACGATCACCGTCGCCTACGTCCCCCGTCGGCACGTCGCCGAGCTGCAGCGGGTGCTCGACCAGTGGAAGATGACCGCCTGAGCCGGTGCCCGCCCCGCGGGGCGGCCCTGCCGCGGCGAGGCCGCTGGCCCTCCTCGTCCTACGCGTCGGCGCCGGCTGCCGGGTCGTCGTCAGCCAGGTCGGCACCCGCACCGGCACCGGCAGCGGCACCCGCAGCGGCACCCGCGTCCGTGGCGCCACCGTGGTCCCCGCCCGGCACCCGTGCGTCGCCGCGGACGAGCTGGAGCAGGTCGATGCCGGCCTGCGACCTGAGCAGCGTCGCCAGCTCCTGGACACCGTCGGCGACCTGGTGGGTGAGCCGGGAGGCGCCGTCCTTGTCGATGACGGTGATGTCGTCGATGCTGCCCAGCGCGTCGGCGTAGGGCTGGGCCATCCGGGGCAGCGCGTCGAGCACCATCTGCAGCCGCGCCGACTCGGGGAAGGCCTGGTAGGCGTCGGACTCGGCCTTGATCGCGGCACCGCGCGCCTCGCCCTTGGCCCGCTCGGCGGCGGCGTCCGCCTCACCGCGTGCCTGGACCCCGTCGGCCTCGGCGCGCGCGAGGGCGAGCGCACCCTCGGCCCTGCGCTGCTGCTGGACCAGGTCCGCCTCGGCGCGGGCACGCACGGCAGAGGCCTCCGCCTCCGCCTGGGCGGTGGTGCGCTGGGCCTCGGCCTCGGCCCGGCGGATCGCCGCGGTCTTGGCCGCCTCGGCCTCCTGCTCGGCGGCGTACTTGCGGGCGTCGGCCTCCTGGGCCGCTTCGTACTTGCGCGCCTCGGCGGGCTTGCGCACCTCGGTCTGCAGCTCCTGCTCGCGCAGGGCCGCGCGGCGCTGCGCCACGAGCTCCTGCTGCTCGAGCACGGCCTGCTGCGCCTCAGCCTCGGCACGCTCCTGCGCCGCCTCCGCCTCGGCCGTGGCCGTGGCCGTCTCCTGGGCGATCTCCGCGTTGCGCAGCGCCAGCGCCTTGTCCGACTCCGCGATCTGGACCGCCGCCTCGTTGGAGCGCTCGGTGCTCTCCTGGCGGGCCTGCGCCTCGGCGATCTCGGCGTCGCGCGCCACGGCCGCGGCGCGGGGACGGCCGAGGTTGCGGATGTAGTCGCCGGTGTCCTCGACGGTCTGGATCTCGAAGTTCTCCAGCACCAGGCCGCGCTCGGCGAGCATCGGGACGGCGATGTCCTTGACCTCCTTGGAGAAGTCCTGGCGCTCGTAGAGGATCGACTCGACGGTCAGCGTGCCGGCGATGGTCCGCAGCACGCCGACGAGGACCTCGCTGGTTTGCTGCTCGATCACCTGCTCCTGGCTGCGGCCGGCGAAGCGCTGGGCCGCGGCACGCACCATGCGCTCGGTACCGCCGACCTTGACCACCGCGATGCTGCGCAGGGTGACGCCCACGCCGCTCTTGGTCGTGGCGTCCTCGGCCGTCACGGGGAAGCTCTGGGAGGCGAGGGAGAGCCGGGCGACCTGCTCGAAGACGGGCTTGACGAAGGTGCCGCCGCCGATGACCACGCGCTGGCCGGAGAGGTCGGTGCTCTCCTCACCGGTCTCGGGGTTGATGACCGGGGTGCCGCTCTTGCGGCCGGTGATGATGAGCGCCTCGTCGGGCGTGGCGATCTTGAA
>CAZONQ010000095.1:0-9765 GCA_964581125.1 uncultured Ornithinimicrobium sp.
TGTGGCCGGGCTTCGACGTCGACGAGGTGCCGATCGGCTCGATCACCAACGGCGTGCACGCCGGCACCTGGGTCGACCGGCGCCTCTACGACCTCGCGCGCGCGCACCTGGGCCCGGGCGTGTCCGGGCGCCAGGTCTTCAACCGCATCCACGAGGTGCCGATCGAGTCGTTCTGGGCCACCAAGCACGAGCTGCGCCAGCAGCTGGTGACCGACGCCCGCGCGCGCTTCCGCCAGTCGCTGCTCGACCGCGGCGCCACCGAGGCCGAGCTGGGCTGGACCGACGAGGTCCTCGACCCCGACGCGCTGACCATCGGCTTCGCCCGGCGCGGCGCGACCTACAAGCGCCTCACGCTCATGCTGCGCGACCCGGAGCGGCTCAAGAAGCTGCTCACCGACCCCGAGCGGCCGGTCCAGCTGGTCATCGCGGGCAAGTCGCACCCGGCCGACGACACCGGCAAGGCGCTCATCCAGGAGATGGTGCGCTTCACCGACGACCCCGACATCCGCGGGAAGATCATCTACCTGCCCAACTACGACATCGCGATGGCCCAGCAGCTCTACCCGGGCTGCGACGTGTGGCTCAACAACCCGCTGCGCCCGTTCGAGGCGTGCGGCACCTCCGGCATGAAGGCCGCCCTCAACGGCGCCCTCAACCTGTCGATCCTCGACGGCTGGTGGGACGAGTGGTTCGACGGCCAGAACGGCTGGGCCATCCCGACCGCCGACGGCGTGGAGGACCCCGACCGTCGCGACGACCTCGAGGCCGCCGCCCTCTACGAGCTGCTCGAGAAGACCGTGGTCCCGACCTTCTACGACCGCGACGAGCAGGGTCTGCCGCAGCGCTGGCTGGAGATGGTCAGCCACACCCTGTCCACCCTCGGGCCGAAGGTGCTCGCCGACCGGATGGTCCGCGAGTACACCGAGAAGTACTACTGGCCGGCGGCGCACGCCGCGTGGGCCGTGGAGGCCGACGAGCACGGCGGTGCCCGGTCGCTGGCCAGCTACGTCGACGACGTCGCGCGCAACTGGCCGCACCTGCGCATCGACCACGTCGACGCGCAGGGCCTCACCGACGCCCCGCAGATCGGCGAGGACATCGCCGTGCACGCCTTCGTCACGCTGGGCGACCTCGACCCGCACCAGGTGCGGGTGCAGATGGCCCTCGGCCGCGCGACCGCCGAGGACACGCTGACCGACGTGGAGTTCGTCGACCTGGCGCCCACGCAGTCCTACGGCGAGGGACGCCACCGCTTCGACGGCCGGCTGCGGCTGGCGCGCACCGGCGCGCTCGGCTGGACGGTCCGCGTCCTCCCGGCGCACGAGCACCTCTCGAGCGAGGCGGAGCTGGGCCTGGTCACCCTGCCCTGACGCCCCGGCCGGGCGGGTCACCCTGCCCTGAGCCGCCGCGGGCACCCTTGCGCACGAACGGTGTGCCACATCCGTCGCTGACGTGACCGATGTGACACACCGTTCTTGCACATGCGTGGCGTGTCCTGCCCTGTCTCGTGCGCCCGGGGCGCGGTGGGGCTCTCCTCAGCCGGCGGGCGTGCCCACCAACAGCGTGAGGCTGCGCGGCCCGACCGCGAGGGGCTGGCCCGGAGGCAGCACCGTGCCCGGACCCGCGCCTCCGCCCACAGCCCCGCTCCCGCCCGCAGCCCCGCCCCCGCCGAGAACCCCGGCCCCGCCCCGGGGCGCGCTGCTCCACCGCAGGGTCCACTCGCGCACGCCCTCCACCTTCGGGGGCACCACCTCCAGGCCCGCGGCCCCGGCGTGCAGGACCAGCGCGACGGCCTGGCGGGTCGGCCCGTGCAGCGTGTCGTGCACGGCGACCACGGTCCGGCGCCAGGGGTCGTCCCAGGTGGCGGGCTCCATGCCCGTCCCCTGCTCGTCGAACCAGCGCAGCCGGGTGCGGCCCTCCACGGGGTCGGCCGTCGGCGCGCACGCCGGCCGCAGCACCGCCAGCTCGCGGCGCAGGGCCAGCAGCTCGGCGACGTCGGCCAGGAGGCCCTCCTGCGCCGCGTCGAGCCGCCAGGACAGCCAGGACGTGGAGTTGTCCTGGTTGTAGGCGTTGTTGTTGCCGCCCTGCGTGCGGCCCGCCTCGTCGCCGGCGGCCAGCATCGGCACGCCGGGGGAGAGCAGCAGCGTCGCCAGCAGGTTGCGCGCCGAGCGGCCGCGCTCGGCGAGCACGCTCGCGTCCGTCGTGGCGCCCTCGACGCCGTGGTTCCACGAACGGTTGTCGCCGTGGCCGTCCCGGTTGTCCTCGCCGTTGGCGTGGTTGTGCTTCTGCTGGTAGGCGGTGAGGTCGGCCAGGGTGAAGCCGTCGTGCGCCGCGACGAAGTTGACCGACGCGAGGGGCCCGCGGTCCTCGTGCCCGAAGAGGTCGGCCGAGCCGGCGAGGCGGGTCGCCAGCTCGCGCACGCCCGGGCCGGCGACGTCGCGCGCGGCGCCGGCCGCGTCGGCCAGCCAGAAGGAGCGCACGGTGTCGCGGAAGCGGTCGTTCCACTCGGCGAAGGGCGGCGGGAACTGCCCGGTCCGCCACCCGTGCACCCCGACGTCCCACGGCTCGGCGACCAGCTTGACCCGGGAGAGGACCGGGTCGGCGCGGAGGGCGACGAGCAGCGGGTGGTCGCGCTCGAAGGCGTCGTCGGCGCCCCGGACCAGGGCGGGCGCCAGGTCGAAGCGGAAGCCGTCGACGTGGTAGTCCTCGACCCAGTGCCGCAGCGAGTCCAGCACCATCCGGGTGACGAGCGGGTCGCGCAGGTCGACGGTGTTGCCGGTGCCCGTGACGTCGACGTCACGGCCGTGGTCGTCCAGGCGGTAGTAGGTGCGGTTGTCCAGGCCCCGCCACGACAGCGTCGGGCCGCTGGCGGAGGCCTGCTCGGCGGTGTGGTTGTAGACGACGTCGAGGACGACCTCGACGCCGGCCGCGTGCAGCGCCCGGACGGCGCCCTTGAGCTCGTCGACCACGCCCTGGGGGTCGTCGGCCGCGGCGTAGCCGGGGTGCGGCGCGAAGAAGCCGAGCGTGTTGTAGCCCCAGTAGTTGTAGAGGCCGCGGCGCACGAGGTCGGGCTCGGAGGCGTAGGCGTGCACCGGCAGCAGCTGCAGCGTGGTCACGCCCAGCGAGGTGAGGTGCTCGAGGACCGCGGGGTGGCCGAGCGCCGCGTAGGTGCCCTGCAGGTGCGGCGGCACGTCCGGGTGGCGCATGGTCAGGCCCCGCACGTGCGCCTCGTAGACGACCGTCTGCGACCAGGGCACCGCGGGAGCGGCGTCGTCGCCCCAGTCGTAGGCGTGGTCGACCACCACCGAGCGGGGCACGTGCGGCGCGGAGTCGCGCTCGTCGCGCACCTCGGGGCGCGCGCGGCCCTCGTCGTCCACGACGTGGCCGTAGACCTCCGGACCCCAGCGCACCCACCCGTCGACGGCGCGGCCGTAGGGGTCGAGCAGCAGCTTGCGCGGGTTGTGCCGGTGCCCGTGCTCGGGCTGCCACGGGCCGTCGACGCGGAAGCCGTAGCGCGTCCCGGGCGCCAGGTCCGGGACGACGTCCCACCACAGGCCCTGGCCCGACCGGCGCAGCGGGACCCGCTCCTCCGCCCCGCCGTCGAAGACGCACAGGTCGACCGCCGTCGCGTGCCGCGCGACGACCGCCGCCTCGGTGCCGAGGGCCGACCTGGTCAGGCCGGGCGGGGGCGGTGTCTCGCTGCTGCGCCGCGGGCGGACGGTGGACATGGCTGCAGAGTATGCAGTGCCGCCCGCGGGCCCCGGTAGCCGCCCCGGCGTGGTGGACAGCCGGTCGGGAGCGGCAGGTACGTTGGGACCATGACGGATCCCACCTCGCTGCCCAACTTCCCGCCCCCGCCCCAGGACCGCCCCCTCACCGGGCGGGTGCTCGACGCCCTGCAGGACCTGCAGATGAGCCCCAACCTGGACAAGGAGGGAGACGTCGCGTTCGAGGTCCGTGACCAGCGGCTGTTCGTCAAGGTCGTCCAGGGCGAGCAGTTCGACATCATGCGCGTCTTCGGCCAGTGGCAGGTGGCCTCGAGCGTGCCCGACGACCTCCTCACCCGGCTCAACGGCTGCAACGACGTCACCCTCGGCGTCAACCTGGTCAAGGCCGGCATCGCCAGCGGCAACCTCGTGCTCGCGGTCGAGCAGATCATCGCCCGCCAGGAGGAGCCCAAGGCCAAGGTCCAGATCGCGACCGGCCTGATCCTGCAGGCCCTGTCGCTGTGGCACCGCAACGTCGTGGCCAAGTCCCGCGTCGAGCAGGGCCTGGAGCCCGAGCTCCCGGCGGACGCCCCCGAGGGCACCGAGGTCGGGCCGTGGCTGTCCGTCGGCCAGGGCCGCGCACCCGGGACCGGCCCGCAGGGCGGTGAGCAGTGAGCAGGACGGTGAGCACGGCGAGCGAGTTCGTGCGCGTCGAGATCGACTCGAGCATCGCCACCATCCGGGTCGACCGCCCGAAGATGAACCCGCTGTCCACGGAGGTCCAGGACGCGCTGGGCGAGGCGGCGCGCATCGTCTCCGCCGACGACGAGGTGGCGGCGGTGGTCGTCTACGGCGGGGAGAAGGTCTTCGCCGCGGGCGCCGACATCAAGGAGATGGAGCACATGTCCTACACGGACATGGTCGAGCGCGCCCCGCTCATCCAGGCCGCCTTCTCCCAGGTAGCCCGCATCCCCAAGCCCACCGTCGCCGCGATCGAGGGCTACGCGCTCGGCGCCGGCTGCGAGCTGGCCCTGTGCTGCGACTTCCGGGTCGCCGCCAGCGACGCCCGGCTCGGCCAGCCCGAGATCCTGCTCGGCGTCATCCCGGGCGCCGGCGGCACCCAGCGCCTGGCCCGCCTCGTGGGCGCCTCGCGCGCCAAGGACCTGGTCTTCACCGGCCGGATGGTCGACGCCGAGGAGGCCGAGCGGATCGGTCTGGTCGACGAGGTCAGCGAGCCCGGCGGCGCCCACGCCGCGGCGGTGGAGCGCGTGCGGCGCTACGTCCACGGCCCCGCCTTCGCGCTGCGCGCGGCCAAGGAGGCCATCGACCGGGGCCTCGACAACGACCTGGAGACCGGCCTGGCCATCGAGGCCATGCAGTTCGCCGGCGTCTTCGCGACCAAGGACCGGGAGATCGGCATGGCCTCCTTCGTCAAGGAGGGCCCGGGCAAGGCCTCCTTCGAGGGGCGCTGACCGACAGCCCTCCACGGTCACCCCACCGGACCCACGAGGCCGGGTGCTCCGCGGAGCACCCGGCCTCACCGCATACCTGGACGTCTGACTAGTTGACGTATCTGACTAGTCAGACGTACCATCTAGTCATGAACGCGGAACAGTGGCCGAGCGAGTGGCTGCGGGGCGTCCTCGGGGTGTGCGTGCTGCGCGTCCTGCTCGACGGCCCGAGCTACGGCTACGCCATCACCCAACGCCTCGCCGAGGCCGGCCTGGGCGCGGTCAGGGGCGGCACCCTCTACCCGCTCCTGGGACGCCTGGAGGAGGCGGGCCACGTCGAGGTCGAGTGGCGCCCCGGCGAGGGCGGCCCCGGCCGCAAGTTCTTCGCGCTCACGGCCAGCGGCCGCGAGCATGCCCACCAGCAGGCTGCCGACTGGGTGGCCTTCACCGACACCACCCGCGCCCTCGTCGACGGCGCGCCCGTCCCCGGGAGGACCTCGTGAACGACACCCGCAGACAGCCCGTCCCCGCCGACGTGCGTGAGCTGGCGCCCAGCGTGGACGCCGCGTGGATCGGTGACTTCGTGCTCGAGCAGCGCCTCCTCGGCGTCCCGGGGGAGCGGATCGGCGACGCGCTGGTCACCGTGGAGACGCACGTGCAGGACTCGGGCGAGAGCGCCGAGGCGGCCTTCGGCGACGCGACGGCCTACGCCCGCGCCCTCGCCGGCACCTCCCGGCGCGTCCCGGCCCTGCCCGGACGCTTCGTCCTGGCCATGGTGCTCGGTGTCGTCGGCATGCTCCTGGCCAGCGCCGGCTTCTCCGGCCTGCTGGGTCGCCAGGACGTCACGGTCACCGTCGGGGTCCTCGTCAGCGGCGTGCTCACGCTGGGCGCGCTCGCGGTGCTGCTTGCCGCCCCGACCCCGGTCCTGCGGGTCGTCGCCGCCCGGCCGTGGGTCGCGGTCGTGCTCTTCCTCGGCTACGTCGGTGCGTCCTCCGCGCTGCTCCTCCTGCTGCCGGCGCCGCTCGTGGACCTGCCGCCCGTCCTGGTCGCGGGCGCGGGCGCGGCGCTCCTGCTGGTCTCGACCGGCCTCCTGCTCGTCGGCGGGGACCTGGCGGACCCGGTCACCGGCCCCGGTGCGCGGGTGCCGGACTGGGCGGGCCGGCGCTGGCTGACCGCCCTCGTGCTGCCTGCCTTCACAGCGCTCCTGCTCGGCCTCGACCTGGTGGTGCACCTGCTCCGATGAGCCGCGGCGAGGCCAGGAACGGCGCGGTCCCACGCTGTAACCGGCACGACGGGTACCGGGTTTGTTCGCGTGCCGGGACAGGTGACAAGATGACGACAACCCGATCCGACAACCACGAGGACGTGACGCGTGAATATCGTCGTCTGTGTCAAGTACGTGCCCGACGCCCAGGGTGACCGCACCTTCGAGGCGGACCACACCACCGACCGGGAGGGGGTGGACGGTCTCCTCTCCGAGCTGGACGAGTACGCCGTGGAGGAGGCCCTCGCGCTGGTCGAGGCGGGCGAGGGCGAGGTCACGGTGCTGACCATGGGTCCGGACGACGCCACCGCGGCGGTGAAGAAGGGGCTGCAGATGGGCGCCGACAAGGGTGTCCTGGTCTGCGACGAGGAGATCGCCGGCTCCGACGCCGTGGCGACCTCGCTGGTCCTGGCCGAGGCGATCAGGAAGATCGGGGACGTCGACCTGGTCCTGACCGGCCTGGCCTCCACCGACGGCTCGATGTCCGTGGTGCCGGCGATGCTGGCCGAGCGGCTGGGCCTGCCGCAGGTGACCTTCGCCTCCGAGCTCTCGGTCGAGGGCGGGACGGTCACGGTGCGCCGCGACGACGAGACCGCGTCGCTGACCGTGCAGGCCTCGCTGCCGGCCGTCGTGTCGGTGACCGACCAGATCAACGAGCCGCGCTACCCCTCCTTCAAGGGGATCATGGCGGCCAAGAAGAAGCCGGTGGAGACCTGGTCGCTGGCCGACCTCGGGGTCGACGCGGCGCAGGTCGGCCTGGACGCCACGTGGTCGCCGGTGACCGCGGTCGAGGCCCGCCCGCCGCGCACCCAGGGCGAGGTCGTCACCGACGAGGGCGAGGGCGGCAAGGCCCTGGCCGAGTTCCTGGCCTCGCGCAAGTTCGTCTGAGCCCGACCGGAAGATCAAGGAGACACTGACAAAATGGCTGAAGTTCTCGTCCTGGTCGACCACGTCGACGGCGACGTCCGCAAGTCCACCGCCGAGCTGCTCACCGCGGCCGCCCGCCTGGGCGAGCCGTCCGCGGTGTTCGTCGGGGCCGGCGCCCAGCAGGCCGCCGAGACCCTGGGCCGCTACGGCGCCACGAAGGTGTATGCCGTCGAGTCCGCCGACGTGACCGACCACCTCGTGGCCCCGGTCGCCGAGGTCTTGGCCTCCCTGGTGGAGAAGACCTCCCCGGTCGCGGTCCTGCTGCCCTCCACCAACGACGGCAAGGAGATCGCCGGCCGCCTGGCCGTCAAGACCTCCTCCGGCATCGTCGTCGACGCCGTCGACGTCGCCCCCGCCGACGGCGGCGTGCAGACCACGCAGTCCGTCTTCGCCGGCTCCTACACGGTCACCTCCGTGGTGACCCAGGGCAGCCCGGTGATCACCCTCAAGCCCAACAGCGTCCCGGTGCAGGAGGTCGAGGGCGCCGCGGCGCCGGCGGTCGAGCCGGTCGACGCGGCCGTCTCCGACGCCGCGAAGGCGGCGCGCATCACCGACCGCAGGGAGAAGGCCGCCTCCGGCCGCCCGTCGCTGACCGAGGCCGCGATCGTGGTCTCCGGCGGGCGCGGCACGGCCGGCGACTTCTCCCCCGTGGAGGCGTTCGCCGACTCCCTCGGCGCCGCCGTCGGGGCCTCGCGCGCCGCGGTCGACGCCGGGTGGTACCCGCACTCCGCGCAGGTCGGCCAGACCGGCGTCTCGGTCAGCCCGCAGCTCTACGTCGCCGCCGGCATCTCCGGCGCGATCCAGCACCGGGCCGGCATGCAGACCTCCAAGACGATCGTCGCGGTCAACAAGGACCCCGAGGCCCCGATCTTCGAGCTGGTCGACTACGGCGTCGTCGGCGACCTCTTCCAGGTCCTGCCGCAGGCCACCCAGGAGATCCAGGCCCGCAAGGGCTGAGCGCCCGCGGGCCGAGCGCCCGCAGGGTTCGTCGTCGGCGAGGCGCCACTCGTAGAATCGGGTGGTGCCTCGCCCCGTCTCCCGCCACTACCTCGACCACGCCGCGACGACGCCGGTGCTGGACGAGGTCGTCGACGTCGTGACCCGCGAGATGCGGCACACGGGCAACGCCAGCTCGCTGCACACCGCCGGCCGGGAGGCCCGTCGGGTCGTCGAGGAGTCGCGCGAGCGGGTGGCCGAGGCCCTCCGCGTCCGCCCCAGCGAGGTGGTCTTCACCTCCGGGGGGACCGAGTCGGACAACCTCGCGGTCAAGGGCACCTACGCCGCGCGCCGGGCCGAGGACCCCCGCCGCGACCGGCTGGTGGTGAGCGGGATCGAGCACCACGCCGTCCTCGACCCGGTCGAGCACCTGGTCGCGCGGGAGGGCGCCCGGGTGACCTTCGTCGAGCCCGACCACGAGGGCCTGATCGCCCCCGCCGCGCTCGCCGCGGCGCTCGCCGCCGACGGAGGCCCGGGGACGGTGGCGCTGGCCAGCGTGATGTGGGCCAACAACGAGGTCGGCACCGTCCAGCCGGTCGCCGAGCTGTCCGCGGTGGCGCACGAGCACGGCATACCCCTGCACTCCGACGCCGTCCAGGCGCTCGGGCAGGTGCCCCTCGACCTGTCGGTCGTCGACCTGGGGGTGGTGACCGGCCACAAGATCGGCGGTCCGCTCGGGGTGGGCGTGCTCACCGCCGGGCGCGACCAGTCGCCGGTCCCGCTGACCCACGGGGGCGGGCAGGAGCGCCAGCTGCGCTCCGGCACCCTCGACACCCCCGGCATCGCGGGCCTGGCCGAGGCGGTCGTGCACGCCGCCGAGCACCAGGCCAGCCACGCCCGCCACCTGGCGGTGCTGCGCGACGCGCTCGTCGAGGGGGCCCTGGCGCTGGACGACGGCATCACCGTGAGCGGCCCGTGGGCGCCGGGCGACACCACCCGCCGGCTGCCGGGCAACGCCCACCTGCGGGTCGCCGACTGCGAGGGCGACTCGCTGCTCTACCTGCTCGACGCCGCGGGCATCGCCTGCTCGACCGGCTCGGCCTGCCAGGCCGGCGTCCCGCGCGCGAGCCACGTGCTGCTGGCGATGGGCGTGCCGGAGGACGAGGCCCGCGGGTCGCTGCGCCTCACCCTCGGGCACGGCTCGACCATGGCCGACGTCGAGGCCTTCCTCGCCGCGCTCCCGCCCGCGCTCGAGCGGGCCCGCCGCGCGCACGCCGCCTCCAGGAGCCGCGCATGAGGGTCGTCGCCGCGATGAGCGGGGGAGTGGACTCGGCGGTCGCCGCGGCGCGCATGCTGGAGGCCGGCCACGAGGTCGTCGGGGTGCACCTGGCGCTCGCCCAGTCGGCCGCCACGCTGCGGGAGAGCGCCCGCGGCTGCTGCACGATCGAGGACGCCGGCGACGCGCGCCGGGTCGCCGACC
>CAZONQ010000096.1:0-9751 GCA_964581125.1 uncultured Ornithinimicrobium sp.
GCACCGCGCCCAGGCCCTGGAGCGCCACCCGGACCAGGTTGACCTCCGGCTGCTGCGCGGTCAGCTGGACGCCCGCGGTCTGGGTGTGGAAGCGCAGCATCATCGACTTCGGGTTCTGCGCGCCGAACTCCTCCTTCATGATCCGCGCCCAGATCCGCCGGGCCGCGCGGAACTTGGCGACCTCCTCCAGCAGGGTCGTGCGCGCCACGAAGAAGAACGACAGCCGCGGGGCGAAGTCGTCGACGGCCAGCCCCGCCTCGACCGCCGCCTGGACGTAGGCCTTGGCGTTGGCGAGGGTGAAGGCGACCTCCTGCGCGGGCGTCGCCCCGGCCTCGGCCATGTGGTAGCCGGAGATCGAGATGGTGTTCCACCTCGGGATCTCCTGCTGGCAGTAGGCGAAGACGTTGCTGATGAGCCGCAGCGACTGGGCCGGCGGGTAGATGTAGGTCCCGCGGGCGATGTACTCCTTGAGCACGTCGTTCTGGATCGTCCCGGTGAGCTTCGCGGCCGGGATGCCGTTGCCCTCGGCGACCAGCTGGTACATGAGCAGCAGCGAGGAGGCGGGCGCGTTGATCGTCATCGAGGTGGACACCTCGTCGAGCGGGAGTCCGTCGAAGAGCACCTGCATGTCCTCGACCGAGTCGATCGCGACCCCGACCTTGCCGACCTCGCCCGAGGCCAGCGGGTGGTCGGAGTCGTAGCCCATCTGCGTCGGCAGGTCGAAGGCGACCGAGAGCCCGCCGGTGCCGTTGGCCACCAGCTCCTTGTAGCGGGCGTTGGACTCCGCCGCGGTGCCGAAGCCGGCGTACTGGCGCATCGTCCACGGCCGCCCGGTGTACATCGTCGGGTAGACGCCGCGGGTGAAGGGGTAGGACCCGGGCTCGCCCAGGGCGCTGCCCGGGTCGAAGCCGGAGAGGTCATCCGGCCCGAAGACCGCCTTCATCGGCAGCCCGGACTCCGTCGTCGACTCAGCCATGGGCGCAGCCTACTGGTCGGGCCTACCGCGACGACGTGGCCTCCACCGCGTCCGCGACGAGCGTCGGCCCGGCGTAGACGAGCCCGCTGTAGAGCTGGACCAGGCTGGCCCCCGCGTCGAGCATGGCCCGGGCGTCGGCGCCGGACATGATCCCGCCGACGCCGACGACCGGCAGGTCCGTGCGCCCCGCGACGTGCGCGACGACCTCGCGGGCGCGCAGGGTGAGCGGCGCGCCGGAGAGCCCACCCGCCTCGGCCTCGGCCCGGGTGCGCTCGCGCGGCGCCACCCCCTCGCGGGACAGCGTGGTGTTGGTGGCGACGACGCCGGACACCCCGGCCCCGGTCGCGACCTCGAGCGCCTCGTCGAGGGCGCTGTCGGTGAGGTCCGGCGCGAGCTTGACGAGCACCGGCGTGCCGCCCGCCGCGCCGACCACCTCGGTGAGCAGCTCGGCCAGCGGGCCGGCGTCCTGCAGGGAGCGCAGCCCCGGCGTGTTGGGGCTGGAGACGTTGACGGCCAGGTAGTCCGCCAGGCCCTCGAGCGCGGCGACGGACTCGAGGTAGTCCCCCACCGCCTCCTCGACCGGCGTGACCTTGCTCTTGCCGATGCTGACGCCGACCGGGATGCGGACGAGGTCCTGCTCGCGGGCCTCCCGCAGGCGCGCCGCCATCGCGTGCACGCCGTGGTTGTTGAAGCCCATCCGGTTGATCACCGCGCGGCTCTCCGGCAGGCGCAGCAGGCGCGGGCGCGGGTTGCCGGGCTGCGGCCGCGCGGTGACGGTGCCGAGCTCGACGTGCCCGAAGCCCAGCGCCCCCCACGTCGCCACGCCGCGGCCGTCCTTGTCCATCCCCGCCGCCAGCCCGACCCGGTGGGGGAAGCGCAGGCCGAGCATCTCGACCGGTGAGTCGTCCGGCACGACCGGCCCCACGGCATACCCCCCGAGCACGGCGAGCGCCCGGGTGACGGGCGTGCGCCCGAGCAGCTGCGCCGCGAGGACCGTCCCGTGGTGGGCCGTCTCGGCGTCCGTCCGCCACAGCAGCGGCCGGGCCAGTCTCCGGTATGCCGTCTCCCCCACCCGTCGCGCGCCGCGCCGCAGCTCGTCCATGGGATCACCCTAGACTGGCGGGCATGCCCTCCCCCGCACCGCAGGCGGACGACCTGCGCGACGTCACCGCGGTCGTCCCGGCCGGGGGCGTGGGTACCCGGCTGTGGCCGCTGTCGCGCGCGTCGGAGCCCAAGTTCCTGCACGACCTCACCGGGGCGGGGCGGTCCCTGCTGCAGAGCACCGTGGACCGGCTCGAGCCGCTCGTCGGCGACCGGGTGATGGTCGTCACGGGCGCCCGGCATGCCGAGGCCGTGCGGGCGCAGCTGCCCGGGGTGCGGGCGGCCGACGTGCTGGTCGAGCCGAGCCCGCGCGACTCGATGCCGGCCATCGGGCTGGCCGCCGCGGTGCTGGAGCGGCGCGACCCGGACGCCGTGCTGGCGTCCTTCGCCGCCGACCACGTCGTCGGCGACCTGGACGTCTTCGCCGACCGGGTGCGCCAGGCGGTGCGGGCCGCGCGGACGGGGGCGCTCGTCACGCTCGGCATCACGCCGACCTACCCGGCGACCGGGTTCGGCTACGTGCGGGTGGGCGACGGCACCGACGTGCCCGGCGCGCCCGACGTGCGCCGGGTGGCCGCCTTCGTGGAGAAGCCGGACGCCGCGACCGCCGCCCGCTTCCTGGAGTCCGGCGACCACCTGTGGAACGCCGGCATGTTCGTCGTCCGCGCCGCGGTGCTGCTCGAGCTGCTCGCCGACCAGCACCCGGAGATGGCCCGCCTCCTGCGCCAGGTCGCCGCCCACCCCACCTCGATGGACGAGGTATGGGGCTCGCTCACCCGGATCTCCATCGACCACGCGGTCGCCGAGCCGGCCGCGCGGGCCGGCCGGGTCCTCGTCGTCCCGGCGCCGTTCGCCTGGGACGACGTCGGCGACTTCGCCTCGCTGGCGACCCTGCTCGCCGACGGCGACGGCGACGGCCGGCTCGCGGTCCTCGGCGAGCGCGGGCTCGTCGTCAACGAGGGCTCGACCGGGCTGGTCGCCGCGAGGGGCGGCCGCACGGTCGTCACGCTGGGCGTCGAGGACGTCGTGGTGGTCGACACCCCCGACGCGCTCCTCGTCACCACCCGGGAGAAGTGCCAGGACGTCCGCGGCGTGGTCGACACCCTGCAGCGGCTGGGCCGGGAGGACCTGACCTGAGCCTCCTCCACCCCCAGCGCCCGGACCGTCGCCCCCGCGACGGCCACGGTCACCCACTCGTCACCCGGCACACACCCGGCGCCCACCTGGACCTCACCGGGGCGTCGCCCGCGCCCGCCAGGCTGGACCACGTGCGGGTCGCGATCGTCACCGAGTCCTTCCTCCCGGCGCTCAACGGCGTGACCACGAGCGTGTGCAAGGTGCTGGAGAGCCTGCGCGACCTCGGCCACGACGCGCTCGTGGTGGCGCCCGGCACCAGTCCGTGGAGCCCGACGATGACGCCGGAGCGCTACGCCGGCTTCCCGGTGCACACCGTGACGAGCGTGCCGGTGCGCCAGTTCCGCGTGGGCCTGCCGTCCTACGAGCTGGAGACCGTGCTGCACCGCTTCCGCCCGGACGTCATGCACGTGGCCTCGCCCTTCGTCCTCGGCGTGCGCGGCCTCACCGCGGCCCGGGTGCTCGACATCCCCTCGGTGGCGGTCTACCAGACCGACATGCCCTCCTACATCCGGCAGCACTCCGGCCCCGCCGGCGACCTCACCGCCCGCGCCGCGTGGCGCTGGATCCGCCGCATCCACCAGCAGGCCGACCTCACGCTCGCCCCGTCCACGGCGGCCCTCGCCGACCTGCGCGCGCACGACATACCGAGGACCGCGCTGTGGGGTCGCGGCGTGGACGCCGACCTCTTCCACCCCGACCGCCGGGAGGACCCCGGGACGCGGCGGCTGCGGGAGCGGCTCGCACCCCGCGGGGAGGTGCTGCTCGGCTACGTCGGCCGGCTGGCGCCGGAGAAGGAGCTGCACCGGCTGCGCGAGCTGGCCGACCTGCCGGGCAGTCGGCTGGTCCTCGTCGGCGAGGGTCCGAGCCGCGAGCAGCTCGAGACCGAGCTGCCGGGCGCAGCGTTCCTGGGCCGGCTCGAGGGGGCCGACCTGGCCCGGGCCTACGGCGCGTTCGACGTCTTCGTCCACACCGGCACCCGGGAGACCTTCGGCCAGACCCTGCAGGAGGCCGCGGCGGCCGGCCTGCCGGTGGTGGCCCCGGCCCGCGGCGGCCCGCTCGACCTCGTCCAGGTCGGGCGCACCGGCGACCTCTTCGACCCCGACCGGCCCGGCGACCTGCGCGCCCGCGTCCAGCCCCTCGTGGGCGACGACGCGGCGGGGCTGCGGCTGGAGATGGGGCGTGCGGGCAGGGACCGCGTCGTGGCCAGGTCCTGGCCGGCCCTCGTCGACCAGCTCGTGGACTACTACGCGCTGGCGATCAGCGCGACCACGACCTCGGTCGCCTGACCCGGCCGCGGGGGCCCGGGCGCTCAGCCGCCCAGGGGGTAGTCCTCCACGCGGCGCCACACCTCGTCGCCCGCGTGCTGGTAGAGGCGGAAGCTCGACGCGGTGAACGCGCAGGTGAACGCCCCGAGGTCGGCGAAGGCGCGGTCGAGCACCGCCGCGGGCCTGTCGTGCGCGAGCGTCACGTGGGGGTGGTAGGGGAAGTCCAGCTCTCGGCTCACCGGTCCGCCGCGCACGGCGCGCTCGAGGCGCTCGCAGCTCGAGACCCCTTGCGCCACCTGGACGTAGACGACGTCAGACACGGGACGGAAGGTGCCGGTGCCCCGCAGGAGCACCTCGAACGGCGGGTGCGCCACGGCCACCTCCGCGAGGTGCTCGCGCAGCGGCCCCAGCTGGTCGGGCGCGACCAGGGTCGGCGGCAGGAGCGTGATGTGGGTCGGGATGTGCCGCGCCCGCTCCTCGCCGTAGCCGACCCGCATCTGCTGCAGGTAGCTGCCCCAGGGGGCGGGGACCGGCAGCGCGACCCCGACGACCGGGGACGTCGACGGGCCGGGCGCGTCGGTCGGGCCAGGGCGCTCCACGGGCGCCACCCTACCCCGGGCGCGCCGGACGCGGGCGGGCCCCGCAGCTCGCGCTGCGGGGCCCGCGCCCTGCCGGCCGGGTGAGGGCGGCGCCCGACCTCAGCCGTTCGGGATCTTGAAGACCTGACCCGGGTAGATCAGGTCCGGGTTGTCGAGGTTGTTGAGCCTGGCCATCTCGCGCCAGTCGACGCCGTACTGCGCGGCGATCCCGGAGAGCGTGTCGCCCGACTTCACGGTGTAGGTGCGGTGCTCCTTCTTCGGGGCCTCGGCCCGCTTCTCCGCGGCCTCCTCCCTCTTCTCGGCCGCCTTCTCCTTCTTCTCCGCAGCCTTCTCCTCGGCCTTGGCCTTCTTCTCGGCCGCCTCGCGCCTGGCCTCGTCCGCCTCGGCCTGCCGCTCGCGTGCCTCCTCGGCGGTGGTGCTGTCGGCCGGGTCACCCGCCTTGCGGGCCGCCTCGTCGGCGCGCTTCTGCATCTCGTCGGCACGCTCCTGGGCCTCGGCCTTGACCTCGTCGGCGCGCTCCTGCGCCTTCTCGGCGGCCTCCTTGGCGTTCTCCGCCCGCTCGGCGTCCGAGGTCGTCAGGGCGTCCTTCACCTTGTCGAAGAATCCCACAGCTGCTCCTTCCGGCGGGCCGGGTCGAGGGCTGCTGCCCTCAGTCGTCCCGGGCCCGGTCCGCCGGAAACGTTAACCCGACGGTGTGACGGCCGCCACTCGTGACCTGCCGGGTCGGGTGAGCGTCAGGACCAGTGCTAGCGTCGGGAGCAACGGATCCGGGGCCCCGAGGAGGGGGTCCGCGGCACCGGGCAACCCCGTCCCCGAACGAAGGGCAACCCCCGCATGAGCACCCCCGTCAAGGTGGCCGTCACCGGCGCGGCCGGCCAGATCGGCTACAGCCTCCTCTTCCGCATCGCCTCCGGCGAGCTCCTGGGCAGGGACACCCCCGTCGAGCTGCGTCTGCTGGAGATCACCCCGGCGCTGAAGGCCCTCGAGGGCGTCGTGATGGAGCTCGACGACTGCGCCTTCCCCGCGCTGGCGAAGGTCGAGATCGGCGACGACCCCGACGTCATCTTCGACGGCGCCAACGTCGCCCTGCTCGTGGGGGCGCGCCCGCGCAGCAAGGGTATGGAGCGTGGTGACCTCCTCGAGGCCAACGGCGCGATCTTCACCGCCCAGGGCAAGGCCCTCAACGACCACGCCGCGGACGACATCCGCGTGACGGTCACCGGCAACCCGGCCAACACCAACGCGCTCATCGCGATGAGCAACGCCCCCGACATCGCCCCCGAGCGCTTCTCCGCGCTGACGCGCCTGGACCACAACCGGGCGATCGCCCAGCTGGCGGCCAAGGTCGGGGCCCCCGTGACCGACATCTCGCACATGACGATCTGGGGCAACCACTCCGCGACGCAGTACCCCGACCTCTTCCACGCCCAGGTGGCCGGCCGCAACGCCGCCGAGGCGGTCGGCGACCAGGCCTGGATCGAGGACACCTTCATCCCGACCGTGGCCAAGCGCGGCGCCGCGATCATCGAGGCGCGCGGCTCCTCCTCCGCCGCGTCGGCGGCCTCCGCGACCATCGACCACACCCGCGACTGGCTGCTCGGCTCCGCCGAGGGCGACTGGGTGTCGATGGCCGTGCGCTCGGACGGCTCCTACGGCGTGGCCGAGGGTCTCATCAGCTCCTTCCCGGTGACGACGACCGCCGGCGGCGGCTACGAGATCGTCCAGGGCCTGGAGATCGACGAGTTCTCGCGCGGCAAGATCGACGCCTCCGTCGCCGAGCTCTCCGACGAGCGCGACGCCGTGACCTCGCTCGGCCTCCTCGGCTGAGACCGCCGCACCCGGATCGACCACGGACGGGCCCCTCCCGCGCGGGAGGGGCCCGTCGGCGTCTCGTCAGCTGGTGAGGCGCAGGGTGCTGGCGAGGACGGCCACCGTCCCGCCCAGGAGCGCCATGACGGCGACGTCCACCCAGCGGTCACGCACGACGAGCCCGCCGGCCCGGTCGTCCGGGAGCACCGCGCGGAGGAGGGCGAGCACCGCCATGGTGACGCCCACGGCATACCCGTAGGCCCGCAGGTTCTCCGCGACCAGCAGCACGCCCGCGACCCCGAGGCCCGCGACGCCGACCCACCAGAGCCCCAGGGGCTGCCGGGGCTGGGCGGCCCGCCGCTCGGCGTCCGGGTCGTCGTCGAGGGGGCCCCCGCGGTCGCGCGCGCTCACGCCTGCGGACTCAGCCCCGCGCGGCGCTCGGCCGCCTCGACCACGTTGGACAGCAGCATCGCCCGCGTCATCGGGCCGGCCCCGCCGGGGTTGGGCGAGAGCCAGCCGGCCACCTCCGCCACGTCGGGGTGCACGTCGCCGGCGATCTTGCCGTCACGGCGGGCGACGCCGACGTCGACCACGGCGGCGCCCGGCCTGACCATGTCGGGGGTGATGAGGTCCGGGACGCCGGCCGCAGCGACGACGACGTCCGCGGCGCGGGTGTGCGCGGCGAGGTCGCGGGTGCCGGTGTGGCACAGCGTGACGGTGGCGTTCTCGGAGCGGCGGGTGAGGATGAGACCCAGTGGCCGACCGACGGTGAGCCCGCGCCCGACGACGACCAC
This sequence comes from uncultured Ornithinimicrobium sp., assembly GCA_964581125.1. GTDB lineage: Bacteria > Actinomycetota > Actinomycetes > Actinomycetales > Dermatophilaceae > Ornithinicoccus. The sequence goes on from CAZONQ010000096.1 coordinate 7,682, forward strand.
CTCCGCGCCCGCCAGCGGCACGTCATACCGGCGCAGGAGCTCGACCACGCCGACCGGGGTGCACGGCAGCGGGGCGGGCTCGTTCATGACGAGCGAGCCCAGGTTGAAGGGGTGGAGCCCGTCCACGTCCTTCGCCGGGTCCACCCGCGAGAGGATCGCGAACTCGTCCAGACCGGTCGGCTGCTGCACGAGGAAGGCGGTGCACGCGGGGTCGGCGTTGAGCTGGTCCACGACGGCGAGGACGTCGTCGAGGGAGCTGTCCGCCGGCAGGTCGTGCCGGAGGCTGGCGATGCCGATCTCGGCGCAGTCGCGGTGCTTGGCCCCGACGTACCACGTGCTCGCCGGGTCGTCACCGACGAGCACGGTCCCCAGGCCCGGCACCACGCCCCGCTCGGCGAGCACGGCGAGACGGGCCCGCAGCTCGTCCTTGATCGTGGCCAGGACGGCCTTGCCGTCCAGGATGGTCGCGGTCACTGCTCCTCCATGTCCGACGGCAGGTCCGTCTGCAGGCTGATGTCCACCATGAGCTCGCCCGCGAGCTCCTCGAGCGCGTCGCGCAGGGCTCCCAGGTCGGTCGTCGCCGACGGCCGCAGCGTGGCCGAGACCTCGAAGAGCTCCCCGCCGGCCATCGGTGCCGACCCCGTGCGGGTGTCGAGCCGGTCGATGCTCACGTCGTGGGCGCTCAGCGCGGCGCTGATCTCCTTGACGATCCCGGGACGGTCGTTGCCGACCAGCTCCAGGCGGTGGGCGGCGCCCGGCCCGGGCTCGGCCCCGGCCGTCTCGTGGACGGTGGTCGTCAGGACCCCGGCGAGCGGCTCCAGGGCGGCGGTGAGGCCCGCCACCCGGTCGGCGGGCAGGTCGACGGTGACGATGCCGGCGAAGGTGCCGGCGAGCTCGGCCAGCTGGCTGCGCCCCCAGCTCCCGCCGTGCTCCGCGATGACGTCGGCGAGGGCGCTGACGAGGCCGGCGCGGTCGTCGCCGACGACGGTGATGACGAGCGTTGTCATGGCCCGACTCTAACCGTCCGGTCAGTGCGCGAAGTGACGGGTGCCTGTGAAGTACATGGTCACCCCGGCCGCCGTGGCCGCGGCGACGACCTCCTCGTCCCGGATGGACCCGCCAGGTGCCACGACGGCGCGCACGCCCGCGTCGAGCAGCACCTGCAGACCGTCGGCGAAGGGGAAGAACGCGTCCGAGGCGGCGACCGATCCCGCCGCCCGCTCCCCCGCCCGGCGCACCGCCAGCTCGCAGGAGTCGACCCGGTTGACCTGGCCCATGCCGATCCCCACGCTCGCACCGTCGTGGGCGAGGAGGATCGCGTTGGACTTGGTCGCGCGGACCGCGCGCCACGCGAACTGCAGGTCGGCCAGAATGGCCTCGTCGGCCGGCTCGCCGGCGACCAGGCGCCAGCGCGAGGCGTCGTCGCCGCCGTCCTCCACCTCGGCCTCGACCGTGTCGACGGACTGCATGAGCATGCCGCCGGAGATGTCGCGGGTCTCGACGCCGCCGCGCGCCGGCGACTCCGCGCGGAGCAGGCGCAGGTTCTTCTTGGCGCGCAGCACCTCGAGGGCGTCGTCGTCGAAGTCCGGCGCGACGACGACCTCGGTGAAGATGTCCTTGACCTGCTCGGCCATCGCCAGCGTCACGGTGCGGTTGGTGGCGATGATCCCGCCGAAGGCCGAGACGGGGTCGCAGGCGTGCGCCTTGCGGTGGGCCTCGGCGATGTCCGCCCCGACGGCGATCCCGCACGGGTTGGCGTGCTTGACGACGGCCACGGTCGGCAGGTCCCCGTGGTCGTGGGCGGCCCGCCGGGCGGCGTCGGCGTCGACGTAGTTGTTGTAGGACATCTCCTTGCCGTGCAGCTGCTCGGCCTGCGCCAGGCCGGGCGTCTGCTGGAAGCCGTTGACGTAGAGGGCGGCGCGCTGGTGCGGGTTCTCGCCGTAGCGCAGCACCGCCCGGCGGTCCCACGTCGCGCCGACCCAGGCCGGGAAGCCCGCGCCGTCGCTCGTGTCGGCGACCACGTTGCCCATCCAGGAGGCGACGTGCACGTCATACGTCGCGGTGTGCACG
>CAZONQ010000097.1:0-5924 GCA_964581125.1 uncultured Ornithinimicrobium sp.
AGGGGTCAGTAGGGCCCCTGCTCCCGACGCTTGTCCCACTGCTGCTCCATGCGCTCCATGAACGTGCCGGAGGGCCGGGGCGTCGCGGGCCGGCCGCCACCGCCGCCGCCCCCTCGACCGCCGCCACCGCCGTGGCCGCCACCGCGCGGACGGCCGCCGCCTGCGCCGGAGCGCGGGCGGGCCTGGGGCTTGGCCGCCCAGGCACCGCCGAGGACCATGAGGAGGAACCCGATCGCACCGACCCAGATCGTCTGGGACATCACGCCCAGGACGACCAGTGCGAGCCCGGCGAGCGCCCCGACGACACCGAGCACGACCCGTCTGCGGTCCAGCGCGTGGCCGGTGCGGGCGCTGCTCTTCAGCGTGCTGGCGAGCCGGGGGTCCTCGGCGTAGAGGGCCTTCTCCATCTGCTGGAGCACGCGCTGTTCGTGTTCAGAGAGCGGCACGGGCGACCTCCTGATCAGGGTCGGTCACTGGCCCGCCGGGCCGACGACCATGTCTAGAACTTCTAGGATATCTAGGTAACGCCCGGAGCGGTAGCCGAGGTTCCCCCCCCTCACCCCCGGACGAGGAGGCTCGCCGGTCGCACCGCGTCGTGCCCGAACCGGGCGGCAGCCCGGTCGACCGCCCGCTCCGCCTCCCGCCAGCCGTGCTCGGGCTCGTCGAGCCGGCCCTGCACGAGCGTCTCGTCGGCGCCGGTGATGCCCTCGACCCGGACACCGAGCAGCCGGACCCTCGCCCGCTGCAGCCCCAGCCCCTGGTAGAGCGACCAGGCCGTGGCGTGCACGTCGCGGGTGACGTCGGTCGGCACCGCCACCGTCCGCGACCGGGTGATCGTGGTGAAGTCGGAGAAGCGCACGGTGAGGACGACCGTGCGGCCGAGCACGTGGGCGTGCCGCATCCGGCTCGCGGTCCGCTCGGCCAGGCGCAGCAGCTGGCGCCGGACCACGTCGGGGTCGTCGACGTCGTGGGCGAAGGTCTCCGAGGAGCCCACGCTGCGCTCGGTGCGCCCGGGTGTCACCGGCTCGCCGTCCCGCCCCCAGGCCAGCGCCTGCAGCCGGGCGGCGCCGTGCTCGCCGAACGCGCGGCGCAGCGTCGCCTCCGGCACGTGCGCCAGCTGGCCCACGGTGCGCAGCCCGAGCCGGTGCAGCTCGGCCTCGGTGGCCTCCCCCACGCCCCAGAGCGCCCCGACCGGCATCGGGTGCAGGAAGGGCACCACCTCGGAGCGGCCCACCATCCGCATCCCGTCCGGCTTGGCCGCGCGGGAGGCCATCTTGGCCACCGCCTTGGTCGGTGCTCCCCCGACCGAGCAGGTGATCCGCTGCTCGTCGGCGACGGTGTCGCGGATCCACTGGCCGATCGCGGCGGGGCTGCCCCACTGCCGCCCGGCCGCGGAGACGTCGAGGAAGGCCTCCTCCACCGACACCGGCTCCATCCGCGGGGTGACCTCGGCGAAGACCGCCATCACCGCCTCCGACACCCGCGCGTAGCGGTCGTGGTCCGGGCGCACCACGACCACGGGCGGGCACAGCCGCCGGGCGGTGGCCATCGGCATGCCGGAGCGGACGCCGAAGACCCGCGCCTCGTAGGTCGCCGAGAGCACCACGCTGCGCCACCCGCCGCCGACCACGACGGGCAGGCCGGCGAGCTCGGGGTGGTCGAGCAGGGACACCGAGGCGTAGAACGCGTCCATGTCGACGTGCAGCACCGTGACGTCGTCGGTCCCGGGGCCGGGGTCCCGGCCGGCGTCCTGCCGGGTGCCCTGCCCGGTGCCATGTCCGGTGCCGCCGAGGAGGTCACCGCGTCGCGCGCCCGCCGCGCTCACCATCCCGGGCTCCCGGGGCTGGAGTGCCACAGCTTGGCGGGCACGTCGCGCGGGCTCTCCCCCGCGGGCCGGGTGTCGGCGTAGGGCGACTGCCGGAAGCCGGAGGCGTGGACCAGCACCCTGCGCCCGGCCTGCCCGGCGGCCTGCGCCTGCTGCCTGGCCAGCGCCTCGGACTCCGCCAGGAGCGCACGCGCCTGCTCCTCGGTCCGGTCCATGAACGTCCGGACCGCGTCCGCGCCGCCCTCCTGCCACGCGTCGGCGACCGCACCGAGCTCCCACGCGCCGGTGGCCCGCAGCGAGACCCCGCGCGGGCCGGTGCGGCGCAGCACGCCGCGCACGAGCAGCAGCCAGGAGTGGAAGACGGTCGCCGCGAACGGCCCCTGCACGTCCTCGAAGAAGGTGGCGTCGGCCGGGCCGGTGCCGTCGTCGACGGTGAGGAAGACCACGCGCCGACCGGACCGCACCGGCGGGGTCTGGGTGGCGACCTTGGCGCCGGCGACGAGCACCTCCGAGCCGTTGCGCCGGGAGAGCAGGTCGCGCGCGGGGGTCACGCCGAGCTCGCCGAGCATCGGCCCGAACCCTGCGACGACGTGGCTGCTGACGTCCAGGCCCAGGACCTCCAGCTCGGCCCGCAGCTGCTCCTGGTCGGTCATCTCGGGCAGCCCGCTTCCGGCGACCGGCGTCGGCTCGTCGCCGAGCTCGAGCGCGAGCTGGGTGGCGACCGGCTCCTGGGCGTGCCAGGTGCGCCGTCCGGCCGCCTGGGCACGGGTGCGGGCCGCGACCTCGCCCTCCGGGGTGACCGGGACCTGCGGGGGCGGAACCCGTCGCCCGGCCCGGCTGCGCTCGGCGAGGGTCGCAGAGCCGCGGCTCCACCGGTCGAGCTCGCGCACGTGCAGCAGCAGGTCGCGCCGGGTCAGCCCGCCCCGTCCGGCGTGGAACCGGCCGACGCGGTGCAGCGCGTCGAGCCCGCCGGCGAGCACGAGCCGCTCGGCGGTCGGCCGGCTGGGCCGTGCCCGCTGCCACAGGTCGGACAGGGAGGCGTAGGGCTGGCCCGCGACGATCCGCTGCACCTCCTCGTCGGTGATGCCCTTGACCTCGGCCAGCGACAGCCGGATCCCGTAGCGGCCGGCCCGGCGCTGGACGCGCGACATCGTCTCGTCGACGTGGTCGTGGTGACCGGCTGCGGTCGTGGTGGCCCGGTGCTGCCCTGGCGAGACCGGGTCACCACGACCGTCGGGCACGGGGCTGCTCAGCGGAGCACCGACGGGCAGCGGGCTGTTCCGCGGAGCACCGTCGGGCAGGGGGCTGCTCCGCGGAGCACCGTCCGCTCCCCCCTCCGGCCCGACCCGCTCCACCCGGTAGGTCGCCCCGGAGGCGTTGACGTCGAGCCCGAGCACGTGCACGCCCATGGTGCGGGCCTCGTCGAGGATGAGCCGCTTGGGATACATGCCGGGGTCGTGGGTGAGCACCCCGGCGAGGAAGGCCGCGGTGTGGTGGGTCTTCAGCCACGCCGACTGGTAGGTGGGCAGCGCGAACGCGGCCGCGTGGGCCTTGCAGAACCCGAACGAGGCGAACGCCGCCAGCACCTGCCAGATCCGCTCGACGTCGGCGGGCCGGTAGCCGCGCCCGGCCGCGGCGGCGCGCCACCACACCTCCACCTCCTGCTGCCCCTGGGGCGTGCCCATCGCCCGCCGCACCTCGTCGGCCTGGGCCAGGCTGACCCCGGTGGTCTCGGCGACGATCTGCAGCACCTGCTCGTGGAAGACCACCACCCCGCAGGTCTGCTCGAGGTAGGGGGTGAGGCTGGGGTGCAGGTGCTCGGGCGCCTTCCACCCCTGGCGGGCGTCGAGGAAGGGCCGGATCATGTCCGACTTCACCGGGCCGGGGCGGAAGAGCGAGATGTCGATGATGATGTCGGAGAAGCGGTCGGGGGCGAACTTGCCGACCAGCTCGCGCTGGCCCGGCGACTCGATCTGGAAGCAGCCGAGCGTCCGCGTGGACCGGATCAGCGCGAAGGTCTCGGGGTCGTCGAGCGGCACCTGCGCCCGGTCGTCGAGGTCGATCCGCGTCCCGTCGACCCGCTCGACCTCGTCGACCGCGTGCGCCATCGAGGACTGCATGCGGATGCCGAGGACGTCGAGCTTGAGCAGGCCCATCTCCTCGACGTCCTCCTTGTCGAACTGGCTCATCGGGAAGCCGAGCCAGCTGGCCTCGACCGGGGTGCGGTCCAGCAGCCCGGTGTCGGACAGGATCACGCCGCACGGGTGCATGGCGACGTGCCGGGGCAGCCCGTCGAGCGACTCGACCAGCTCGAGCAGCAGCTGCATGCGGGGCGCGTCCAGCCCCTGCCGGCGCAGCTCGGGCAGGTCGCGGATCGCGGCACGGGCGTCCCGGGCACGGATGTGCGGGAACGCCTTGGCGATGACGTCGATCTCCCCCGGCGGCATGCCGAGCGTCGCGGCGACGTCCCGGACGGCGTGGCGCACGCGGTAGGTCTCGGCCATCGACACGCACGTCACCCGCTCGGAGCCGAAGCGCTCGAGGATCCGTTCGTACATCTCGGTGCGCCGCGCCGACTCCACGTCGATGTCGATGTCGGGCAGCTGGGCGCGCAGCGGCGAGCAGAACCGCTCCATCAGCAGCCCGTGCTCCATCGGGTCGACGCCGCTGATCCCCAGCAGGTAGGTGATGAGGCTCCCCGCGCCCGACCCGCGCGCCGCGACCCGCACGCCGTTGTCGCGGATGAGGTCGCAGACCTGGGCCACGGTGAGGAAGTAGGTCGGGTAGCCCAGCCCTGCGACCACGCCCAGCTCCTCGGCCAGCCGGGCGTGCACACGCTCCAGGTATGCCGTGCTGGCGCCGGGGTAGCGGGTGGCCACCGCGTCGGTGCAGCGCCGGGTGAGGACCTCGTGGGCCTGGCCGACGCCGGTGACGCCCAGCACCTCCGGCTCGGGCAGGTGGACCGCGCCGATCCCCAGGTCCGAGCGCGCGTCCTGGCGGCACTCCCGGGCGAGCACCAGGGTGGCGTCGAGCAGGTCGGCGGCCCTGGCGTCGCTGCCGCCGGCGTCCTCGAGGTGGCGGGCCAGGGCGTGCATGGTCGGGGTGTCGGCGAGGTGCCCGGCGGTGCTCACCCGGTCGAGGTGGCGCTCGTCGAGCGCGACCATCCGCCGGGCGGCGTCGAGCACGTCGACGACCCGGGCCTGCTCGGGCTCGGCGTGCCGGACGGCGGCGGCGAGCACCGCCGGCACCCCGCACTCGCGCGCCAGCGCCCACATCCGGCAGGCGTGCCCGAGGCTGGCCGGCGTGCCCTCCGGGCCGCCGTGGCAGACGACCTCGACCCGCAGCGCGCCGGCGGGCAGGACGTGCTGCCAGGCCTGCAGCAGCGCCCGGGCGACGCCGTGGCGGCGGGCGAGGACCGCGCGGCCCACGTCGGAGTCCGGGCCGAGCAGCACGACGACCGGGGCGACGCCGTCGACGGGGGCAGCGGCGCGGGCGAGCAGGTCGTGCCGGGTGCGCGGGACGCCGCGCTCCCCGGCGAGGTGCGTCTGGGTGACGAGCCGGCACAGCCGGCCCCAGCCCAGCCCCGGCTCCAGGCCCGCCTGCTGCCCGCGGGCCAGGACGACGACGCGCGGCTGCTGGTCGTCGACGAGCGTGCCGCCCTTGACCGGCTGGGCGCGCCGGCGGCCCGAGACCCCGGGGCCGGCGGCGAGCCCCTCCGCCCAGGTGCTGCTGCCGCCCCACCCGCCGGGCCGGTCCGGGACGGCGCGGCGGCGGGCGCCCGGCAGCTGCAGGTCACCACCGCCGAGCACCACCCGACCGGCGGTCGCGGCGCCGCTCTGCCCCTCGCCGGGGGCGAGCGCCAGGTCCACGCCGAGCACCGGGGCCACGCCGGCCTCGCCGCAGGCCCGGACGAATCGGACCGCGCCGTAGAGCCCGTCGCGGTCGGTCAGCGCGAGCGCCGGCTGCCCGAGGGCAGCCGCCCGGGCGACCAGGTCGGCCGGGTGGCTGGCGCCGTAGCGCATCGAGGCGCTCGAGGCGACGTGCAGGTGCACGAAGTCGTCGTGGGAGGACACGGGAGAGGACAGAGCTCCTTCGCGGG
>CAZONQ010000097.1:6024-9565 GCA_964581125.1 uncultured Ornithinimicrobium sp.
GTGGTCGTCGCCCGGCCGGGCAGCCGGTCGGGTCGCCCCGGCCGGTCAGCCGAGGGCCAGCGGGGCCAGCTCGTCCGGCAGCGGGAGCCCGCAGGGCAGGTGCAGGGTCGCCCGCACCAGCTCCAGGAAGCGCTCGGCCGAGCGCACGAGGTCGTCGGCGTCCCGGGCGGTCACCAGGCCGGCGCCCCGCTCCAGGGCGAGCCGGCGCCGTCCGGAGGCGGCGAAGAACACCGCCCACTCGGTCAGCTCGGGGGCGACCGTGGGCAGGACCTCCCAGACGCTGCGCGGGCGGGTCCGTCTCGGGGCGCTGCGGGCGGCCAGCAGCGCCGCACCGGCCCGCAGCGCGGCCAGGTGCGCCTGGGTGTAGCGCTCGGCCGCGGTGCCGCTGTGGCACGCGAGCAGCAGCCCGCCCCGGGAGCGCTCCAGCAGGTCAAGGACGACACCCGCGCCCGCGCCCGTCGCCGTCCCGGTCGTCGTGCCCGTCGCCGCCGCCCCGGTCGTCGTGCCCGTCGGGCCGCCGCTCGTCGTCGTGCTGCTCGTCGTGCTGCTCGTCGTCGTGGTGCTCATGTCCTGTCCTCTCGCTGCCTGCGCGGGCGTCTGCTCGCCGCTCTGCCTGTCTCGTCGTCCGTCGTCCGCCGTCGGTCGTCCCTCGTCCGGGCGCCGCGACCTCAGTCGCTGACCCGCTCCAGGAGCCACCGCTCGCCGTGCACCAGGTCGTAGACCCCCGACCCGTGGGCGCGGCCCGCGGTGGCCTCCACACGCCATACCTCCTGCTCGAGACGCGGACGAGGGTCCTCGTCCGCGCGCTGCTCCTCCTGGCGCCACCACGGCACCCGCTGGGTCCACTGGGCCAGCACGCCGCGGACGAGGTGCACGCGCCCGCGCCACAGGAACGTGGTGGGCACGGCCGTCCCCTCGCGGGCCGGCCGCGCGCCGCGGCACCAGCCCGGCTCGAGCCGCACACGGTGCTCGGCCGGGTCGCCCAGGCGGACCTCGACCGGGTCCTGGTAGCACCTGCTCATCACGCACTCCTCCCATCTGTTCGAACCGATGTTCGACATAGACAAATGTACGACCCGGCACCGACAACCTCAACCCCACGCCCCTCCCCTGTGGACGACCGGCCCGTCGACGTGCGCCGGACCGGCAGGATGGTCGCGGGGCCCGGGCCAGGTCGTGGCGGGGATGGCCCGGGCCCGGCGGGGCCGGTCGGCGCGGGTAGGCTCGGTCCGGACGCCACCGCCGATCCCAGGAGGTCCCGTGCCGCACGCCCACCCGCTGGACGGCGTCGACCTACGACCCCGCGTGCAGCAGGCCATCGAGGCCCACCTCACGCGCCAGCGCGAGGTCCTCGCCGAGCTCGGGGACCCGATGGGCCCCCTGGTCGACGCGGTCGCCGAGCTGCTCGCCGGCGGCAAGCGCCTGCGCGCGGCCTTCCTCTACTGGGGCTGGCGGGCGCTCGGCGGACCGGACGACGACGCGGCGGTGCGCGCGGCCTCCTCGATGGAGACCTTCCAGGCGGCCGCCCTGCTCCACGACGACGTCATGGACAACAGCGACCTGCGCCGCGGGCGCCCCACCGCGCACCGGGCCTTCGCCGCGATGCACGAGACCTACGGGTGGAACGGCGACCCGGCGCGCTTCGGCCACGCCGCCGCGATCCTGGCCGGCGACCTCTGCCTCAACTGGACCGACGAGATCTTCTCCACCAGCGGACTGCCGCAGGAGGCGCTGGAGCGCGCCCGGCCGGAGTTCGACCGGATGCGGACCCAGCTCATGGGCGGGCAGTTCCTCGACATGCTCGAGGGCGCCCTGGGCTGGGGCGAGCTCGGCTACGACGAGCGGCTGCGGCGCTCGCGCACGGTCATCCGCTACAAGAGCGCGAAGTACTCCGTGGAGCAGCCCCTGCTCATCGGCGCCCGGGCCGCGGACGCCGACGGGGCGACCCTCCGGGCCCTCTCCAGCTACGGCACCAGCCTGGGCGAGGCCTTCCAGCTGCGCGACGACGTCCTCGGCGTCTTCGGCGACCCGGAGCAGACCGGCAAGCCGGCGGGCGACGACCTGCGCGAGGGCAAGCACACCGCGCTCGTCGCGCACACCCTCGAGCTGGCCGACCCGGACGGCGTCGAGCTGGTCGCGGCGAGCCTCGGCGACCCGGACCTGGACGACGCCACGGTCGAGCAGTGCCGCCGGGTGATCGAGGACTCGGGCGCCCTGGAGCGCACCGAGGAGATGATCACGGCGGGCGCCGACGCGGCCCGGCAGGCCCTCGCGGGCGCCACCGCCCTCACCGACGAGGGGCGCGCCGCGCTCGACCACCTCGTGGCGATCTGCACCGACCGGCAGACCTGAGCCCGACGCACCGGGCAGGCGGTCCCGGCGCCCCGCGCGGAGGGCCTAGAAGGCCAGCTCCTGCGCCCGGCGCCGGACCTCGGTCTTGGCGCCCGCCCGCAGCGAGGCGACCGCGCTGCCCCCGGCCAGCGTCTCGTCCGGCTCGTGCAGCCACGCCACGATCTCCTCGTCGGAGAAGCCCCCGTCGGACAGCACCGTCACGGTGCCGCGCAGCGACGGCAGCGGTCCGTCCTCGACGAGGAAGTCCGCCGGCACCATCACCACCTTGCGGGCACCGCGGCGCACGCCGACGAGCTCGCGGTCCTGCAGCCAGCGCTTGACGACGGGCAGGGTCGCGCCGGTCCGCTCCATGACCTCGGGGACGGTCAGCCACTCCACGGAGCCGCTCTCCTGGTGATCCTCAGCTACCACGCACGCAAGTCAAGCACAGCGGAGCCGGCCCGCGCGCCGCCCCCGCGACCCCAGCGACCGGGGACGCGACGTGAATTACACGCGTGTCATTACCACATACCATCCGTTTTCACCAGGTCCGACACGCCGACTGACTGGTGGAGTCGCTCACTTCACGGTACTGTCCCTTCAGCCTCACCGGCCCGACTGGCGATCACCGGTCACACGGGTCACGTGGGTCATGTTCCGTCCGCCCCCTGTCACGGCTCCCCTGGAGGTCCCCACCGTGAGCCCCCTCTTCGCGGCGATGCCGCCCGCCGACCTGCCCACCGTCGCCTACGTGCCGACGGCGCTGCACAGCGCCGAGCTGGTCACCGCCCGCTCCACCGACGTCCGCAAGCACACCGTGCGCTCCGGCGACACCGTCTACGGCATCGCGGCCCGCTACGGCGTCTCCCCCGACTCGATCGTGCGCGCCAACGGCCTGCGCGACGGAGGGCGCTGGATCCTCCCGGGCGCCACGCTCGTCGTACCGGGCAAGGGCGGGTCGTCGACCGTCGCCCCCGCACCCTCCACGTCCGGCGGCGGCAAGACCTCCACCTCCGGCTCGTCGACGTCGTCCTCCCGGATCACCGTGCGCCACGGCGACACCCTCTCCCACCTGGCGGTGCGGCACGGCACCACCGTCGCCGCGCTCGCGCGGGCCAACGGCATCCGCGACGCCCGCCTCATCTACCCCGGCCAGGTGCTCGTCGTGCCGGGCTCGAAGGCCTCCTCCTCCGACCGGGGCACGAGCTCC
>CAZONQ010000098.1:0-9529 GCA_964581125.1 uncultured Ornithinimicrobium sp.
GACCGCCCCTCATGAGGTATGTCGTGCTCCTCGCCCACGACCCGGGCGACCGGGCCCGGGCGGACGAGGCGACGAGGGAACGGTTCATCGACGACCACGAGGCGTTCGAGCGGTTCGTCGACGAGCACGGACGGCGCGTCGCCGGCGCGGCGCTGGCCGACGCGGACCTCGCCACCACGCTCCGTCGCGGGGCGGACGGGCAGGTCGTGGTGAGCGACGGACCCTACGCCGACACCGTCGAGCAGGTGGGCGGCTACTACGAGGTGGAGCTGCCCGACCTCGATACGGCGATCGCGGCGGCCCGGCTGCTGCCGCGGCAGTACACGCTGGAGATCAGGCCCACGGTGCAGGTCGAGGGGCACCGGGTCGGGTGAACGGGCGGGCGCCGGAGGACGTCCTCGCGACGGTCGTGCGCGAGGAGTGGGGACGGCTCACGTCCCTGCTCCTCGCGCGCTTCCGCCGGCTGGACCTGGTCGAGGACGCCGCAAGGAGCCGCTGCTGGTCGTCGAGTCCGAGCGGGCCGCGGCCGGCGGGGTGCGCGCCGACCCTGGCGACCTCGTGGAGGACGACCTGCTGCGGCTCGTGCTCATGTGCACCCACCCGGCGCTGGACCCGGCGGCGGCGAGCGCGCTGACCCTGCGCCTCGTCCTCGGCGTGAGCACCGCCGACATCGCCCGGCTCTTCCTCGTGCCCGAGCCGACGATGGCCGCGCGGATCACCCGCGCCAAGAAGAAGATCGTCGCCGCGGGCATCCCGTTCGCGGTGCCCTCCGCCGACGACCTCCCCGAGCGGCTCGACACGGTCGCGCAGACGGCATACCTGGCCTTCACCGCGGGCTACGCGCCCGGGTCGGGGCCCGACGTCGTGCGCGCCGACCTGGCCGGGGAGGCGGTCCGGCTCGTGCGGGTGGTCCTGCGCCTGCGCCCGGAGGAACCGGTGCTGGTGGCCCTCCTGGCCCTGATGCTGCTGCAGCACTCGCGGCGCGACGCCCGCGCCGACGCGGCCGGCTCCCTCGTGCTGCTGCCGGACCAGGACCGCTCGTGCTGGCACCGGGACGAGATCGCGGAGGCGACCGCCGCGAGCGCGGAGGAGACCGACTGGCGACGGGTCGTGGCGCTCTACGACGCGCTGGTGGGGCTGACGCCGACCCCGAGCGCGAGGCTGGCCCGGGCCGTCGCGGTGGCCGAGGACCAGGGTCCGCGCGCCGGGCTGGCCGCGCTGGAGGGCCTGGACGACGAGCTCCCGCACAGCCACCGGCTGCCCGCTGTCCGCGCCGAGCTGCTCGGCCGCGCCGGGGACGTGGAGGCCGCGCGCGCGGCCTACGACCTGGCGGTGGAACGGTGCCGCAACCAGGCCGAGCGCGACCTGCGGGTCCGCCGACGGGAGGGTCTCGGGCGCGGCGGGTGAGGGCCGAGTGCTCCGCGGAGCACCTGGGCGTGCACCGCGGAGCACCGGGCCTCAGAGCTGCTCGACGAACTCCTCGCTGTGCCTCGGCAGGCTGTCCTGGGCGACCCGCCGCGGCCACCAGAACCGCTCGCCCAGCAGCCGGACGATCGCCGGGACGAGGATGGTGCGGACGACGAGGGTGTCCAGCAGCACGCCGATGCAGATCACCACGCCGATCTGGGCGAGGACGACCAGCGGCAGCACGCCCAGCACGGCGAAGACCGCCGCCAGCAGGATGCCGGCGCTGGTGATCACGCCGCCGGTCGCGCCGAGCGCCCGGAGCACGCCCTCCCGGGTCCCGTGGCCACGGGCCTCCTCCAGGGTCCTGGTGATGAGGAAGATGTTGTAGTCCACGCCCAGCGCCACGAGGAAGACGAAGGCCAGCAGCGGCATCGTGGCGTCGATCGCGCCGAAGTCGAAGATCCCGGTGAAGACCCACCACGAGACGCCCAGCGCGGCGCAGAAGGTGGCCACCACGCTGCCGACCAGGATGAGCGGAGCCAGCACCGAGCGCAGCAGCAGGCCGAGGGCGATGAGCACCCCTCCGAGGATCAGCGGCATCACCACCATCCGGTCCCGCACCGCGCCGTCGTCGGCGTCCACCGCGGAGGCGTCCCCACCGGTGACGTAGGTGTCCTGCTGGCCCGACAGCGTGCTGCGCACCTGCTCCACCGTCGCACGGGAGTCGTCGCTGCCCGGCTCGGCGTCGAGGACGAGGCGCACCTGGCCGATCCCCTCGACCGGGGGGACCGCGGTCGCCGTGGTCACCCCGTCGACCTCGCCGAGCGACTGCGCCATGTCCTCCACCTGCGCGACGTCGTCGGTGCGGGTGACCACCACCACCGGGTCGGACGTCCCGGCCGGGAAGGACTCGGCCAGCCGTTCCGCCGCGGTGATCGCCTCCGGCGTGCGCAGGAACTGGTCCTCCGGCGCCAGCCCGCTGCGCAGCTGGGTCAGGCCGAAGGCCATCGCCGCGAGCACGACGAGCGTGCCGACCACGTAGAGCGAGGGCGCCTTCGCCACCCGGTCGCCCACCCGCCGCCACGCGGACCGCGACTCGCTCAGCACCTGCTGGCCCTGGCGCGGCACCATCGGCCAGAAGACCCAGCGGCCGAGCGAGACGAGGAGACCGGGCAGCACGCCCAGCACGCCGGCTGCGGCCACCAGGACGCCGACCGCGCACGCCAGGCCGAGGCCGCGCGTGGAGGGGAAGACCGACAGCAGCAGGCACAGCACGCCGACCACGACCGTGCTCGCGCTGAAGAGGATGGCCTCCGCGGCCCGGCGCAGCGCCAGCCCCATCGCCTCGTGGCGGTCCTCGTGGGTGCGCAGCTCGTCGCGGTAGCGCGAGATGAGCAGCAGCGCGTAGTTGGTCCCCGCCCCGAAGACGAGCACCGACAGGATGCCGACGGTCGACTCGTCCCACGGCACGTCCGCCAGGGCCAGCACCCGGGTGGCCGCGACCGCCGCGACCTGGTCGGCGACGCCCACGACCAGCAGCGGGACGACCCACAGCACCGGGCTGCGGTAGGTGACGATGAGCAGCAGGGCCACGACGCCCGCGGTCACCGCCAGCAGCGTGATGTTGGCCCCGTCGAAGACCGACGCCAGGTCGGCCTGCACGGCAGCCGGCCCGGTCACCTGAGCGGTGACCCCGTCGGGCACCGCGTCGGCCAGGTCGGCCCGCAGCGCCGAGACGACCTCCTGGGCCACCGACGCCGAGGCCGCGTCGACGGTGAGCACCCCCATCGCCGCCGTCCCGTCCTCGGACGGGATCAGCGGTATGCCGCCCTCCGTCACTCCCGGCGGCGGGCCGGTCTGGCCGGACCCGTCCTCGCCGCCCTCTGCCCCAGCGGGCGGGCCAGCCTCGCTGGGGACGTCCTCCCCCTGGTCGTACGTCGAGGCCAGGTCCGCCATCAGCTCGCCGAGCTCGGGCAGGGCGGGCTCGATGTCGTCGTCCTCGGCGGTGAAGAGCACGATCGCCGCCGAGGTCCCCTCCTCGGGCAGCTCCTGCAGGAGCTCCGCGCCCTTCGTGCTGTCGTAACCGGCCGGCAGGGTGGCCAGCGGCGACGGGTTCCGCTCCGCCTGGCCGACGCCGACCAGCAGCCAGCCGCCGACGACGAGGGCGATCAGCGCGAGCACCCAGCTGCGCCGTCCGGTGAGCAGCGCCACGAGTCGTTCCATGAGCTCTTCCCCTCGGCTAGGATCGTCGGTAGACAACCAAGTGTCTAAGTAAGTGAGATAGTTCGTGACGAAGGGTAGCACTCCTACCGACCCTGCGGCGACCCCACGTCGCCCCGCTCAGAGCGACGGCGAGTGGGTCGGTGCCTGGCGACGCAGCGACGCCCTGGATGCGCTGCGCCGCCTGCTCTCGGCCAGCGGGCAGGTGGCCCCGGCCCTGGCCCGCCGCACCGGCCTGACGCACACCGAGCTGGCGGTGCTCGAGCACGTCATCGAGGACCCGGTCGGTCCCACCGAGCTCGCCCACCGGCTGGGCGTCACCTCCGCCGCGGCCAGCGGCATCGTGGACCGACTGGTCGCCCGCGGTCACGTGGAGCGGCAGCCGCACCCGAGCGACCGGCGACGCACCGTCGTGGAGGCGACGCCCACCGGGCGCGAGGAGGTCGTCGGCCACATGATGCCCATGTTCCGCGAGCTCGCCGAGCTCGACGCCGCGTTCACCGACGAGGAGCTCGCGGTCGTGCTGCGCTACCTCGAGGGCGCGACCCAGGCCGTGCGCCGGCTGCTCTGAGGCCCGCGTCACGGTCCGGCCCGGACCCGTTCCTGTCAATGACGGCTATCCTGAGGGCGTGACCCCCGCCTCCCCCGCCGCCCGCCCCGCCACGGCGATCACCGTGTCGGACCGCAGCTCGGACGGCCGGCGCGAGGACGAGTCCGGCCGCCTCCTCGTGGAGGCCCTGCGCACCCACGGGTATGACGTGGAGGCGCCGGTCGTCGTCCCCGACGGGGTGGAGAGCGTGGCCGCCGCGATCCGCGCCGCCGTCGCGCTGGGGCACCGGCTGGTGGTCACCACCGGCGGCACCGGCATGGGCCCGCGGGACCTCACGCCGGAGGCGACCAAGGCCGTCATCACCCGCGAGAACCCCGGGCTGGCCGAGCTGCTGCGCCACGAGGGCGCACGGCATACCCCCTATGCGGCAGCCTCCCGGGGGGTGGTGGGCGTCGTGGACTGGCCCGCCGAGCAGGGCGTCGGGGGGACCCTCGTGGTCAACCTCCCCGGACGGCCGGCCGCGGTGAAGGAGAACATGGACGTGCTCGGGCCGCTGCTCGGGCACCTCATCGACCAGGTCGCCGGAGGTGACCACTGATGGTGAGCGGACCGCTCGTCGACAGCTACGGCCGCGTCCACAAGGACCTGCGCGTCTCGGTGACCGACCGCTGCTCGTTGCGGTGCACCTACTGCATGCCCGAGCAGGGCGTCCCCTGGCTCCCGCGCGACACCATGCTGTCCACCCCCGAGATCGTCCGGCTGGCCGGCGTCGCCGTGGACCTGGGCATCGAGGAGATCCGCCTCACCGGCGGCGAGCCGCTGCTGCGCCGCGACCTGGTCGACGTGGTGGCCGGGCTGGCGGCGCTCGACCCGGCGCCGGAGATCTCGATGACCACCAACGGGGTCGGGCTTGCCAAGAACGCCCAGGCGCTCAAGGACGCCGGGCTCACCCGCGTCAACGTCAGCCTCGACACCCTGCGCCGCGAGACCTTCATCGAGCTGGCCAAGCGCGACCGGCTCAAGGACACCCTCGAGGGCATCGAGGCGGCCGCCGCGGCCGGGCTCACCCCCGTCAAGATCAACACCGTGCTGATGCGCGGGGTCAACGACGACGAGGCCGTCGACCTGCTGCGCTTCGCGCTCGACCACGGCTACCAGCTGCGGTTCATCGAGCAGATGCCGCTGGACGCCCAGCACCAGTGGGACCGCTCGCAGATGATCGTCGGCGAGGAGATCCTGGCGATGCTGCGCACCGCCTTCGACCTCGAGGCCGAGCCCGAGGAGGCCCGGGGCAACGCGCCCGCCGAGCGCTTCTACGTCGACGGCGGCCCCGCCACCGTCGGCGTCATCGCCTCGGTGACCATGCCCTTCTGCGGATCCTGCGACCGGGTGCGCCTCACCGCCGACGGCATGGTGCGCAACTGCCTGTTCGCCACCGGCGAGACCGACCTGCGCACCCCGCTGCGCGACGGTGCCGACGACGACGCCCTGGCCGACCTCTTCCGCGCCTCGATCGGCGCCAAGCTTCCCGGGCACGGCATCAACGAGCCCGGCTTCCTGCAGCCGCCGCGACCGATGAGCCGCATCGGGGGCTAGCGCGGTGAGCGAGCCCGCCGAACCCTCAGCCACCGGCGCCCCGGCTGCGGCGCCGGGGCGGTCGGCGCCGGCGACGCCCCGCCAGCTCGCTCCGGCACGTCTGACGCCCGGCTACTTCGCCGGCGTGATGGCGACCGGCATCGTCTGCATCGGCGCCCAGCTCAAGGGCTACTCACTGCTTGCGACCTGGCTGTTCTGGCTCTCGGTCGTCTTCTACGTCGTACTGGTGGTGCTCACCGGGTGGCGGCTGCTGTCCTACCGCCGCGAGACGTCCGAGGACTTCCACGACCCGGCGCGGGCGTTCGGCTTCTTCACCTTCATCGCGGCGACCGACGTGCTCGCCGCCGCGCTCGTCGGCACCGGCCACGTGGTCGTGGCCAGCGTGCTGCTGGCCGTGGCGGTGCTGGCCTGGCTGGTCCTGGGCTACGTCATCCCGTGGACCTCGGTGCTGGGCAACAAGCGCCGTCCCATGCTGGACACGGCCAACGGCACCTGGTTCATCTGGGTGGTGGCCAGCCAGTCCATCGCGGTGGTCGCGGCCGGGCTGGAGCCGGTCTACGAGTCGCAGCGGGAGTGGCTGGCGATCCTGGCCGTGCTCGCCTGGTCGGTCGGGGTGGTCCTGTATGCCGCGACCGCCGTCTTCGTGGCGCTGCGGGTCATGCTCTACCCGCTGCGCCCCGAGCACCTCGACCCTCCCTACTGGGTGGCCATGGGCGCGGTGGCGATCACGATCGTCGCCGGTGCCCGCATCGTGGAGATGGAGGACGCGCCGATGATCGACGTGACCCGCGACCTGGTCGCCGGCATGTCGGTCGTCTTCTGGGCGTTCGCGACCTGGCTCATCCCGGTGCTGCTCGCCGCCGGCCTGTGGCGGCACTGGCTGCACAAGATCCCGCTCGTCTACCAGCCGACGCTGTGGAGCATGGTCTTCCCGCTCGGTATGTACGCCGTGGCCGGCATGTACCTCGGCGAGGCCAACCGGCTGCCGGTCGTGAGGGCGATCGGGTCGGGCTGGTGGTGGGTGGCGCTGCTGGCCTGGGTGCTGGTGGCGGTCGGGATGGTGCGCAGCATCGTCCTGGCGCTGCGCCCCGCGCAGCGCATCCGGTAGACGCGCCGCGCGATGGTGAGGCCGACGAGGGAGAGCACGCACACCGCGATGTAGTAGATCGCCGGGGACACGTGCGCGAAGTGGTCGACGAGCCAGGCGAGCACGAGCGGGGTCAGGCCGCCGAGCGTCGTCACGCCCACGTTGTAGGCCAGCGACATGCCGGTGGTGCGGACCTCGGTGGGGAAGATCGCGGCGATCATCGCCGGCAGCGGCGCGAAGTAGGCGGCCATGACCACGCCGAGCATCACCTCGACCACGGTGAGCATCCCCACGGTCGGGTTGTCGATGAGCGTGACGAACAGCGGCCAGACCACGAGCCGCCGACCACGGCCGCGACCATCATGATCGGCACGGACCCGACACGGTCGGCCAGGTGGCCGAACATCGGCGCCAGCACCAGCGTGACCAGACCCGCGATCGCCGCACCGATGTAGCCGGCGTAGGCCGGCAGCTCCAGCGTCGTCACCGAGAAGGTCGGCATGTAGAGGATGAGGTAGACGGACATCGTCGCCACCCCGACGCACGCCGCGGCGGTGAACACCCGGCCGAGGTGGTGGGCCAGCACGGTCCCGAGCGGCACGGCCTCGCGCTCGTCCCGCTCCTCCACGGCGACGAACTCCGGCGTGTCCTCCATGGACTGACGGATCCACCAGCCGACCGGCCCGATGAGCAGCCCGAACATGAACGGCACCCGCCAGCCCCAGGAGTAGAGCGCCTCGGGACTGAGCGTGGTGTTGAGCACCCAGCCGAAGAGCCCGGCCAGCAGCAGCGAGACGCCCTGGGTCGCGACCTGCCAGCTGGCGTAGAAGGCCTTCCGGTCCGGGCTGTGCTCGGTCATGAAGGCGGTGGCCGACCCGAACTCCCCGCCCGCGGAGAAGCCCTGGATCAGCCGCGACAGCAGCATGAGCA
Source organism: uncultured Ornithinimicrobium sp. (assembly GCA_964581125.1). Taxonomy (GTDB): domain Bacteria; phylum Actinomycetota; class Actinomycetes; order Actinomycetales; family Dermatophilaceae; genus Ornithinicoccus. Next base: position 7,791 of record CAZONQ010000098.1, read on the forward strand.
CGGGCGCCGCGACCCCGATGGTGGCGTAGGTCGGGGTGAACGCCATGATCCCGACGCCGAGCGTCATCAGCGCGATCGTCAGCGTCAGCGCGGCCTTGCGCCCGCGGCGGTCGCCGAAGTTGCCGATGACCATCGCGCCGACCGGCCGGATGAAGTAGGTCAGCGCGAGCGTGCCGAAGACGGCCAGCAGCGCCACCGCCGGGTCGGCGTCCTCGGGGAAGAAGAGGTCCGAGATCACCACGGCGAAGAAGCCGTAGACGATGATGTCGAACCACTCCAGGGCGTTGCCCATGGAGGCGGCCACGACCGCCTTGCGCGCGCGGGCGCGCTGCTCCGGCGTCACCGCCGGTGGGGCGGTCGCCGCTCCGGCCGGGCCGGACGGGTGCTCGCTCACGTCGCTATCTCTCTCGCGGGGACGCCAGCGACGTTACGCCTCACCAGCACCACCCGCGAGGCGGGGCCGGCCGGGGTGCGCCGGGACAGGACCGGCGGGGCTCAGGACCGGTGCCGGTCAGCCTCCCGCGAAGGGCGGGAGCACGTCGAGGACGGCGTCGTGCGCGAGCGGGGTGTCCCGGTCGCTGACGTACTGCCCCTCGTGCAGGACCGAGCTGCGTCCCAGGACGCGGCCCAGCTCCTCCCCGTGCAGCTCGACCAGGCGGTCGAGCAGGCTGCCCAGGTCGTCCGCGTGCACGAGCTCGGACTCGGTGCCGGCCGCCTCCGCCGCTGCGGCGAAGAATCTGACGGTCGCCATCGTCATCCCTCTTTCTCAGGTGGCTGTCCGGCCATCCTGCCACGTCCCAGTCGGCGTTCCCAGCCCTCCACGTCGGCCCAGGTGTCGACGTCGCCGACGTGCTCCCCTCCGTCGCCGACCGCCCACCACCCCAGGTCGGCCACGAGCCGACGGACCGAGGTATGCCGTGCGCTCCCCAGCGCGGCGAGCGAGTCCTCGAGCGCCGCCCGCCGGTAGAGCGCGAGCAGCCACTGCCGGTGGCCGGTCGCGTCGACGTGGCTGACCGCGTCGACGTCGTCCGGCACACGGGGCAGCGCCGCGTGCAGGCCGCGCAGGGCCTGCGCGGCCCCCGGCTGGTCCACGGCGACCACCGCCACCCAGCTGGCGGCGGGCACGCCGCCACGGTCCCGGCCCAGCCGCTCCAGCCCTGCCGCGATGCCCGCCACCGGCCCGCCGTCGGGCGGGTCCTCCAGGGTGCGCAGCACGCCGTCGGGCACCGGGGTGTCGCCCACGACCACGACCCGGCCGCCGAGATCCGGCGCGGCGTCGAGGACCCGCTCCAGCAGCGGGCGGCCGCCGACGACGAGCGCGGCCTTGTCCCGGCCGCCCATCCGCTCGCCCCGGCCTCCGGCCAGCACCAGCAGGTCGACCGCGACCGGCGGCCGGGGACCCGGAGCCACGGCCTAGTAGGGCGGGAGGGAGGGGTCGATGCGGTCGATCCAGGCGAGCATGCCCCCGGTCATCACCCGCACGTCGGGGCGGCCGATCTTGACCAGGTGCGCGGCGGCGCGGCGGGCGCGCGGCCCGGTCTTGCAGTAGACCACCACCGGGCCGTCCGGCAGCTGGCCGACCATCTCCTCCCAGGTCAGCACCTCGCCGACGGGCACGGTGAGCGCCCCCGGCACGGTGCCGAGGGCGTGCTCGGCCGGCTCCCGCACGTCGAGCAGCACCAGCCCGCCCTCGGGCCCCTGCCCGGCGAGCAGCGCCGAGACGTCCTCGGCGGAGACCT